>JAVBQA010000045.1:0-82052 GCA_031549325.1 Eubacteriales bacterium | reverse complement strand
GGCCCAGCTCGTCATAGGAGATCTGCTCGGCGCGAATATCGTTGTGCTCTGAAAGGCCGAAGCTCAGCCCGGCGCGGCCGCTCCCCCTCATCACGCGCAGTGCGCGCTCATCATCGCCGCAGCTCACGCACCATCCGCCGTCCTCGGGCGTCAGCTTTGCAAAATCCAGAAAGGCCGCCTCGATGTGGTCGATGTCCTTGTAAAAGTCCAGATGATCCTCGTCGATGTTCAGGATCACGGAAATGGTGGGGTGGAACCTTAAAAAACTGCCCGCAAACTCGCAGGCCTCCGCCACGAAAATCTGCTCGCTGCCCTGGATCGTGGAGCCGCCAACCGCGTCCAGTTCTCCGCCAAAGTGCGCAGTTGGATCAAGCCCGCACTCCACGCACACCTGCGCCATCATGGCGGTGGTCGTGGTCTTGCCATGGGTACCGGAGATCCCGATCGCGTTCTGATACCCCTCCATCAGCTGGCCCAGCAGGGTTGCGCGCTCGAGGGCGGGGATGCCAAGTTTCTCGGCCTCGGTGCGCTCCGGGTTGTGCTCGGGGATGGCGGCGGTGTAGACCAGAATGTCCGCGCCGTGCACTTGATGTTCCTTGTGGCCGATGTCCACCTTGATGCCGTGGCTGATCAGCGCGTCGGTTTTGTGGCTCTGATCGCGATCCGATCCGGTGACGAAATAGCCGCGGCTGTGCAGCAGCTGCGCCAACCCCGACATGGAGCAACCGCCGATGCCGATGAAATGCACGCGCTTGCCCTGATAATCTTTGATATGCGCCATGTTTGCTCCTTACTTGCGCGGATGCAAAAAGCGACCCGCGCCGTGTTTGACAGTATGTTTCTGGTTCGCATGATATGCTTTTCCTATTATACGCCTAGGTTGCGTGTTCATCAAGTCCGCGCGCGCAATCCGGGACAAACCCAGGTTAAAGTTGTGTTTGTTTCTTCAAAAACCGAACATTCATGCTTGAGAAGCGCACAAATCTGAATTATAATTAACTTTAAATAAGAATTATTCGGAAATTGAGGGTTTGAGAGCATGGAACGAATCAAGCGCAACGAGCGGCTGGGCGCCATGACCCGGCTTTTGACCTCGACGCCCAATCGCATCCACACGCTGAGCACGTTTTGCGAGCGGTTTGGCGCGGCCAAATCCACCATCAGCGAGGACATCGACATTCTGCGCCAGTCGTTCGAGCGCTTCGAACAGGGCGAGCTGGTCACGGTTGCGGGCGCGGCGGGCGGCGTGCGCTACCGCGCCACGATCACCATGGAACAGACGATCACCGAGCTCAAGCGGCTGGCTGCGCGGCTCACGGATCCGGCGCGCATCCTGCCGGGCGGGTTTCTGTACACGTCTGACGTCACCGCAGAGACCGACACCACCGAGCTGATGGGGCGGATCCTGGCCCAGCAATACTATGACGCGCGGCCCGACCTGGTGCTCACCATGGAAACCAAGGGCATTCCGGTCGCGCTGATGACCGCGCGTCTGCTGGACGTTCCGCTGGTGATCGCCCGCAGGGATTCCCGCGCCTACGAGGGTCCGGCGGTCAAGATCAACTATGTGGCAGGCTCGGGCGGCATCGAGACCATGGCGCTCGCGCGCCGGTCGGTTGCGCCCAGGCAGCGCGTGCTGATTGTGGACGATTTCATGAAAGGCGGCGGCACGCTGCGCGGCATGATGGACATGATGCACGAGTTTGAGGCCGAGGTGGTGGGCTCATCCGTGATGATCGCAACCGCCCAGCCCGAGAAAAAATGCGTGGACAGTGCGCTGTCGTTGCTGGTGCTCAAAGAAGTGGATCCGTCGCGTGGAATTGTTAAGATTGAGCCATCGGACGCGTTTTGTTGAGAAATTCGCCCCGGCTCTGGTATAATATATAAGATTTACTTCGGCAGCGGGGGGATGCATTTGTCTCCCCGCCATAGCGCTGTTTTGGAGGTTCGTCACATGTTCGTGATCGTGGGGCTGGGGAATCCAGGGCGCAAGTATGAGCGCACCCACCACAACGCCGGGTTCGACGTGCTGGAGATCCTGGCCGATAAACTCGGCATACAGATCAGCAGGTCGAAGTGTAAGGCGCTTGTGGGCGAAGGGTTGATCGGGCGCGAGCGCGTGGTGCTGGCGTTGCCACAGACGTATATGAACCTGAGCGGCGAGAGCGTGGTTGCGCTTTGCAACTGGTACAAGCCGGAATATGACCAATTGATCGTGGTGTATGACGACACGGATCTGCCGCTTGGGCAGCTGCGCGTGCGCGCCAAAGGCAGCTCAGGCACGCACAACGGCATGAAGTCGATCATCTATCTGCTGGGCAGGGACGACTTTCCGCGCGTGCGCGTCGGGATCGGCCGTCCGCCCGCGGGCTGGGATCTGTCCGACTACGTGCTGACAGGCTATGACACGCCGGACGAGCGAAACACCGCGTTTGATGCCTACCGGCGTGCCGCCGAGGCGATTGAAATCCTCGTGAAAGAGGGCGTCCAAAAGGCCGCTACGTTTGCCAATTCCATCAAGCCGACGGAGGTAGAATGAGTCAAGACTCACTAAATCTGCTGTTTTCGCCGCTCTGCGGATTGCCCGCGTTTCAAACGCTGCTGGGCAACCTCGCGCAGGGCGGCGTGCACGAAGCCTATGGCATCGACGACAGCCAGCGCAACCACGTGCTGGCCGCGCTGCAGCGCGAGCTGGGCAAGCTGCTGATCCTCGTTACGCCCAACGACCTTACCGCCCAGCGCATGGTGGAGGACCTGTCGCTGCTGCTCGGCGGAAAGGTCATGCTGTTTCCTGCCCGGGAGGTGTCGTTCCTGCGGACGGCGGCCTCCAGCCGTGAGATCACCATGCGCCGCATCGAGGCGCTGGGCGCGGCGCTGATGGGCGAGCTCAGGGCGCTGATCGTGCCCGCCGACGCGCTGATGCATCGGCTGATGCCAAGGGAGCGATTCGGGCAGAGTGTCATTACCCTCGAGTCCGGGCAGCGGTTGGACCCGAACGAGCTGATGAAGCAGCTGATCGCGGCGGGTTACGAACGGCAGGACGTGGCCGAGGCGCGGGGCCAGTGCGCGCTGCGCGGCGGTATTTTGGATGTGTTTCCGGTGGGTGAGACGGGTGCGATTCGCGTGGAGTTCTTTGACGACGAGGTGGACTCGCTGCGGGACTTCGACGTGATGACCCAGCGCTCCACGGCAAAGCGCGACGTAGCGACGATTTATCCGGCGTCCGAGCTGCTGCTGACCGAAGACGAGGCTAGCTTGGCCGCCGAGCGGCTGCAGGTGGCGCTCGAGCAGGCGCGGTCTTTTCGCAAGCATGCCCGCGTGGACCGTCAAAAGGAGCTGGAGCGGGCGTACAACCTGATGCCCTCGGAGGATTTCTGGGGGCTGGTGGACGAGGAGACAGAGGGCGCAAAGCCAGAGGAACAGAGACCTTCCCAGATAATGCGCACTCAGCTCGGGCGCAACTTCGCGTATCGGCTGGACGCACTGAAATCAGGACACGCCTTCGATGGCGCCGTGATGCTGATGCCCATTCTGCTGGAGCGGACCGCCACGCTGCTGGATTATTTTGACGATCCGCTCGTGGTGCTGGATCAGAGCGAGCGCTTGCGCGAGCGCATGGATAACCGGATGCTGGAATTCCAGGAGCTTTTCAAAGTGGCGCTTGGGCAAGACGAAGCCATGCCTCAGCAGGCCGAGCTGCTGATCACTTTTGACCAGCTATTGCCCGCGCTGGATCACCGCCAGCTGCTGCTGACCCATCCGTTTGCCCGCACCGAGCAGGACTTCAAGCCCAAGTCATTGGTGGCTTTTGACGGCGTGGGCGCGGCAGCCTACCAGGGAAGCCTGCACGAGCTCACGCGCGACCTGCAGCGCTGGATGGAGGACGGCTGGCGCGTGGCGCTGCTTTCGGGCGGTGTGGCGCGCGGCGGCAGGCTGAACAAGACGCTGTTTGAGATGGGCGTCAGCGCCGAGTTTTTCGAGCAGCCGCCTGAGGAACTCACGCCTGGGGAACCGATCATCCTGCCACAGGGGCTGACGCGCGGCTTCCTGTATCCGGGCGTCAAATTCGCCATCCTGACCGAGGGCGACGTCTTTGGCGCATCCAAGGCCAAATCACACGCAAAGGCCATGTCCGGCGAGAAGATCGCGGCGTTCACCGACCTGAACGTGGGCGACTACGTGGTGCACGAGAGCCACGGCATCGGGCGCTACATGGGCACGGTGCGTCTGTCCAGCGAGGGCACGCTGCGCGATTTTCTGCACATCCAGTACCTTGGCTCCGACAAGCTGTATGTGCCCACTGACCAGCTGGACAGGGTTCAGAAATACATTGGTTCCGAGGGCGAGCCGCCCAAGATGAACCGCTTGTCCGGCGGTGAGTGGCAGCGGCAAAAGGCCAAGGTGAAGTCCTCCATCCGCGAGATTGCGGGGGAGCTGGTCAAGCTGTACGCCGCGCGCACAAGCTCCATCGGCCACGCGTTTTCACCGGACACGCCCTGGCAGCGCGAGTTCGAGGATCGGTTTGATTTTGAGGAAACGCAGGACCAGATCCTGGCCATCGAGGACATCAAGCGCGACATGGAATCGGACAGGGTGATGGACCGGCTGCTGTGCGGCGACGTGGGCTATGGTAAGACCGAAGTTGCGCTACGCGCCATCTTCAAGTGCGTCATGGACGGCAGGCAGGCCGCGCTGCTGGCACCCACCACGATCCTGGTCCAGCAGCATCTGAATACCATGAAACGGCGATTCGACGGGCTGCCGGTGCGCGTGGCGTCGCTGTCGCGCTTCAGCACGCCCGGCGAACAGAAGCAGGCCCTCGAATCGCTGAAGAGCGGCGAACTGGACGTGGTGGTGGGCACGCATAGGCTGCTGGGGAAAGACGTGCAGTTCAAATCACTGGGCTTGCTGGTGGTGGATGAGGAACAGCGGTTTGGCGTGAAACACAAGGAAGCCATCAAGCAAATGAAGGCCAATATCGACGTGCTGACGCTTAGCGCCACGCCGATTCCGCGCACGCTGCACATGTCCATGGTGGGCATCCGCGACATGAGTCTGCTGCAGACCCCGCCCGAGGAGCGCTACCCGGTGCAGACCTATGTGCTGGAATATCAGGACGGGCTGGTGCGCGATGCAATCCTGCGCGAAATGGCGCGGGAGGGGCAGGTCTATGTGCTGTACAACCGGGTGCAGTCGATCGATATGATGTATGAGCGCTTGAAGCGGCTGGTACCGGAGGCGCGCATTGCGATCGGACACGGCCAGATGCGCGAGCAGATGCTGGAAGACGTGATGCTGGATTTCTACGAGGGCAAGTATGACGTGCTCCTGTGCACGACGATCATCGAGGCGGGGTTGGATGTGCCCTCAGCCAATACGCTGATCGTGTGTGACGCCGACCGTTTCGGGCTCTCTCAGCTCTACCAGCTGCGCGGTCGCGTGGGGCGCAGCAACCGGCTGGCGTACGCCTACCTCACCGTGAACCCCAGAAAGGTGCTGACCGACACGGCAGACAAGCGCCTGTCGGCCATTCGTGAGTTCACGGAGTTTGGCTCGGGCTTCCGTGTCGCCATGCGCGATTTGGAAATTCGCGGCACGGGCAACCTGCTGGGTGCAGAGCAGAGCGGCCACATGGCGTCGGTCGGATATGATCTGTACGTTAAGATGATCGAGGAGTCGGTGCGCGAGCTGCGCGGCGATGTGAGCAAGGGCGACATTCAGACGAAGGTCGAGCTGAAGATCGACGCGTACCTGCCGACCGAGTACGTGACAAGCGACCTGATGCGCATGGAGATGTACAAGAAGATCGCAAGCATAGAAGACCGCGCCGCGCGCGAGGATTTGCTCGAGGAACTGATCGACCGCTTTGGCGACCCAACGCGCCCGGTCATGAACCTGATCGACATCGCGCACCTAAAGAGTCTGTGCCAGAAGATTGGAATCGACAGCGTGACCCAGCGCGCCAACCAACTGGCGCTGCGCTTTTCGCCAGCGGCGGATCTGGACGTGATGCGGCTGATCGACGCGCTGAAGCCGTTTGAGAAGCACGTGCGGCTGTCGGCGGGCAAGGAATCGGCGCTCCTGTATTCCGACGCCAAGCGAACGCCCGAGGATCTGGTGCGCGGCGCGGTGCAGATGATGGAGCGGGTGGTAGAGCAGATGACCGAAACAGAAGTGAGGCAATGATGGCGAGCAATTTTTTACCGGTGACACCCCACGAAGTGCACAAACTCGGTTGGGCGTGCCCTGATTTCGTGTATGTGACGGGCGACGCTTACGTGGATCACCCGTCGTTTGGGCTGTCGATCATCTCGCGCGTGCTGGAGAAGGCAGGCTACAAGGTGGCGATGCTGCCCCAGCCAGCCTGGCGCGATGTCCGCGAGTTCGCCAAGTTCGGGCAGCCAAGGCTCGGGTTTTTGGTGAGCGCGGGCGTGATCGACTCCATGGTGAACCATTACACCGTGGCCAAGAAGCCGCGATCAGAGGATGTGTACTCGCCGGGCGGCAAGGCCGGTCTGCGCCCTGACCGCGCCACGATTGTGTATTGTAACCGCATTCGCGAGGCGTTCCCCGATGTGCCGATTCTAATCGGTGGGGTGGAGGCATCCCTGCGCCGGTTCGCGCACTATGACTACTGGGACGACAAGGTCAGAAGCTCCATTCTGGTGGACAGCGGCGCGGATCTGCTGATGTATGGCATGGGGGAGAACACTGTTCTTGAGGCGGCGCGCTTTCTGGAATCGGGCAATCCCATCAGCGAATCCGGCATCCCCGGAACCTGCGTGCTGCGGACCGAAGCGCCCAAAGGGTACATACAGGTGCCGTCGGCTGAAGTCGTATCCAAGGACAAGCGCGCCTATGCCGAGGCGTTCCGCGTGCAATACGACGAGCAGGACCCGGTGCGAGGCAAGGGGATCTGCCAGTTGCATGGGAAGCGTTTCCTTGTGCAGCATCCACCCGCCATGCCGCTCACCCAGCAGGAGCTGGACAGAACCTATTCGCTGAAATACGCGCGCACCTGGCACCCAATGTACGACGAGGCGGGCGGCGTGCCCGCGCTTTCCGAAGTCGAGTTCTCCATTGCCAGCACGCGCGGCTGCTTTGGCGCGTGCAGCTTCTGCGCGCTCACGTTTCATCAGGGGCGCATCGTGACCTCCCGCAGCAAAAAATCCATCGTGGAGGAGGGGCGGATGCTCACCCGGCTGCCCGGCTTCAAGGGATATATTCATGACGTGGGCGGGCCAACGGCCAATTTCCGGCAACCCGCCTGCCGAAAGCAGCTGAAAGCCGGCGCGTGCAAGGACAGGCAGTGCATGTCGCCAAAACCCTGCAAGAATCTGGAGGTGGATCACGGCGAGTACGTGTCCATTCTGCGGGAGCTTCGCGAGCTGCCCGGCGTGAAGAAGGTGTTCATCCGCTCGGGCGTGCGCTATGACTATCTGCTGCTGGACAAGCACAGCCCGTTCCTGCGGGAACTCGTGGAGCACCACGTGTCCGGCCAGCTGAAGGTGGCCCCCGAGCACATCGTGCCCGGTGTGCTGGAGCTGATGGGCAAGCCCGACGCGCTTGTGTTCGAGCGGTTCCGAGAGAAGTACGAGGAGGCCAATGCGCGCGCCGGGCTAAAGCAGTTTCTGGTGCCGTACTTCATGTCCAGCCACCCGGGCGCGCGGCTGCAGGACGCCATCGAGCTGGCGATTTACCTAAAAAAGAGCGGGCTGCGGCCCGAGCAGGTACAAGATTTTTATCCGACGCCCGGCACGCTCTCCACGGCGATGTTCTGGACGGGCCTGGATCCACGCACGCTCAGGCCGGTGTTCGTTGAGCGGGATCCGAGAGCCAAGGCGCTGCAGCGCGCGCTGATGCAGCCAGGCGCACCCCACAACCGCCCGCTGGTGCTGGAAGCGCTGAAGAAAGCCGGGCGGCAGGATCTGATCGGTTTTGGGCCGGGCTCCCTGATCGGGTTTCGGGAGGTGGGGAAGAAGCCCCAGCCGGGCGGAAGGCCAGCGACGAATCCCGCCGACAAAAAGCCCGATAAGCGCAAGCGCCCCCGCCAGAAATCCAGCAAGCGGGTATAAACAAAGACTGAAGAACCGGGCGACCGGTTCTTTTGTATTGAATACGTAATATTTTGAGATCAATAGAAAATCAATCTCAATTGAAATGCAATAATTTTGAAATAATCTATTGACATATTTTTCTGGCCACGCTATAATACTAAAACAGACCGGCGTCTAAAAACAAACCGAGAAAAAAGACCATTGGGAGGTTTACCCATGCGCAAGGGCGACGCACGCAGACAGGCTATCGTGGAGACAGCTGAGCGCCTATTCTATGAGAATGGCTACGAGCACACGTCCGTACAGGACGTGTTGGATGCCATGAACATGTCAAAAGGCGGTTTTTATCACCATTTTGAATCGAAAATGGCGCTTTTGGAGGCCATCTGCGAACAGCGCTGCGAGAGCGGCTACCAGCTGTGCGAGGCGTCAGTGAACGCGTGCCGCGGCAATGCCATCGACAAACTAAACACCATGTTTGCCGCCGGGTTTTTCTTCGGGCAGAGCAGCATGGATTTTGTGGGGCTCATGGTGCGTGTGATCTATCGCGATGGTTCCGTTCAGCTGAAGGACACGCTGCAGCGCGCCACTGTGCGGCTGTATCTGCCGTTGGTCACCCGCATTGTGTTTGAGGGCATAGACAACAAGCTGTTTTATAGCGCCCATCCAGAGGGCGTCAGCCGCATCATCCTGATGCTAAACAACTGCATGACCGACGAGGTGGCTAACGCCATCTCCCGGGCGCGCGATGAGAACGGCGAGGCCGACATCCTGGAGCTGATCAGCGCTTACCGCAACGCGATTGAGCTGCTGCTCAACGCGCCTTACGGCCAGATCCGAATGCTAGAGCTGGAGCACGCGGCCGAGATCATCCGCGGCATGGCGACGCAGGACAAGCGCATGAGTCGCCAAGCCATTTGAGGGAACCAAAAGGGCGTGCCCCCTGTCCAAATAGACAGAAACTTCCGGAGGTACGCGAGGCATGAAAAACAACCGGCGCGCAAAAAAGAACAAGCTCCCCCTAATGCTGATTTCGCTCGCGATCGTGCTGGTCGCGGGCTTTGGTTTTGCCCAAATCCTGGGGCACAAACTGAACCGGACGCCGGATGCGGAGCAGGTGGCCACGCCAACGTCTTCGCCCAGCCCGGCGCCAATGTCAAGCCATTTGCCGACGCCTAGTCCCATGCCTGTCATTACGCCGACAGCTACCCCGGAACCGACGGAAGCGCCCAAGACCGAGTATGACGAGGTGACCGGCGCGCTGAAATCCGTCGAGGGCCAGCTGACCGAATCCATCGCGACGACCGAGCCCATCGCGACGCCTGAACCCACGCCTGTTCCGGGTCCGCTGGCGGGGCTAAAGATCGGCATCGACCCAGGCCACCAAAAGAAAATGAACGGCGACAAGGAGCCGGTGTCTCCGGGCAGCAAGGAAAAGAAGCCCAAAGTGGCCAGCGGCACCACTGGCGTGCGGACAAAGGTGCCCGAGTACAAGGTGACGCTGGAGATGTCGCTGATGCTGCGGGACATGCTGGAACGCCTTGGCGCGGAGGTGTTGATGGCTCGCGAGACCAACGACGTGGACATCAGCAACATCGAGCGCGCCCAGATGATGAACGAGTGGGGGGCCGACCTGGTGCTGCGCATCCACTGCAACGGAGTCGATGTCAGGAGCAAGAACGGCATCGGGTTGTATGTGACCAAGACTGGCAGCATCGCGAAGGACAGCTATGCCGCGGCCGAGCGCATCCTGCCCGCCATGGTCGCGGCCACCGGCGCGCGCAAAGACGGCATTTTCAAGCGTGATATTTACTCTGGGCTGAACTGGTCCGAGGTGCCCAGCATTCTGGTGGAGACCGGGTACATGTCGAATCCGGATGAAGATGAGAAACTGAACGACCCGGCGTACCAGCGGCTGCTGTGCAACGGCATGGCGCAGGGCGTTGCCGACTACTTCGAGCGCGAGCTGCCCGAGGATTGGAGCGAGACGGATGCTGAAGGTGCCAACGGTCTCACAGGCGAAGGAAATGCTGACAGAAGCGTCGTCGATGAATCCCGGGCGTTGGATTGAGCACAGCGAATCTGCGGCCGAGAACGCGCACCTGATCGCGGAGGCCTGCCGGCTGGATGCGGACGCGGCATTCGCCATGGGGCTGCTGCATGACATCGGGCGGCGCGTGGGGCGCTGCGACATGCTGCACATTTGGGCCGGCTATCGGTACCTGATGGAGCAGGGGTTTGACGACGCGGCGGCCGTGTGCCTGACGCACTCGTTTCCGGTGCAGCGAATGGACAGTTTCATGGGAAAGATCGAGATCAGTCCGGAGGCGTACAGTTTCATTGAGAACTTCATCACAAGCCGCGCGTACACCGAATATGACAAGCTGATCCAGTTGTGTGATTCGGTGTCACTGGTGAACGGCGGCATCCTGATTGAGAAGCGGCTGTTTGACGTGGGTGTGCGTTACGGTGTGAACGAAGTCGCGCCCATCAAATGGCGCGCCACACTGGAGCTGAAAAGGCACTTTGACGCGTTGGCAGGCATGAACATCTACCGGCTGCTCCCCAACATCATCGAGAACACGTTTGAATGGTAAATAAACGGCCAAAGGCTACCCTTTCGGGACAAGCGGAATGGGAATCTGTCGCAGATTCACCCCGCGCATCCGTAGGGCAGCCTTTGGCCGTCTGTTTTTTTCGGTTTGCTCTATGCCTCGGCTTTCCACAGCCCGTGCAGGTTGCAGTAGGCGTACACCGTCAGCGGCCCGTCCTCCACGTGGAACTTCACGCCAGGCGCCTCGGTGTGCCCGAGCTCATACCTCTGGGTGCGCGGGCCTTGCGCCACGGCGACCCAGGCGATGTGGTGTTCCTCGGTCATCGGGTGCGGCACCGAGCCCACCTGCACGGTCAGGTGCTTGCCTTCTCTGGTCATCGCGGGCACGTGTTTCTCCAGGGATGCGTCGGTCGTGTTGGGTTCAATCTTGGTCATGGCTTGTCCGCAGCACTCGGGCACGGGACCGGTCTGCTCGATCACGCCCACGATATTGCCGCACAGCTGACAGCGGTAGAAAACCCTCTCATTTTTCATGACAGCAACCCTCCTTCTCTTTGTATGCTTTATATACCCGCCGGCGACCCTCTTGAATCAGCACCCCACCTGAATCGCGCCGGGTTGAAGGGCAAAGCGCGCCTCTTGAACCCGCTTGAGCTCGCCGTCGATTTGCACCATGAATCCATTGCCAGACCGGACCAGCACCTCCCGCGCCTGGACGCGGCGGGTGCAGCGCAAGTGCCGGTGCAGCCCCGGCGGGAAAAAGGGCACGAGCAAATAGAACTTCCATTTGGGCAGCGCCTCGATCAGCATCACGTCAAATAAGCCGTCGGCAGGATCGGCCAGCGGCGCTACGTGCATGCCGCCGCCCATATACTGGCCGTTGGCCACCGACACAATCGTATAGCGCCCGCGCTCAGGAACGCCGTCGATGGTGATCTCGGCTTCAAAGGTCTTGAAGTGCTTCAAGCCGGTGATCAGCCCGACCAGGTAGGGGAAAGACCCTCCCTTTCGGCGCTCGGTCTGCAGCAACACCTCAATGTCGAACCCTGTTCCCGCCACGTTTAGAAAGGTGTGCTCGTTGACCATGCCACAGTCGATCAGGCGGCCTGGGTTATCCAGCTGGAAGAGTAGGGCTTGCACGGGGTCTTTGGGCAGCCTGAGCGTTTTGGCGAAGTCGTTGCCGGTGCCGCAGGGCACAAAGACCAGCTTGACGCCCGTGCCGCGCAACGCGGCGCAGACTTCGCTGAGCAGCCCGTCGCCGCCCAGCACCGCCACCGCGGCGCAGCCGCCATCGATGGCCGCTTTGGTAAGCGCTGTGGCGTGTCCGGGCGCCGTGGTTTCAGAAAGATGATGGGGAATGCCTCGCGCATCCAGCTCGCGCTGAACACGCTCTCTTGTTTCCTTGGAGCGTCCGTTGCCCGCTATTGGGTTTACAATCAGTTCGATCATCCATTCTCACACTTTCGGGTTCATTGCCTTCGTATCCACAAAGATCATAAGGCGCTGGCGAAAGAATGTCAAGCGCGAAAAGCCCACCCATCACGGGTGGGCTTGCCGGATGCTGGTCAGCTGTACTCGCCGGGCAGATCAATGTGCAGATTGATCGTTGCTTGCTGAAAGCGCGCGCGCCAATTGTAATCCACGAAATCCTGAATGGTCAAAAACCGGGTGGCCGCAATTTCGGCGTAGTTGAACGGATCGACTCCCAGCGATTGACAATGCGAAATCAGGTCCGTTAGCTCGGCGCGAATCTGTTCCTCGAGCACATACTTGTCCGGCATTCTTCGCTGGGGAGCCGGGCTCAGCGCCATGCTGATGTCGATCACGATCGGGTTTTGGTCAAGGTTGACGCGCGCCTTGGACGCTGATTTCACATACATCATCATCGGCTGACCTTGGCAGATGTAGGGAAACTGGCGCAGGCCGCCGGTTAGAATCTGCAGCCAACGGGTCTGGTCGCCATCAAGCACACCCACCATCCGGTCGCCCTTGATCAGTGCGCTGCCCCGGAATTCGTTTTGCGCGATTGTCTTTTGCAGCATTGAGCCTGGGAGGCCGTCCCCTAAGATGCCGGGCGTGGCTGCCTGTGTGGGGTTTTTCGGATTGTCGATAGCCGCCAGGATCGCGACGGGATCTCCATAGATCGAGTTCATCATATAGTAAAGGCTCGCAAGCTTGCTGGATGGGGAATAGCCGGTTGTGGCGTAGTGATCCAGCGTTATGGACAACTCCTCCGCCAGCCGATTTCCCACTTGCGGCTTGTCGGCGTCTAGGAGCTCTTTTGCGCTGCCCATGCAGACCAGAATATTCGCCGAGCCGTACAGGTGGTTGGACAGGATCAGATCTTCGATCAGCTCCTTGAACGCAGGTTCTGAGGCGATGCGCTGCGAGAAGATGACCGATTGCAGCTGCGACATGTTCAGCGTGCGTGGCGTGGAGGATTTCAGGACATCCAGCGCCTCGAAGAAGGTGGTTGCATAGGCGTAATAGCGAGGGTTGCTTTTCTTTTGCTCGGATCCGCCGCCCGAATCACCGCCAGAGCTGCCAGAACCGCCGCCAGCGTTGTTGCTCGAGAACAGCAGCCCCACGCCGATCAGGCCTTCATCGGTTCTGTCGATGGACATGCTGAGCGCGTACGCCTGGTTTTCCGGCTGAAGGGACGGCATGCAACCGGAAAACAACATCGGGATGACCAGCAGCATCGCCAAAAGAGCCGCCTTATTTTTGCGGAGCAAGTTTGCGCCCTCCCTTCCGTTGCCTGATCAGAAGAACGGCGCAGATTGCGAGCGTGACGGCGGTGAACACCGGGAAACGTATCATCGCGTTCACCTTGTCAATCATGTTGCGGTCGGCAAGGTTGCTGAGGGTGAGAAACAATGTGGCGGCTGAGCAGATCACCACGCACAGCTTGGGGGGCAAGACGGGGACGGTGCTGTTGAGCAGGCTCGAAGAGGCGAAAATGTAAAACGGAATCACCGTGCAACCGCTGATGAACCAGACAACCATCAACAGGAACTGTATCGAAGTCGCGTTTCGCCCGTTGGCCAGCAGCTTGTCGATGGCGAAGTCGCGCTCGTTGGGCGCGCCCGGCACGACAGGAACCAGCATGCTCAGGAGTATCATCGCCAGCGCGCAGGCGAGCGTGATTGTCCCAAGCAACTTCAGGATATAGAATGGCCCTGTCTTCTTGTACGACATGCCTCCCGTGCGGTCGACGCCGTGTTCTTCATCCATGAGCAGCCACACTACGATGACCGACGTAAGTATGCCGGCATAAGAGAGCCCGGCGTGCCAGAGAGGCGTGAGTCCCGGCCCCAGCACGGGCGCGAGCCAGCGCCAGTTGATGGCGCTGAACTGGGAAGTCAGCATAAAGACAAACGAGCAAAACACGGCGTAGCGGGCAAAGTAGGAAGCGCCGCTCAGGCCGGTGGCGCCGCACAGGCACCCAAGGCAAGCCACCAGGATGGTGATGATATCCAGGCTGTAAAAAGGGAGCTGTTCGAACGCCACATACTGCACGCTTAAAACGAGCAGGCGCGTGCAACAGGAGGCCTCATACACGGTAAGCATGCACATCGCGAAGCAAAACGCGCGCCGAACCCACTGACCGCACGCACGGTCGATCAGCGTGAGCGGACGATCTTCCGGTGCGCCTTTGCTGACAAGGGAGATCATCAATACCACGGGCAGGCTGAGAACGCCGCCGATCAAAATGGAAATCCAGCCCGCATTGCCAAGCGGCGCGCCGTCCATGACGGCCGCTGAGAACAGCCGGACCGCGATCGCCATCCGCCCAATGGAAAACATGGCGCGCCGACTGGTGCTGAAGTTCATTTGCGCTTCGCCTCCCAAACACGCGTTTTTTCGCCCTCGGGCGTGCGCTTGAGCCAGGCGTTTTCATTCACGATGAAAGGCATCCGGTTCTGTCTCCAGCTGGCGCCGCGAACAAAGACATTGCTGTCGTGCGGGCGCCAGGGCGCCAGCGGCGCCATGTAGGGCTGGCCAAACGACTGAATGGAGCACAGCGCGCAGACGTACAGAAACAGCGCCAATATGATGCCATACAGGCCAAGGATAGAGCCGGCCAACAGCAGCCCGATGCGCAGCAGCTGGATGGCGATGCCCATGCGGTAATCGGGAATGGTGTAATTTCCCAAGCCCGTCAGCGCCGCGATGATGATCAGAATCGGACTGAGGATGCTGGCTGCCACAGCGGCCTGCCCCAGGATCAGTGCGCCCACAATGCCCAGCGCGGAACCGATCTGTGTGGGCATGCGCGTGCCCGCTTCGTTGATGAGATAGAACGATACCTCCATGATCAGCAGCTCTATCAACACCGGGAAAGGCACCTCCGCGCGCGTTTCCGCAATGGAGGAGAGCAGTTCCACCGGGATCATCTGAGAGTGGTATAGGGTCGTGGCCACATACAGCGATGGCAGGATCAACGAGATCAGCATGCCAAGAAAGCGCACGACGCGGTTGAAGCTTGCGTACTGCCAGCGCATAAACATATCGTCGGCCGTCTGCATAAAGTCAAAAAAACTCACCGGAACGATCATCGCATAGGGCGAGTTGTCCACCATAATGGCGATTCGCCCTTCGGCGATGAGGTACGCGGCGCGATCGGGCCGCTCGGTCTCCAGAACCTGGGGCATCAGCGTGAAACGGCGCTCCTCGATCAGTTGAATCAGATGGCCGCTGTCCGGAACACTGTCCACATCCAGCGCCTGGATGCGGCGGCGCACCTCTTGCAGCACCTGCTCGTTGGCCGCGCCCTTCAAGTACATGATGGACAAGTTGGTCGGCAGCAGTTTGCCGACGGTGGACATCTCGCTCATCAGCGAGGGAGAGCGCACGATGCGCCGTATCAGTGTGATGTTTGTGCGCAGGTTTTCGACAAAGCCCTGCTGCGCGCCGATGACCACCGACTCGCCGTTGGGTCTGCCCACCACGCGTCGCTCGAAGAACCGGGTTTCCATGACGACGGCGTCCGGGCAGCCGTCGATGATTAACACCGACAAGCCGTTGAGCACCGCAATAACCAGCTCGCTGTTTCGGCTCTCCAGATCGGTATCACCCACAGCCAGCACGTTTTTCACCAGATAGGAGGCGCGCTCAGATCCGTTGACAGGCATTTGCCCGGAGAACACGCGCAGCGGATACAGCACGCTCTCGTTGATGATCTGATTGCCGGCCATGCCATCCGTGAAAACCAGGCAGGCGTCCACATCACCAATGCGCAGTTCGCGCACCACGACGTCCTTGTTGTCGGGCAGATTCATCAGTTTGCATAGCGTGTCCATGTTCTCTTGGAGCGAGTCCTTCAGCTCGGATCTTAGCAAGGCTTCGTTGGGAATGACGGACAAAAAAATCGCCTCCTGTCCAAACTAGGATGGACGAGAGGCGATGGTTTTATGATTAATTTTGCAGCATATTGATCAGGTTCTGCATGATCGTTGCCTGATTTTGCATGGACCAGGTGAGATCGATGATGTCGTTGATCTGGCGAGCGGCCAGCAGTGTTACAAACTTCTCATACTCGTCTTCTAACTGTCCGCAGTGAAGCTGCATGCGATTGGCATAAGAAACGGCCTTGGGGTGGTCCGGCAGCATCGCGCATAGCTCCTCGATGACGGCCACGTTTTCGTTCAGCTGCTCGGACACCGCGAACAGATCGTCCCAGTTGGGCGGGGTTTCTTCCGCCAGGAAAGACAGCTCTTCCACGCACAGCGCCAAATCCACGCACTCGGTGTTGACCTGGTTCAGCTTGCGGTTGCAGCGGTCATTTTCTTTGTCAAGCTCGATCTGCTCGTCGTTGGCCGGGCCGCTCAGCGTCACGCGCAGCGACAGGTGGTCGTCATCGATCACGCTGGCGTTGAAGTTTACCAGCTGGCCATCCACAACAGCCTGCGCCATGCGGATTTTCATGGGCAAATGCGGCCCGACATCCCAGGGGTTGAAAGGGCGCACGTCGTATTGGAACACCAGCGCCAAATCGCGGCTGGTTTCCTCCGGCAATTTGTCGAACAGGGAGAACAGCACCAGCTGCATGACCTTATCTGCCGATTTCAGATATGCCTGGTCCATCTTGGCCACCGGGTCAATGCGCACCGTGAGCCGCTCCACCTTTCCGTCGTCGTCCGTCTGCCCATAGATCTTAAACTGCACAAACTCGTTCTGAAACATCTCGTCGTTGCTCTTGTTGGTGTAGACGAAGCGATTCTCGCCGGTCATGCCCGCGTTCTGGAGCAAAGGAGAGATCGGTTGCAGGTCGTTTTCCCGGGTGCTCCAGTCATTGACCAGAAAATTGTAGCGGTCGCGCACCGCGCCGATGCTGCGGTCGTAGCCCTGGAACCAAAACCAACTGGGCGCGTTGCCGATGATGGGCCATATGCGTTCTTCCTGAGCACTTGCGAGCAGGGGGATGGCGAGCGCGGCAAGCAGCAGCAAGGCTACCCGGCGGTTGCGTTTTTTCATGCCAGCCCCTCCCATTCCTGTAGGGTTACACCAGTTCATTTTGGCATGGCATTCGAAAAAAGTCAATCGTTTTTCCAAACCGACACAAACTTGAGCCATTGCGGACAAAATCGGCAAATTGTCGATTGTGAAGAACGGGCATGTGTGATATAATCTTTACAACAACATAGCAATGGAGGATACAGCCAATGATCAACATTCCGGTCGTCAAACTGGGCATTGTCGCGGTCAGCCGCGATTGCTTCCCAATCGATCTGAGTCAATCGCGCCGCGCTGAGGTCGTGAAGGCTTGCAAAAAAGCGGGCGTCGAGATCGTGGAGATTCAGACCACCATTGAAAACGAGCTGGACGCCCTGAAGGCGCTGGAGGAACTCAAAAAGAACAAGGTCAACGCGCTGGTGGTGTTCCTCGGTAACTTTGGTCCCGAAGGCCCCGAGACCTTGCTGGCGCAGGCGTTTGACGGCCCGTCTATGTTCATCGCGGCCGCCGAGGAGAACGTGGGGGTTCTCTCCAGCCGCCGTGGCGACGCGCTGTGCGGCATGCTGAACGCCAGCTACAACCTGAAGCTGCGCGGCGTGAAGGCCTACATCCCCGAATACCCTGTTTGCGACGCGGAAGGCGCCGCCAGCGAGATCGCCCAGTTCGTGCCCATCGCGCGCGCGCTGATTGGCGTCCGCAACCTCAAGATCATCACCTTTGGCCCGAGGCCCTACGATTTCCTTGCCTGCAACGCGCCCATTGCGCCGCTGTTCCGCTTGGGGGTCAATGTGCAGGAGAACTCGGAGCTCGACCTGTTCGCTTCGTTTAACCAGCACAAGGACGACAAGCGGATCGACAAAGTTGTCAAAGACATGGCCAAGGAGCTGGGCGCGGGCAACAAGATGCCCGGCATCCTGCCCAAGCTCGCGCAGCTCGAGATCACGCTGCTCGACTGGATCGAGGCCAACAAGGGCGCTTCCCAGTACGTGGCCATGGCCAACAAGTGCTGGCCCGCGTTCCAGACGCAGTTTGGCTGCGTGCCCTGCTATGTGAATTCACGCCTCACCGCCAACGGCATCCCGGTGGCCTGCGAGGTGGACATCTACGGCGCGCTGTCCGAGTACATCGGGCTGTGCGTCACCGGAGAGCCGGTGACGCTGCTGGACATCAACAATTCGGTGCCGCTCGAGATGTATAAAAAGAGCATCGCCAAGAAGACCAAGTACCAGGAGCAAGAGGTATTCATGGGCTTCCACTGCGGCAACACGCCCATCTGCAAGCTGACAAAGGGCGAGATGAAGTATCAGCTGATCATGCACCGCGGCCTAGAGCCCGACAAGGAGCCGGATATCACCCGCGGAACGCTGGAAGGCGACATCATTCCGGGCGACATCACGTTCTACCGGCTGCAGGGCAACAAAGACAGCGTGCTCAAGAGCTACGTGGCTCAGGGCGAGGTGCTGCCGGTGGCCACCGAGTCGTTTGGCGGCATCGGCGTGTTCGCGATTCCGGAGATGGGCCGCTTCTACCGCCACGTGCTGATCGAGGACGGTTACCCGCACCACGGCGCCGTGGCGTTCGGCAATGCGGGCAAGGCGCTATACAGCGTGCTGAACATGCTGGGCGTGGAGACGATCTCTTTTAACCAGCCCAAGGGGATGCTGTACAAGAGCGAGAATCCGTTCGCGTAAGCCAGCGCGCGCGGTAGGCGCTTTGCCTTCAAGACCTCGCGCCATGGCGAATTCCATCAAGAAAAGAACAGCCGCACAAAGACGGCTGTTCTTTGTATAGAACATGCATGCGCCCCTAGGTTTCGGCAGGCGCCGGTATGGATTCTGCGGGCCTGGCCAGGCCTTCCTTCATGAAGGATTTATCCAGCAGCATCACCACGCCCATCACGGCCAACAGCAGCCCACAGGCGACCAGGATAATCTCCAGAGGTGACTGGTCGCTCATGATGCCGAACGCGAGGCTGGCAAACATCATGATGGATGTTGACGCGATCTGCATCAGGCCGAACACGCGCCCCATCATGTCGGGCACAATCTTCTCCTGCAGCAGTGACATCACCGGCCCCTGGAAGCAAGGCATGGACAGCCCGGCAAACGCCATGAACGCCAAGTATAGCAGGAATGCGGGGCGAAAGCCCATCGTGAGCGTGGCCAGCCCAAAGATGATGCTGCCCATGCTCAGCGTTGCGATGCGGTTTTTGAAGCCGCCCCACGCGGAGATGATCGCGCCGCCGAGCAGCGAGCCCACAAAGAACACCATCTCGTTGAGCATCAGCAGCGTGCCGCTGTCTGTAATTGGCCAGTACAACAGCTGCCGGATGTGGGCATACGCGCGCTCGACATACAGCGGCGTGAACATGGCGGCGGGCACGATCAGGATGCTGGAGATCACGTAATACAGCGTCATCCGCCTGAGGAATGGATTGCCCATCAGGTATCGGTAACCGTCGTGCATCTCATGGAAGATGTGCTTTTCTTCGGCGGATGTGCGCTCATGGGTGGGGATGTGGATCGGGAGCAGGATGCCGATGCCGATCACGGCCGTCACCGCGTCGATCAGCAGCACGCCCGGCAGCGGGAGCAGCCGGATTGCCACCATCGCGGCGGCGGGGGAGACCAGCATCATGACCGATTGCAGCATGGCGTTGATGGTGTTCATGCGCAGCAGCTTGTCCTCAGGCACGATTTGCGGCAGCAGCGCGGAAACCGCGGGGGATTGGATGCCGCCGCCCAGGGACCGGATCGCGGCAATGATGAACACCGGCGCATAGCCCAAATCCCTAAACACCATGATGCCGCACAGGATCACCGTCGCGATGGCGATGCCGCCGTCACTCAGCATGATCAGCAGTTTTCGGTTGTGGCGGTCGGCGAGCGCGCCGCCAAACATCGACAGGATGATCTGGGGGAGAAACATGCAAACGGTATAAAGCGCGGTCATTGTGCCCGACTTGGTCTCCATGATGATGTTCCACATCAGCGCATACTGCACCAGGGAACTGCCGAACAGGGAGACCGCCTGGCCGCCCAGGAAGCCGATGACTTTCTTGTTGTCTCGAAATGAGAATCTGGGTTTGGATTGCAAGGAAACGTACCTCCGTCAAATGAGTTGTTCGGGGAATACTGTGCGCTTGCGCAAGCGCACGGACGCGGCCATGATGGGATACTCCTTTACGGATTCACCAATCCCGAGTTGATGTAGTGCGCCAGCACATCCACGATCTTCTTATTCTTGCCGCCGCCCGCCACAATCACGTCGGCGTGCTCCATATAGCCGCGAATGTGCTTGTCGTACATGGGCTTGACGGTGGACAGGTACTGCTCGGCGATGCCGTCGATGTGGCGCCCGCGCTTGTTGATGTCGCGGCGCACGCGTCTGAGCAGGCAGATGTCCGGATCCACCTGCACATACAGCTTGAAGTCCAGGATGTTCCGGAGCATCGGATCGTAGAACGCGTGAATGCCTTCGAAAATCAGCACCTTTTCAGGATAGATCAGCGCGTCGCTATCGGCGCGCAGATGGTTTGTGTAATCGTATCCCTTGGTGGTGATGGGCTTTCCCTGGGTGAGATCCAGGATATCGCGATAGAGCAGGTCATGCTCAAAGGCGTCCGGCTCATCATAGTTGATGCGTTCACGCTCTGAGAAGGGCAGATCGGAATGATCCTTGTAATAGCAGTCCTGGGTAATCATGACGCTCTTTTGCAGAATGCTCTCGTAAAGCGCTTTGGCTAGCGTGGACTTGCCGCTGCCGCTGGCGCCGCAAATTCCGATGGTCAGCATGGAAACCACCCCCGTTCCGTTGCCATATAGTATAATGGAAAATCGGGGAATGCGCAAGGGTTGGGCTTGCCGCTGGTGTTGAATTCGTGATATGATGTGAATTGAGGTGATTGCCTTTGCGCAATGAAGAGTTTCTGAAGCGTTACCGCGTGCTGGAGGAGCAGCTGGAACAGAAGTATCTGGGCCACAAGCGCACCAATGTCAGCATCGTGATGGAGTATCTGGCCGATACCGAGAGTCTGCCGGTGCGCGACCAGCTGAATCTGTGCCGCGAGGTACGAAACATCCTGACGCACAACGCAGACCTGGGCGGGCATCCGGTGATCGAAGCCTCCCAGGCGCTGATTGAGATGATGGATGAGGTCATCGAGTACGCCAATCGCCCGCCGCTGGCGATGCATTTTGCCACTCCGTCAGACCAGTTGCTGTGGGCTGACCTTGGGCAGCGGGTGCTGGAGGTCATGCGCGCCATGGAGAAGCGCGGCTTTTCCCATGTGCCGGTGCTGGGGAAAGGCGCGCTTGTGGGCGTGTTCAGCATGGGCACGGTATTCAGCTATTGCATTCGGGACACGGGCGACAAAGGGATCAACCCACAGACGCGCGTGCGCGATTTTCTTCAGTGGCTGCCCATCGATAAACATACCCAGGAGTGCTACGGATTTGTCGACGCGCACGCGACCTACGCCGATGTGAAGGTCGAGTTTGAGCGCATCAAGAAGGATGGCAAGCGCCTGGCTGCACTGTTCATCACGCCGGATGGCGAGGCTGAGCAGCCGCTGCTGGGGATGATCACGCCGTGGGATGTGCTTAGAGCCGATTAATCAAATATAGCCGGTACTGCACAGAAAAGGAGCAGGCGCGACGCCTGCTCCTTTTCTACACTGTTGGGGGATGTATAGCAAAACCGTGAAGCTTCGGCTTTACTCGTAGCGCAGCGCCTCGATGGGCAGCAATTTCGCGGCCTTGTTCGCGGGGTAGGAACCAAAAAGCACGCCGATCACGATGGAGAATCCGAGGGCCAGCAATGCCACGGTGGTGGAGATGCTCATCGGCAGACCGATCATTGGCGCGACGAAGAACTTCACCGCGAAGCCGAGCCCCAGGCCGATCAAACCGCCGGTGATGGAGATCGCCACCGCCTCGATGATGAACTGCAGCATGATGTCGAGCCGCTGCGCGCCAATGGCTTTGCGGATGCCGATCTCGCGCGTGCGTTCGGACACCGACACCAGCATGATGTTCATGATGCCGATGCCGCCCACCAGCAGAGAGATGCCCGCGATTCCCGCCAGGAGCAGCGTCATCGTGCCCAGCATTTCGTTAAGCGTCTCGAGCAGCTGCGCTTGGTTGTTCACATTGTAGGCGTCCTCGTCGTTGGTCTTTTTTTGCATAAAGTCTTCGAGCGCGGCCACGGCTCCGTCCACGCTTTCCTCGTTCACCGTGTTGGCGAAGAACTGGTTGATGCTGGTGTTGCGGAAAGTGCGCTGGGCCAGCGTGAAGGGTATGGTGACGCGATCGTCCTGAGAGACGCCCATCATGGAGCCCTTTTCCGCATACACGCCGACCACCTGATACTTGCGCCCGTCGATGTTGATTTCCTCGCCCACCACGTGGCGCTGGCCGAACAGCTCGTCGGCCACTGTGACGCCCACGACGCACACCGCGTTTCGGCTTGCAATGTCGGCCTCGGTTAGAAAGCGGCCTTCGGCGATCTCGTACTGGCGGATTTTGTCGTAGCCGTCGGTTGTGCCCTCGACGGAGGTTTCATGCGTGTTCACGCCCGCCTTGACGGTCAGATTTGAGGTGATCAGCGGCGCGGTCGTGTCGATGCCGTTCTGGCCGCGCAGCGCCATGACCTCGTCCAGCTTCAAATTGATGGTGCGCCGGCCTCGCATGCTGACAGTCAGCATGTTGGTGCCCAGCGACGACATCTGGGTGTTGATGTCGTTGGTGGCGCCCTGCGCCAAGCCCACCAGCACTGTAACCGACAACACGCCGATGATGATGCCCAGCATCGTGAGGAAGGAGCGCATTTTGTTGCTGGCGATGGATTTCAGCGCCATTTTCAGCGCCTGCATGATCTTCATGCTTCCACAACCTCCTCATCATCGATGTGGGCGGTTTCAACGGACATGATGCGGCCGTCGTAAATCGCCATGCGACGCTGCGCCATCAGCGAGATGCGCTCGTCGTGGGTGATCAGCATGATGGTGTTGCCTTGGCCGTTCAGCTCCTGCAGCATGGCCATGATCTCCTGGCCGGACTTGCTGTCGAGGTTCCCCGTGGGCTCGTCCGCCAAGATCAGCGATGGGCGGGTTGACAGTGCGCGGGCGATGGCCACGCGCTGCTGCTGGCCGCCGGACAGCTCCTTCGGCTTGTGGCGCATGCGCTCCTTCAGACCCACGCGCTCCAGCGCCAGTTCCGCCATCTCTCGCCGCTCACCCAGGGGGATGCCCTGATAGATCAGCGGCAGCTCCACGTTCTCGTAAGCGGTCAGCTTGCCCAGCAAATTGAACTGCTGAAACACAAACCCGATCTTGCGGTTCCGGATGCGCGCCAAGTCGCGGGGAGACATCTCGGAGACATCCTCGCCATCCAGGAAGTATTCGCCCTCGTCGGCGTTATCCAGGCAACCAACGATGTTCATCAGCGTGGATTTGCCGCTGCCCGAGGGACCGATGATCGCCATAAACTCATGATCCTTGATCATCAGGTTGACATGGTCGAGCGCATGGATCACGTCGCCGCCCATTTGATAGCGTTTAGAGACATTTTTCAGTTCGATCAAGGGTGGATCCCTCCTTCCTGGCGCATTAATTCCTGGGCATGTTGCCGCCGCCTCCCATGCCGCCCATGCCGCCGACGAAGGTGCGGTTGGTCTGGGCGCCATTGTAGGTGCCGGTGCTTCCCGAGTTGCCCGTGCGCGTGAGAAGGACTTGGTCGCCCTCGTTCAAGCCGGAGAGAATTTCGATGTTGGTGCCGTCCGAAGCGCCGGTCTCGACCTGCGTTTGACCGCCCGCCACCAGCGTCACGTAGGTGCGTCCGTTCGAGGTGGAGATTGCCTCCACCGGCAGCATGAGCGCGTCCTTGCGGTCGGTGGTTAGCACCTCGATGTTGGCCGTCATGCCGTCCATAAAGCCATCGTTGCCCGAGAGCAGAACGGTCACCTCATAGGTGGCCACGCCGCCCTCGACAGTGCCCACGCCAGAAATACTGGTTACGGTGGCATTGAACACCTTGTTTGGATAGGCGTCGAGCTCGACGGTCACGTTCTGGCCGGGTTTGACGCCCACGATGTCCAGCTCATCAACGGTGGCGATCACCTTGAAGTTGTTGTTGCTCTGGATAGAGAACGCCTGCGCCCCTTCCTCGAGCTTGGCGCCCAGCGAGGTGTCCACCGAAGTGATGACGCCATCCATTGGCGCGCGCACCACCAGCCCTTCCTGCTGATCCAGCGCATTGTCCAGCGCGACTTTGGCCTCGGTGTAGGCCAGCAGCGCCTGCTGCAGCTCGGAGGACGGCGTGCGCCCGGTCAGGTAGAACAAGCGGTAACCCGAGCTGACCTTGTCGTTGTCCTCGTAGTAAATGTTCTCGACCGTGCCGCCGATACCGGTGACTGGGATGGGCATGTTCACATCCAGCGCGCCCTCGCCCAGGCGATCGCCCAGCAGCGTGGTGACGGAGACATGCTCGCCCACATCATAGGTATCGTCGTCGATGGTGACAGAAACCTTCCCCGAAAGCCCGGTCAGCTGATCCACCGTGCCCTGCACCGTGGTGTTCTTCACCAGCACATTCACCTTGTCGCCCACATTGAGCGCCTCGGAGCCCTGCGGCTCGAACTCGACCTTCATCTTGCCATCGCGGGAGATGACGCACAGATAGCCGTACTGCTTCATCAGCATGGCCACGTCGTCATCTTCTTCAGCCTTCATCAGCTTGACGCGGCCTGCGGCGGGTGCGTAAATGTTGTAGGTGGAGCCTGAATCGCGCACATCCGCCAGGGTGATCTGGGTATCGAAAAGCGTGCGCTGAAGCGTCGCGATGTTGGTGCTGAGGTCGTCGCTGGCCAGCCGCATCATCACGTCGCCCGTCTTCACCGCGTCCCCAACGCTGATGGACAGCTCGTCCACGCGACCGCTGGTTTTGCTGTAGACCGTGCGCGTGTCGGCGGGGGACACCTTGCCTGAGCCGGACACGCTGACAGACAGGTTGTCGCGCTTGACGGCGGTGGTGTTGCGCGTGCTGTTTTGGACCTCGCCGCTTGGGGCATTGCCCATGGCGCCGAAATTGGCGTTGGCATTTGTCTGGCGCGCGCCGTTGTTCGCGCTGTTACTCCCGCTCAGCATGGCGCTGATCGTGGGCCAGGCGAAATATGCCAGCACCACCAACACTACCGCCAGAATCACCCACTTGATCCAGCCAGTTTTGCTCCGCTTTCCCATAACTGCCATTCCTCCCAAAACACATTAACTCATTTTATACGTCTATCATAATGCAGACATATGGCAGAATTGTGAAGTCCTTTTCATCCATTTGTGAATAGATTCAAAACAAAAGCCCATAAAAGAGAAGCCTTTTTGCGTTGAATTGTTGAAATAAATATGATATGATGCATTGCGGCAGAATGTCCTTGGGAGGAAGTATGAGCAACACTCAACCACAAAAGCGGAAACTCAAACAGACCATTGGGCTAACACGGCGGCTGATTCCTTATTTCAAGCCGTATCTGCCGATTTTTGTTCTGGATTTGTTCTGCGCGGCGCTGACCACGGCCTGCGATCTGGTGCTGCCGCTGATCGTGCGCTACATCACGAACATGGGCATGACCGACTTGCACGCGCTCACCGTGCAGGCAGTGCTGGGGCTCGGCGCGCTGTACCTGGCGCTGCGGGTGATCGACACCTTTGCCAACTACTATATGACCAGCAACGGCCACATTATGGGCGCCTACATCGAAACCGATCTTCGGCGCGACCTGTTTGCCCATATGCAGCAGCTTTCGAACTCGTTCTACGACAACGCCAAGACCGGCCAGCTGATGAGTAGGATCACCACCGACCTAAACGACGTGACCGAGTTCGCGCACCACTGCCCAGAGGAGTTCTTCATCGCGGCGATCAAGATCATCGCCTCTTTTTCGATCCTGTGCACGATGAACGTGCCGCTTACGCTGATCATCTTCGCGGTGCTGCCGCTGATGCTTTACTTTGCGTCGAAATTCAACCTGCGTATCCGGCGCGCGTTCCAAGAGAGCCGCCACCAGCTAGGCGAGCTGAACGCCCAGGTGGAGGACAGCTTGCAAGGCATCCGCGTGGTGAAGTCCTACGCCAACGAGGGCGTGGAAGAGAAAAAGTTCGAGCAGGGCAACACGTTTTTCTTGGGGATCAAGCGCCAGATGTTCTATGGCCTGGCGGGATTTCACTCGGTGACGCGGCTTTTTGACGGCGTGATGTACATCCTGGTGGTGGTCATCGGCGCGCTGTTCATGAAGAGGGGCAGCATCGCCCCGGCGGATCTGGTTGCGTATCTTCTGTATGTGACGACGCTGCTCACATCGATCCGGCGCATCGTGGAGTTTGCCGAGCAGTTCCAGCGCGGCATCACCGGCATCGAGCGCTTCTCAGAAGTGATGGATGTGCCGGTGGAGATCCGGGATGAACCGGGCGCCGTGGACATCACAGGCGTGAAGGGCGACGTCAGCTTTGAGCACGTGACCTTCGCCTACAGCAGCGGCGAGGGTAACGTGCTGACCGACATCAATCTGAAGGTGAAGGCGGGGGAATCCGTGGCGCTGGTGGGGCCGAGCGGCGGGGGAAAGACCACGCTGTGCAATTTGCTGCCGCGCTTTTACGAGCCGACCAGCGGCCGCATCCTGCTGGACGGCCGGGATATCAGGAGCCTGACCCTGAACTCGCTGCGCCAGGCCATCGGCATGGTGCATCAGGACGTTTATATGTTCTCGGGCACGGTGCTGCAGAATATTGAATATGGCTGCCCGGGCGCATCGCGAGAGCAGGTGATCGAAGCGGCCCGCCTGGCCGACGCCCACGAATTCATCCAGGAGCTGCCGGATGGATATGATACCCATGTGGGCGAGCGGGGCGTCAGGCTGTCAGGCGGGCAGAAGCAGCGATTGTCGATCGCGCGAGTGTTTCTGAAGAACCCGCCGGTGCTGATTCTGGATGAGGCAACCAGCGCCCTGGACAACGAGTCCGAGCGCATGGTGCAGCAATCCCTTGAGCGCCTGATGAAGGGGAGGACCACCTTCACCATCGCGCACCGGCTGACCACCATCCGGAATGCCAACCTGATCCTTGTGCTCACCGACAAGGGGATTGAGGAGTCCGGCACCCATGCCCAGTTGATGGAAAAACAGGGAATCTATTTTCAACTGTACAAGATGTACAATACCGATTGCAACGATTCGCGCGATATGGTACAATAAAGTGACGGAAACTCAGGGGGAGGGTTTGGCTAGAGAATGTTTTGGCGACTGCTGCTGAGCTTGCCCGTGTTCATTGGGCAGATCTTCCGATGTATCTTTATCGGCTGCGTGATTGGCCCGATGGCGTTTTTTCTGGGGCAGCTGTTGCCCAGACAGAATTTCGATTATAAGGCCTTTCCCTACAAGTCCTTCAAGTGGGAGGATGGCGGGCTGATCTACACCCGTTTGCGCATCCAGTTTTGGAAGGACGGATTGCCCGACATGAGCCGCTACATCCGCACGATGTTTCAAAAACGGATCAGCGTGTTTCGAGATGCGGACTATATCGACAATCTGATCCGTGAGACTTGCGTGGCCGAGCTGGTGCACTACATGCTGATCCTGCTCAGCCCGATCTATCTAATCCTCATGGATGGATATCCGGGCGTGATTGCGGCGCTGCTGTATTGCCTGCTAAACGTGCCGTTTGTCATAATTCAGCGGTACAACCGGCCCCGGCTGATCCTGCTTCTGGAGAGACAAAACGAGATGAACGCGCTTGCGGCGCAAGCGGTGCATGCGCATTGACGGAATCGGAACGCTAGAAACCTGAGGTGCACAAACCTTGCTTTACATTATATTGCTCGTGTTTACGGTGATCTCGCTGTTGTATGGCGTATATTTTGCCGCCATCTCCCTTGCGGGTTTCTTTCACAAGCGCAGGCCCAATCCGTATGCGCGCCCATGCAAGCGCATCGCGGCGCTGGTGCCCGCGCGCAATGAAGAAAAGGTGATCGGCTATCTTGTCGAGAGCTTGGTTAGGCAACAGTATCCGCGAGAGCTGTACGATATTTATGTGATCGTCAACAACTGCAGCGACGACACCCGGGGCGCCGCCGAGCGCGCGGGCGCTAAGATCATCGATTGTGACCGGGAAGTGCACTCCAAGGGAGAGGTGCTTCGCTTCGCGTTCGAGCAGCTTGAGCTGCCAGGCGCGGCAAAGCACGACGCTTACTGCATTTTCGACGCGGACAACCTGGTGGATGCTGGCTTTATGCAGGCCGCCAACAACGCGCTGTGCGCCGGGTACCACATTGCGCAAGCCTACCGCGACAGCAAGAATCCTGGCGGCAACTGGGTGGCCGGCTGCACGTCTACGTTCTTCTGGTTTATGTCCCGGCTATACAACGCGTCCCGCGCCAACCTCGGCATGTCGACCAACCTGAACGGCACTGGCATCGTGATCAGCGCGGAACTGCTGGCCAAGCTCGGCTACAACGTCACTTCCTTAACGGAAGACCTGGAATATACAGCCAAGTGCCTGCTGGCCGGATATCGGATCGGCTGGATGGAGGATGCTGTCATCTACGACGAACAGCCCACCAGCTTCAAAGATTCGTTCGTGCAGCGCAGGCGCTGGGGTGCGGGCTCGCTGCAGTGCGCGCATTTGTATCTAACAAAGCTCCTCAAGAAGGCCATCTTCGAGCGCGATCTGGACTGTCTGGATCTGGCGCTGCTGTTCATGGGCATGTATGTTCAGGCGATCAGCCTGATGCCCAGCATTCTGACCATCGCCGTGTGCGTGCTTCGAATCCGGTTGGATCCGGTCGCCGGGCTGCACCAGGCGATCGGCGTGGCAGCCACAGGGCTGCTCGGCGGGATGCTGGCCGGGATCGCGTTTGTGTACATCCTGGGCGCCATGGAAAAAAAGCTCAACAAGGTGACACTGTCCACCTTTTTCCTGATGTGCATCTATTTGCTGAGCTGGATTCCCGCCAACCTGGTGAGCCTGTTCACCCGGCCGCCCAAGTGGACAAGCATTCAGCACGAGAGCGCCATCGACATCGATCATTGCGAGGCGATCAACGGTCTGCCTGGCGAGAAAGAGGAGCAGCCCAAGCTCAGGGATTACCGGGAGACCGGCATGTAAACACAAAAGACGGCTGATTGGCCGTCTTTTTTATCTGCGCCGATAGGTTTTGAGGCGTTCCTTTGTCTCGTCCGGCACGCGGAAGGATTCAATGCATTTCTGGATGCCTTTGTTATGGGTGAATTTGTCGCCAATCACGCCTTTTGCGAACACCGGCAGCGTATCATCCGGAAAGCGTACCACGCACAGCGACAGCGCCCAAGCAACGGCCATCTTGACGTAGTAGCCGTCGTGGCGCATGCCGGTCAGGATGTGCAGAACGTCATCAATGTGCGCCTTATCGACAAAGTGGCACAACAGCATCACAACGCCAAACCGCAGCTCAAACTCGCGCTCTGACGCGAGGTAGGGGGAGAGGAATGCCCAAAACTCGGGTTGGTGTTTCCCCGCGCACTTGAGCTCGCCGCACAGCACGTCGCATACGCCCCAATTGTTGATGCTGGGGACGAACTCGCGCAGCAGTTCGAACCGCTCGGCCAATTCACACTTGGCGCTCGCGATCAGCAGCGCCGCAATCACGTCATACTCGTACCACTCGTGATCCGTCTCTCGCAGGAACGCCCGCCAGTCGCCTGCCAGCAGTTCCTTGGCTACCTTGCGCAGCGCCGGGGCCTTTACGCCCAGCAAGTTCTCAACGCCAGGAATGCATTTCTTCTGAAATTCGATGTAGGTTTCGCCCGAACTCATCTCGCGCAGGCGTGATTCCAGCGCTTTGTGCTCCGCATTCGTAAAGCCCATGGTCAGCCTCCTTGCAGGAACTTGACGGCGGCGCTGGCGGCGACGGCGCCGTCGGCCACGGCGGTGACCACCTGCCGGAGCGGTTTTTTTCGAATGTCGCCTGCGGCGAACACGCCGGACAGCTCGGTCAGCGCGTCCTCGGCGGAGGGGATATAGCCGTCCTGATCCAGCGTCAGCTGGCCTTTGACGAGCTCTGTGTTGGGCGTGGTGCCGATGGCCACGAACAGCCCAGCCACCGGTTCGGTGCGCGCATCGCCGTTTGTTCCTGTGATTCCCAGCGCCAGCCCCGCGTCTGATGGCTCTACCGAGCTGACTCGTGAATTCCAAGCCACCTGCACGCGCGGATTGCTGAGCAGCTTCTCGGCCTCAGCACCCACTGCCCGCAGCCGGTCGCGCCGATGAATCAGCAGCACGTCAGAGCGCTGCGCCAGATACAGCGCATCTTCCACTGCGCTGTAACCGCCGCCCACCACCGCCACCCGCCGACCAGCATACAGTGCGCCGTCGCAAGTGGCGCAATAGGAGATGCCGCGTCCGGTCAGGCGGGTCTCGTTTTCTATGCCCAGCGGCTTGCGGCTGGCGCCCATGGACAAGATGACGCTGCGCGCCTCGTACTGGCCCTCACGGGTGATGGCGCGCTTGATCGCGCCTTGCACCTCCAGCGCATCGGGGCGCTCGTAGCGAATCTCAAGCCCCAGCTTTTCGGCCTGTTCCTGAAAGCGCATCATCAGCTCCGGGCCGCCGACGCCATCCGGAAAACCGGGGTAGTTCATGAGCAAGTCGGTGGTGGACGCCTGGCCGCCGATCAGCTCCCGCTCCAGCAACAGCGCGGACAGCCCGGCGCGTACCGCGTATAGCCCAGCCGTCAAGCCGGATGGACCGCCTCCCACGATCAGCACATCATACATGAGGCTTGCCCCCTTCAACGAGATTTTGGCGAACCGCAGCGCCGAATGGCATCAAGATTAGCGCTGATGAAATCCAGTGGACATTTAGAGAGTCCGCCCCTATTGGACGCTTCCGACGTCTTTTGTAGGGGCGGTCATTCTGCCCGAATGCAGCTAAAGTTCCCTTCGGCCCTCGAAAGCCTTCAGCAGCGTGACCTCGTCAGTATACTCGAGATCTCCGCCCACAGGCACGCCGTGGGCGATGCGCGTGACCTTAACGTTCATTGGCTTGATCAGGCGCGAGATGTACGCCGCCGTGGCCTCCCCCTCAATATCCGGGTTGGTGGCCAGCACGACCTCCTCGATGGGCTCGTAGGACAGGCGTTGCATCAGCTCGCGGATGCGGATGTCGTCCGGCCCGACGCCGTCCATGGGGGAAATCACGCCGTGCAGCACATGGTATTGTCCGTTGTATTCGCGCATGCGCTCCAGCGCAGCCACGTCTCTCGGGTCCTTAACCACGCACAGAATGCGCTTGTCGCGGCTTTCGTCCGAGCACAGCGCACAGGGGTCGGTGTCGGTATAGTTCCCGCAGACGTCGCAAAAATGCACCAGCTTTTTCCCGTTGAAAATGGCCACCGCCAGTTCCCGCACTTGTTCCTCGGGCAAGCTGATGATGTGGTAGGCCAGACGCTGGGCGCTCTTTTGCCCGACGCCGGGCAGCTTGCTTAGCTGGTTAACCAGCTTTAAGATCGGCTCTACGCCCGACATACGGCTAGAAAAGGCCGGGCAGGTTCATGCCGCCGGTCAGTTTGCCCATCTCGCGCTCCACCGTCTCGCTGGCCTGGCGCAGCGCCTCGTTGACAGCCGCCATCACCATATCCTGCAGCAGTTCCACGTCGTCCGGGTCGATCGCCTCAGGCTTGATGTCGAGAGCCGTCAGTTCCTTCTTGCCGTTGACCTTGGCCGTTACGATGCCGCCGCCTGCGCTGGCCTCGAACTCACGCGCCTCCAGCGCCTCCTGCGTCTCGGCCATCTGTTGCTGCAGCTTCTGCGCCTGCCGCATCATCTGCTGCATCTGGCCGCCGCCCATCATTCCCGGAAATCCGCCTTTCGCCATTGAGCATATCCTCCCTGGGCCATAAACCCACAAATATCATGTTCTATTATATACGATTGCGCGCGAATCGTAAACACTTTCTTTGATCCGGCCTAAAAAGCTGTCATGAATGAAGGATTGGAGATCATTACTTGCAAATGAACTGGAAAATGGGCTTGACGCACACCGGAAGAGTAGATATAATGATACAATAACGATTTGTGGTTGCCCATAAACGAACCATTCGTAAATTGCTGCTTTAGGATGTGTTGCTCATGCTCAGGTTCTTGACGAAACGCGTGTTGATGGCCATTGTGACGATGTTTTTGATCATCACCATCACATTTTTTATTATGTTCCTTGTGCCGGGCGGACCGTTCCTGGGCGAGAAAGTGTCTCCGCAGATGATGGCGATCATGGAAAAAGCCTACGGCTTGAACGATCCTGTGCCCGTTCAGTATCAGCGTTACATGAAAAAGCTGATCACCGAAGGGGATATGGGCATCTCCTTCAAGCGCAAGGGCTATTCGGTTGTCGAAATCATCGGCGAGAAATTTCCGGTGTCCGCGCGCCTGGGCGGCTGGGCAATCCTGACGGGTGTGCTGCTGGGCGTACCGATGGGCGTATTCGCGGCCTATAGGCGCAACAAAATCGCCGACCGGATCATTATGTTTGTTTGTACGCTGGGCATCGCCTTGCCCAGCTTTGTGGTGGCGACGACACTGCTCTATTTCTTCGGCATGCACCTGCAATGGTTGCCAACCATCGGGCTGAAGACGCCCATCAGTTATCTGCTGCCGGTGTTCGCGCTGTCGCTGTCGCCGACCTGCTACATCACCCGGCTGATGCGCTCCAGCATGCTGGACGTGATGGGGCAGGACTACCTCAAGACCGCGCGCGCAAAGGGGCTCAGCGAGGGCGTAGTACTGTTTAAACACGCGCTGAAAAACTCTCTGTTGCCGGTCATCACCTACATGGGACCGATGGTTACAGCCGTGCTGACGGGCAGTTTCGTCATCGAGCGCATTTTCTCCATCCCCGGCTTGGGCGGCTACTTCATCAACTCCATCGGCGGGCGCGATTACCCGATGATTATGGGCACCACGATCTTCTTCGCTTTGGTTTTGATCATTGCCAATCTGATTGTGGACATCCTATACACCATCGTCGATCCGCGCATCAAGTTTTAGGAGGCCACGCAGGATGAACAGACCGCCGATCACCGGAATCACCATTACGGACGCCGAAAAACAGGGCAAGGCGCAGTTGACGATTGCGCGTTTCAGCAAACCGGGCAGCTTTCATCTGAACATTCAGGAACTGGAACCGGCCACCGACGAGCAGAAGCACCAGCGCGTGGTGATGCGCGAGAGCACCACCTATTGGCAGGACGCGCGTCGCCGTTTCATGAAAAACAAGGTGGCCGTCGCTTCGCTGCTTCTAATCATCGCGATCACGCTGTTTGCGTTTGTCGGCCCGCTGCTGACGCCCTACGCCTACGATGACCAGACCCGTGGTCACGAGCGCATGTTCCCCTGCTGGGAGCATCCGTTCGGCACCGACAACCTGGGTCGCGACATGCTGGTGCGCACCATGGTGGGTACGCAGGTTTCGCTGTCTGTCGGGCTGTTCTGCACGCTGATCGTGGTGCTGCTGGGCACGACCATCGGCGCGATCTCCGGGTATCTGGGCGGCTGGTGGGACAACATCATCATGCGCCTGTGCGAGATCCTGTATTCGATTCCCGACATCCTCATCATCATTCTGCTGCAGATCAGCCTGAAAGGCTTTCTGGATGCGGTGGTTCCAAACTTTCCCATGGGCACGGCGGCGGTCTCGATTTTTATCACGTTCGCAATGCTGTATTGGGTCAACATGGCGCGCATGGTGCGCGGCCAGATGCTCTCTCTCAAGCAACAGGAGTACGTGCTGGCCGCCAAGGCGCTGGGTGCGAGCGGCGGGCGCATCGTGACCAAACACCTGATTCCAAACGCCGTCGGCACGATCCTGGTCACCGCCATGTTTCAAATTCCGAGCGCCATCTTTACGGAGAGCTTCCTAAGCTTCATGGGTCTGGGCATCTCGGCGCCCATGGCTTCGCTGGGATCTCTGGCCAACAAGGCGCTGGACGGCCTGGCCAGCTATCCCTACCTAATGCTGTTTCCGGCGGCGATGATCGCGTTGATCATCCTGTCGTTTAACCAGTTTGGCGATGGGTTGCGCGACGCGCTCGACCCGAGGCTGCGCGGCTAGCCGTGCCGGCACAACGCACTCTGGCAAATCCCTGCGGAAAGAAGGCCGATCATGAACCTGTTAAACATCGAAGATCTAAAGATCTCGTTTTTCACGCCCGCCGGTGAAGTCAAGGCGGTCAATGGCGTAAGTTACACGCTGGATAAGGGCGAGGTGCTGGGCATCGTCGGAGAGTCCGGCTCGGGCAAGAGCGTATCCGTGTCGGCGCTGATGCAGCTGCTCTCCCATCCCGGGCGCGTGGTGGGCGGCAGCATCCGCTTCGACGGCAAAGACATCCTCGCCATGAGCGGCGAGCAGATGCGCGCCATCCGTGGCAACGACATTGCCATGATCTTCCAAGACCCCATGACCAGCCTGAACCCGGTGTACACCATCGGCAACCAGCTGATCGAAACCATCCGTTGCCACAACAACGTCGGCAAAACCGAGGCGCGCAAGCTTGCGGTGGAAAACCTTCGCAAGGTGGGCATCAGCAATCCTGAGCGCCGCATGCGCCAGTATCCACACGAATTTTCCGGCGGCATGCGCCAGCGCGTGATGATCGCCATGGCGCTGTCCTGCAGGCCCAAGCTCTTGATCGCCGATGAGCCCACGACGGCGCTGGACGTGACCATTCAGGCTCAGATCCTGGACTTGATGAAATCACTCAAGCGCGAGATCGACGCCGCGGTCATCATGATCACCCACGACCTGGGCATCGTGTCCGACATCTGCGATCGCGTGCTGGTGATGTACGGCGGCAAGGTGGTCGAAGCGGGTGCGATCGATGACATCTACTACCGCCCGCAGCACCCGTACACCAAGGGCCTGCTGGCCTGCCTGCCCAAGGTATCCGCCGGGAAGCGCGAAAAGCTCTATCCGATCGAGGGCACGCCCATCGACCTGCTGAACATGCCTACCGGGTGCAGTTTCGCGTCGCGCTGCGAAAAATGCATGCAGGTTTGCCTCCGGCAGGAGCCGCCCGTGTTCGACTTTGGCGGCGGCCACATTTCCAAGTGCTGGCTGCACGCGAACGCGGATGGGGAGGTGCAAGCATGAACGACAAGGTATTGCTGAGGGTAAAAGATCTCAAGCAGCACTTTCCGATTAAGGGGGAGCTTTTCAAGAAACGCGCGTATGTCAAGGCAGTGGACGGCGTATCGCTGCACATCAACCGCGGCGAGACGCTGGGTCTGGTGGGCGAGTCCGGCTGCGGCAAGAGCACCTTCGGGCGCACCGTGCTCCGGCTCTATGAGCCGACGAGTGGTTCCATTGAATTTGACGGCGTGGACATCACGCATGTCAGCATGAGTCCCTACAGAAAGCGCATGCAGATCGTGCTTCAGGATCCATATTCCTCACTGAATCCGCGCATGACGGTGGGCGACATCGTGGGTGAGCCGCTTGACATAAACAAGGAGTATTCCTCACACAAAGAGCGCCAGGAGATGATCATCGAGCAGATGAACCTGGTGGGCCTGAACACCGAGCACATGAACCGCTACCCACACGAGTTCTCCGGAGGCCAGCGCCAGCGCATATCCATCGCGCGCGCGCTCGCGCTGAGGCCCGAGTTCATCATCTGCGACGAGCCGATCTCTGCGCTGGACGTGTCCATCCAGGCGCAGGTCATCAACAAGCTGGTGGAGCTGCAGCAGACCCTTGGGCTCACGTACCTGTTCATCGCGCACGATTTGGCCGTGGTGCGCTACATCTCCGACCGCATCGGCGTGATGTACCTGGGCAAGCTGGTGGAGCTGGCCGGCTCGGACGAGCTGTACGAGCACCACGTGCACCCATACACCCAGGCGCTGCTGTCCGCCATCCCCATTCCGGATCCGAACACCTCCCGCGGCAGCCACCGGATCATCCTGCAGGGGGATGTTCCGAACCCACTCAACCCGCCTTCCGGTTGCTACTTCCGCACGCGCTGCCCGCACGCCACCGAGAAGTGCTCGCGGGAAGAGCCTGTTATGAAGGAAGTTTCGCCCGGACACTTCGCCGCCTGTCACCTGCTGTGACGGCATAGCGCTCGTTACCAACCGCGCGGGCCCTTGCGGGCCAACGCGGTGGAATATATTGAAAAGGGGATTCACCAGTATGAAGAAAGTCCTAGCCCTGGTTCTCGCCCTGGTGCTGTGTCTTCCGGCGTTCTCTGCCTTCGCGGCGGAAGCTGGCGCGGGCGACGAGCTGAACATCTCGCTTGCGACCTCTCCCGAGACCATCGATCCCACCCGCAACAGCGCCGTGGACGGCGCCTGCTACGCCATCCATCAGTTTGAGCCGCTCATGCGCTACAAGTGGGATGGCACCGGCGTTGAGTACGGCATGGCGGAGAGCTACGACGTATCTGAAGACGGCCTGACCTGGACGTTCCACCTGCGCGACAGCAAGTGGTCGGATGGCGAGCCGGTAAAGGCGCAGGACTTTGAGTTCGCGTACCGCCGCCTGGTGGATCCGGCACTGGCCGCTCCCTACGCCATGGACATGGGCGGCTTCATCAAGAACGGCGGCAAGTGCGTCAGCGGCGAAGTGCCGCTCGAAGAGCTGGGCGTGAAGGCCATTGACGACAAGACCTTCGAGGTGCAGCTGGAGTCGCCGTGCCCGTTCTTCGCGGAAATCGCCGCGTTCCCGGTGTTCTCGCCGCTGCGCCAGGACATCCTGGAGAAGTACGGCACCGACAACTGGATCAAGAGCTCCGAGAGCTATGTGACCAACGGCGCGTTTAAGATGGAGAGCTTCACGCTGGATGACCGCATGGTGTCCGTGCCCAATCCAGGCTACTGGGACGCCGCCAGCATTAAGCCCACCAAGATCAACTGGCTGTTCCTGCAGGACGACAAGGCGGAACTGGCCGCGCTGCGCGCCGGCGAGGCCGACTTTGTCGACGCCATGCCCCAGGAAGAGGTGCAGGCGCTGAAGGCCGATGGCCTGTACGGCATCATCCCGCAGCTGGGCACTTACTTCGTCAGCTTCAACATCCGGAGGGCCCCGCTGGACAACGTGCTGGTGCGCAAAGCGCTGACGCTGGCCATCGACACCGATTTTATCGCCAACGTGCTGCGCCAGGGCAGCGTGACGCCGGCTGAGGCGTTCGTGGGCACCGGCTTCCGCACCTCCGGTGCCAGCAAAGCTTTCCGTGAAGGCTACGCCACCTATGTGGCCCCGGCCAGCTACGAGGAGAACAAGAAGGCCGCTCAGGAAGCGCTGGCCGAGGCCGGCTATCCCAACGGCGAGGGCATACCCAAGATCGAGTACCTGCTGAACGACAACACCGGCCACATCATGATCTATGAGGCGCTGCAGAAGATGTGGAAAGACGTGCTGAACGTGGACGTCGAGCTGCGCGTGGCCGACTGGGCTGTCGTCACCGCCGACCGCCGCGACGGCAACTTCAACATCGCCCGCAACGGCTGGATCGGCGACTACAACGATCCGGCGACCATGCTGACGCTGTTCCTGTCCACCTCGGGCAACAACGATGGCAAGTACAACAACCCTGAGTACGACGCGAAGATCGCCGCCTCGTTCGCCGAGACCGATCCGGACAAGCGCGACCAGCTGCTCCACGAGGCTGAGGACATCCTGATCGGCCAGGATTGGGCCTGCGCCCCGGTGTACTACTACTCCGATGAGTACGGCGTGCGCCCCGACCTGAAGGGCTGGGGCATCACACCGCTGGGTTACAAGTTCTTCCACACTGCCTACATCGAGAAGTAATTTTGCGAGCGTAGACCTTCAAGCCGCCCCGTGGCATTGCGCCGTGGGGCGGCTTCTTTGTCAGAAAAATAACTATCATTCACTTTTTGCAAATCCTGTGCTATACTCAGAAATAGGATGAACGGCGTTTATGACAAACGTCTTCAAATAGAATGTGCTGGGGGCAGGTAGCATTGATCGACGCAAGGACATTCAAGGGCGGCATACACCCTCACGAAAAGAGCGGCGGCAAGGCAGTGACCGGTTCTATGCCGGTGATCAATGCCTTGCCGCCTATTCAGGTTGCGATCCAGCTGGGGCAGAACGTGGGCGTGCCTTGCCAGCCGCTGGTGAAGGCGGGGGATCGCGTGCTGATGGGCCAGAAGATCGGAGAACCCGAAGGGTATGTGGGCGCGCCGATCCACGCCAGCGTGTCCGGCAAGGTGGTCGGTGTGTTGCACCGCGTCAATGCCGCCGGGATGCTGACCCAGGCCATCGTCATCGACAATGACGGGCTGGATGAGTGGTCGCCGGACGCAAAGCCCCAGAATCCGGACCAAATGGACGCTGCTGCGCTGATCGCGGCCATCCGGGACGCGGGCATCGTCGGCCTGGGCGGCGCCGGTTTTCCGACGGCCGTTAAGCTGGCCCCTCCTAAGGACAAGCACATCGACACCGTGATCCTGAACGGCGCGGAGTGCGAACCCTACATCACAGGCGACCAGCGCATGATGATCGAGCACCCGGACAAAGTGGTGGACGGGCTGCTGATCGCGCAAAAAATCCTGTCCGCCGAGCGCGCCGTGATCGCCATCGAGGCCAATAAGCCGGAGGCGATTTCAGCCATCGAAAGAGCCGCTCAGGGCAAGTCGATCGACGTGGTCAGGCTGCAGGTGAAATACCCGCAAGGCGGCGAGAAGCAGCTGATTCAGGTGGTCACTGGCAGGCAAGTGCCATCCGGCAAGCTGCCCATGGACATCGGCTGCGTGGTCGTGAATGTGACCACCGCGCACGCCGTCTCCGAGTGTCTGAGAAGCGGCAAGCCGCTGATCAAGCGCACCATCACCGTGACTGGCGAGATCGACAAGCCGCAGAACCTGCGCGTTCGCATCGGGGAATCCATCGAGCGGTTGATCGATCAGTGCGGCGGTTTGCGTGAAGGCGTGAACAAGGTGATTCTGGGCGGCCCGATGATGGGCCAATCCGCCTATACCATGGACACGCCGGTGGTGAAGGGCACCTCGGGCATCCTTATGATGACCGATAAATCGAACCCAAACGCGCCGATGAACAACTGCATCCGCTGCGCGCGCTGCGCCCGGGCCTGCCCAATCCGGCTGATGCCCATGACGCTGCACGCGCTGTCTCAGCGCGGCCGCTTTGACGAAGCGAAGCAACTGCATGCAATGGATTGCATAGAATGCGGCTCCTGCAGCTACACCTGCCCGGCCAAGCTGCCGCTGGTACAATCCATCCGCGTGGCCAAGCGCGAGATCGCCAAGACAATCAAACGGTAGGAGGGACCGCCCATGCAGGCAAATCCAATGATGCGCGTGACCTCGTCGCCGCACATCCGATCCCAATACACGACACCCGTGCTGATGGGGCATGTGATTCTGGCGCTGTTGCCAGCGGGTATCTTTGGCGTGGCGCATTTTGGCGTGAACGCGCTGTGGCACATCCTGATTTGCGTGGCTTCGGCTGTGGGCTGGGAAGCCATGATCCAGCGCGCGCTGAAGCGCCCGGTGACCGTGACCGACCTGAGCGCTGTCGTGACCGGTCTGCTGCTCGCTTACAACCTGCCCGCCAGCGCGCCGCTCTGGATCGGCGTGATCGGTTCGGGCGTGGCGATCGTCGTGGTCAAGCAGATCTTTGGCGGCATCGGCCACAACTTCATGAATCCCGCGCTGGCGGCGCGCGCGGTGCTGATGGCCTCGTGGATGGGGATGATGACCAGCAGCGCGTTTGTGCTGCCTGGTATGGCGGCTGATGCCTCCTCGTCCGCTACGGTGGATGCGCTGGCCACCGCCACGCCGCTGGTGGCGCTGAGCGCGGCGCGCTACCCGCTGATGGACCTGTTCCTGGGCAACATTCCTGGCTGCATCGGCGAAGTCAGCAAGCTGTGCCTGCTGCTTGGAGGGATCTACCTGATGGCCATTCAGGTGGTCAACTGGCGCATCCCGGTGACGTTCCTCGTTACGTGTTTCGTGCTGTTCTGGATCTCCACGGGCAGCTTCGCGGGCAACGGGGATTCGGCGCTGTACCAGATGCTGTCGGGCGGCCTGATCCTGGGCGCGCTGTTTATGGCCACCGATTACACCACTGCCCCCGTCACGCCCTGGGGCCGCATCCTCATGGGCATCGGTTGCGGCGCGCTGGTCTTTGTGATCAGGCGGTTTAATCCCACCTATCCGGAGGGCTGCTCCTACGCGATTCTGATGATGAACTGCGTGACGCCTTTGATCGATAAGTTCACCCAACCCAGAATCTACGGGGAGGTGAAGAAGGCATGAAGGAGACGCTGCAACTGTCGCTGCGGCTGTTTCTGTTCTCGCTGATTGCCGCGCTGGCGCTGGCCGCCACCAACGAGATCACCAAAGGGCCCATCGCGCAGCAAGCGATTGACAAGGCCAACGTCGCCCGTGTGCAGGTGCTGCCCGGCGGCGACGCTTACGAGCCGCAAACGATCGCAAACGCCGACAAGTATCCGCTCATCAGCGAGGTTTGCCGTGTGATCAAGGGTGGAGAAACCATCGGTTATACCTACCAGCTAACGGTGACCGGGTACAAGGGCCCGATCGCCTTGGCGCTGGCGGTAAACCAGAGCGGTTCGGTCAACTCGCTCAAGGTCAACAGCCAGAGCGAGACGGCGGGGTTGGGCAGCAAGATTGCCGACCTGCCGTTCCTGAACCAGTTTCCGGGGAAGGCTGCCAGCGCGGACAGTATTGGCGCCGATGTGGACGCCATTACCGGCGCTACGGTTTCTTCAAAGGCCGTGATTTCAGGCGTGACCGAGGCGCTGCGGTATGCGCAGGACGAGCTTCACATCGTGCCGCAAGAGGGCGAGATCGTAACGGAGGCCAGCCTCGATGCCTACAGGGATCTGCAGCAGCAAACCGGCGCGACTGGCATCAAGCCCATATCCGCGTTCGGTGCGATGGGGTTCCCGGAGATCCGGCAGGTGTTCAGCGCTGAATATGACGGGCAACCCGCCTACATCATCGATACCGAGCAGGTTACCGTGGTCATCTCGCGTGATGGCGTGCTGCAAGCCCCCAAGAACACGAGCCATGAGGAAAGCATCTCCGCGGCCATGCGCTACTTTGACGAGCACCTGAAGGGAGGAACTGCACAATGAAGCTGAAAACGGTGTTTCTGAACGGCATCATCGCAGAGAACCCCACCTTCCGCCTGGTGCTGGGCATGTGCCCGACGCTGGCCATCACCACTGCCGCCATGAATGGCATCGGCATGGGCTTGGCGACCACGTTCGTGCTGGTCTTCAGCAATCTGTTTATCTCGCTGCTGCGCAACGCGATTCCGGAGCGCATCCGCATACCGGCTTTCGTCATCGTCATCGCCACGTTCGTGACGATCGTGGATATGTTGATCAAGGCGTTTTTGCCCGCGCTCAACGAATCACTGGGCATCTACATCCCGCTGATCGTGGTGAACTGCATCATCTTTGCGCGCGCCGAGGCGTTTGCGTTCAAGGACGGCCCGATGCTTTCGCTGTTTGACGGGCTTGGTATGGGGGTTGGATTCACGCTGGCGATCACGCTGCTGGCCTCGATCAGGGAGCTGATCGGCAATGGCACGCTGTTTGGCGTGAGCATTCTTCACGAAGGCTACCAGCCCATGACGATCATCACCCAGGCGCCCGGCGGGTTCATCACGCTTGGGTTTCTGCTGGCGTTGGCCGGCGCGCTCACCACGCGGAAGGAGGGCGCAAAATGAACAACATCATTCTGATCCTGATCGGCTCGGTGCTGGTCAACAACTTTGTGCTTTCACAGTTCCTGGGGATTTGCCCGTTCCTGGGCGTTTCCAGAAAGATCGAGACCGCATTCGGCATGGGGATGGCCGTTACGTTTGTGATGGGCCTCGCGTCACTGGTCGCCTACATGATCCAGCAGTGGATCCTGGTGCCGCTTGAAATGGAATACATGCGGACCATCGCGTTTATCCTGGTGATCGCGGTGCTGGTGCAGGTGGTTGAAACCGTGCTGAAGAAGGTCAGCTTCGCGCTCTATCAGGCGCTGGGCGTGTACCTTCCGCTGATCACGACCAACTGCGCCGTGCTGGGCGTGACGATTCTGAACGTCACCAAGGACTACAACCTGATCGAGTCGGTGGTCAACGGCGTTGGCGCTGCGCTGGGATTCACGCTGGCGATCGTGCTTTTCGCGGGCATTCGCGAGCGGCTCACGCTTTCCAACATGCCCGAGTGGCTGGACGGCTTCCCCGGGGCGCTGATCACCGCAGGGCTGATGTCCATTGCGTTCGCTGGCTTCAACGGGTTGATCCATTGATGGGGAGGTGAGAGAAACATGGGCAACGCGCTTACGAATGTGCTGGTCGCCTCGGGTGTCATTGGGGCGATGGGGCTGATATTTGGCGCTGTGCTGTCGATCATCGGCAAGAAATTTGAGGTGCCCGAAAACCCGCTGCAAACGGCGGTTCGCGGACTGCTTCCCGGCGCGAATTGCGGGGGCTGCGGATACCCTGGCTGCGACGGCTACGCGGCTGCGGTGGCGAATGGCAGCGCGCCGGTGAATAAGTGCCCGGTTGGCGGGGACTCGGCGGCGCAGGCCATCGGACAGCTGATGGGTGTGGAAGCGGAGGCGCAGGACAAGCTGGTGGCCACGGTCATGTGCCGAGGCGGCAGCGAGCGCTGCCAGACCCGCTTCGAATATCAGGGGCCGATGGATTGCAAAAGCATGAGCCTGGCTGCCCAGGGCGACAAGGCGTGCTGGTTTTCCTGCCTGGGGTTGGGCGATTGCCAAAAGAGCTGCCAGTTTGGCGCCATTGTGGTAGATGATAACCGTCTGGCCAGGGTCGACCCGGACAAATGCAAGAGCTGCGGCATGTGCGTGGCCAGCTGCCCGCGCGGCATTCTGCAGCTGCTGCCCCAGAGCGTGGCGGTGCATCGCATCTGCAGCGCCATGGAGCGGGGAAAAGTGGTGCGCGACATTTGCACGGCGGGCTGCATCAGCTGTGGCAAGTGCGAGCGAAGCTGCAAATTTGGCGCGTTAAAAATGGTGAACAACCTGCCTGAGATTGACATTCAAAAATGCACGGGCTGCATGCAGTGCGCCGATAGCTGCCCCACAGGGGCGCTGCGGAGCAACGAAACCAAGCGCCGGCGCGCCGTCATCAACCTGAACAAGTGCGACGGCTGCGACGCTTGCGCCAAGGTATGCAAGTTTGAGGCGATCACCAAGAACGAAGAGGGCAAACACATGGTGGTCGACTGGAACTGCACCGGCTGCGGCGCTTGCCAAAAGGTGTGCCCCAACGGCAGCGTGCAGATGCAGCAAGGGGCGAAATATCGCAACTAGCGCAGTTGCATTCGGGCTCGGCAGGACGCTGAGCCCTTTTTTTGTTTGACATTTTTGCCCGTTCGCTATATCATGTTGCAGGATAGCAGTCAATGTTATGATCGTGTGGTGAAGAGGATGGCAGTATACAACGGGTTGTTCAGAGCGATTCGGATGTTGTCGCGGCCGTTCACTTTTCTGCATGAGCGGCCGGATCTGAAGCGCGTTCCCAATCCTTGCGTGTTCATCTGTCGCCACCGAAACCTGCGCGGACCGGTGTTCACGCTGCTCCACTTGAACCGGCAGATGCGCCCATGGGTGTTCAGCGTGTTCTGCGACAAGCAGAGCTGCTGCGAGCAATACAGCGGCTACACATTCAGGGTGCGCGTGAACTGGCCGGCCTGGTACACCAAGATGGTTTCCTACCTGCTGAGCCGGATCGTGCCCTATTTCATGCGGTGCATCGGCGCAATCCCGGTGTTCCGAAGCCCGATGAAGGCGCGCGTCACATTCCGTCAGTCGCTGGACGCGCTGCTGCTGGGTGAGAGCCTGATCATCTACCCGGACGTGGACTACGTCAGCACCAGCGATCAGCCGGGCGAGCTGTACACCGGGTTTTTGGTGCTCGGGCAGATGTATAAGCGAGCCACTGGCAAAGACTTGTGCTTTGTGCCGCTGGACATCAAGATGAACAGGCGCAGTCTGCTGGTGGGCGAGGCAATCGTGTTTGACGGCAACGCGCCCTTTTCTGAGGAACGCGCGCGGGTGGCCGGCGCGCTGAAAAAAGAGCTGGAGAGGTTGGGCCGCGATTCTGGCTTTGACAAACAGGTCTACCCCGGCATTTGACCGAATACGCTGTATCAGCTAGCAAAGAAAACGGGGTGATGCAGTTGATTCGCTTCAAGGTCATCCGCGCATCGAGACTGCTGATTGGGATGGCCATCGCGCTGCTGGTGATCGTGTTCGCGGTGTTGATCCTTCGGCTGGTGCTTTCGGACCGCGGCGCGCCGGCCTCGATACAGCAGGGCAATTCGAGCATCGTGCGAATGAATGAACCCATTGAAGCGGTGGCGGCGTTTGCCGCCGCTTCTTCTTTGCATGAGGACGAGCACACCGACGAGAGCGTGCCCATGATCATCGAGGTTATCCCGTATGACACGCCTTCGCCCGCGGATGAGCCGCTGTTTGCCGAACCCAAAGAAACCAACGCGCCAACCGCCCAAAACGCCGCGAAGAAGCGCGTGCTGATCTACCATACCCACACCCACGAGGCTTACGAACAAGAGCCTTCCGACCCATATGTGGCGCTGGAACCCTGGCGCACAGCGGATCGAAACCATTCCATCGTGCGGGTGGGCGATGAACTGGCGCAGCTGCTGCGCGCGGAGGGCATCGAGGTGGTGCACGACGTGACCGACCACGAGCCGCCCAAGCTGGGCACCGCTTACGTGCGTTCGCTGCTGACGCTGGAAAAATATGCGGACACGCCGTTTGATTGCTACATCGATCTGCACCGCGACGCGCACATTGAGGGGCAGGCTCAAAGCCGCGTGACGTTGTCGGGCAGCGGTGCGCAGTCGGCCCAGTTGATGATGCTGATCGGCAACGGCGAGGGGTTCGACGTGAAGCCATACTACACTGAGAACATCGCTTTCGCCCGCCAGATCACGCTGGCGCTAAACCAGATCCAGTCCGGGTTGTGCAAGGATGTGCTGGTCAAGACCGGGCGCTACAACCAACACATCGGCAAGCGCGCGATCCTAGTGGAGGTGGGGGACAACAAAAACACGCTGACCGAAGCGCTCAACGCCATGCCCGCGCTGTCAGAGGCGCTGTGCGAGGTGTTGAACGGCCAGGTTTTCCTGCCCAAATCGACGCCCGAGGCGGTGCAGGCCAGCAGCGTCGGTTAAGATTTGCAGTTTTCCTTGCAATTTTAATCCGCGTTCCCTATAATCGATGTATTGCAGTGATGGGGAGCTAGGTTCTAACCGTTTCGCCCAAAGAGAGCGCGCCCGTGGCTGAAAGGCGTGTGGCTGAACCGCGAACCGTCCGGGCCCCGGAGCAGCGGCCAATCCCCGCCGTTTCGCCCGCGTTACTGGGCGCTGAAGCCGGGCGCGATGAGCGCCAAGCAAGGTGGTACCGCGGAGCACACGCTTCGTCCCTGCACGACGGGATGAAGCTTTTTTATTGCGAAGGAGGGGCCTCTATGGGCAAGAAGGACAATCAGGAATTCGTGACGCAGATCACCCCCAGGAGCGAAGATTTTTCGCAGTGGTACACCGACGTGATCCTCAAAACCGATCTCGTGGATTACGCCGACGTGCGCGGCTGCATGGTCATCAAGCCGTACGGCTACGGCATCTGGGAGCTGATCCAGCAGGAGATGGACGCGCGCTTCAAGGCCACCGGCCACAAAAACGTGTATTTCCCGATGCTGATTCCCGAGAGCCTGCTGCTGAAGGAGGCTGAGCACGTGGAGGGCTTTGCGCCCGAGGTCGCTTGGGTCACTCACGGGGGCAACGAAAAGCTGCAGGAGCGTTTGGCCATCCGCCCGACCTCGGAGACGCTGTTCTGTAACATGTACGCCAAGTGGGTACAGAGCTGGCGCGACCTCCCGATGAAGTACAACCAATGGTGCTCGGTCATGCGTTGGGAGAAGAGCACGCGCCCATTCCTGCGCACCTCTGAGTTCCTTTGGCAGGAGGGGCACACCATCCACGCCACCGCCGAGGAAGCCCAGGAAGAGACGCTGCAAATGCTCGAGGTATATCGAGAGTTTGCCGAGAATGTGTTGGCGCTGCCGGTCTACGTGGGGCAGAAGTCGGACAAGGAAAAGTTTGCCGGCGCCCGAGCCACCTACTCCATGGAAGCCATGATGCAGGATGGCAAGGCGCTCCAGGCAGGCACCACCCACAACTTTGGCACCAACTTCGCCGAGGCGTTCGGCATTCAGTACCTGAGCAAGGAAGGCCAGCTGGAGTTTGTGCACGAAACCAGCTGGGGCACGTCCACCCGCATGATCGGCGCCATCATCATGACCCATGGCGATGAGCGCGGGCTGCGAATGCCGCCCAGGGTCGCCCCGATCCAGGTGGTGATCTTGCCCATCGCCCAGCATAAGGAGGGCGTGCTGGAGCGCGCCCGCGCGCTGAAGGCCGAACTCGAAGCGGCCGGGCTGCGCGTGGAGCTGGACGACCGAGACACCTACAGCGCGGGCTGGAAGTTCAACGAGTGGGAGATGAAGGGCGTGCCGGTGCGCCTGGAGCTCGGGCCGCGCGATATCGAGGCGGGCGTGGCCACCGCGATGCGCCGGGACACCTTTGAGAAGAGCCAGCTGGCTCTGGACGGCATCGGCGATGCGGTCAAGTCTATGCTGGACAGCATCCATCATACGCTATTTGAGCAAGCTAAGGCGTTCCGGGACGCCAAGACCTATACCGCTGCTGACATGGATGCGCTCGAAAAGGGCGTGCAGGACGGATTCGTCAAGGCCAGCTGGTGCGGCGAGCGCGCCTGCGAGGACGCGATCAAGGAAAAGACGAACGCCTCTTCGAGGAACATGCCGTTCGATCAGTCGGGCATGCCCAGCGACGTGTGCGTGTGCTGCGGCAAGCCCGCCGGGAAGCTGATGTATTTTGCGAAGGCATACTAAAGGCGTGACGGGCGGGCACAGTTCGCCCCTACGGGAAATCTGCCTGTTCGGGCGGCAGGGACGAACGGTGTTCGTTCGCGCGATGAAACAGAGGGGGGTGTGATTGTGCCCCAAAAGAAAGATGACGCGGTGATTAAAACCACGCTCTCGGTCACGCTGATCGTGTTCATCAGCAAGGCCGTAGGCTACATCCGCGACGCCGTCAACGGCTACTACTTTGGCAGGAGCGCGCAAAGCGACGCCTACTACGCTGCGTACAGCACCTACTTTTTCCCGATCCTGCTGTTTACCTCATGCATCACGTCCACGCTGATCCCGATGTATCTGGACGCGGACAGACAAGGGGGACGTTCCTTGGCCGACCGGTTCGGCAGCAACACGCTCAACTTGTTCGCGCTGGCGTCGATGATCCTGTCGATCCTGATGTATGCGCTGGCTGAGCCGATCACGCGCCTGGTGTACATGAAATTCGATGAGGACCGCATGCGCATGACCATCGAAATGACGCGCATCATGATGCCCAGCCTGGTGTTTGTGACGATCTCGATAGTGCAGTCATCCATCATGAACGCGCGCGAGAACTACATCGCCGGGCAGCTGTCGGGTTTCCCTTACAGCATCGTGACCATCGCGGCGATGGTGATGTTCTCGGGGAGTATGGGCATCAACGCGCTGGCGTGGGGCACCGCGATTGCCGGGTTGTTCCAAATGCTGGTGATTCTGCCGTTCCACCGGGGCGCGTTCAAGTATAGCTTCAGCCTTGACATTACGGATCCGCGCGTCAAGCGCATGCTGGTGCTGGCCGTGCCCAGCATCGCCAGCATGGCGGTTGGCGAGATCAACCACATGTTTGATCAGTTCATGGCGTCGGGACTGGGCGACGGCGTCATGACAGGCATGAACCTCAGCTGGAGGCTGGTGACGATGATCCTTGGCATCATCACCGTGCCCATCATCACGGTGATGTTCTCCCGCATGAGCAAGCGCGCCGTCGAGCGCGACAAGCAAGCCATCATCGACATCGTGATGCATTGCATCGAGGTGATCTGCCTGGTGCTGCTGCCAGTTGTAGCGCTTGCGTGCGTGTTCAGCGTGGACATATTTCATGTGATGTTTGTGCGCGGCGAGTTTACGCATGCGGACGCGCAGGCCACCGCGCCCATTTTCGTGATGTACCTGCTAGGCGTGATCTTCTTCGGCGTGAAGGATCTGCTAAACCGCGCGTTCCACTCGATCCAGAACACCAAAATTCCGCTGTACACGTCGATGCTGCAGCTGGTTTTGAATGTGATCGGCAACATCGTTCTCTCCCGCTACATGGGCGCGCCGGGATTGGCGCTGTCCACATCGATCTCTTGCCTGATCGCATCCGGGCTCCAGTTTTACTTGCTTCGCGGCAAGCTGGGGCGCATGCGCTATCAGGAGACGCTGATTGAGGTGCTCAAGTCACTGGTCGCAACCGCGCTGACACTGCTGTGCGCGCTGATGCTCAATCGGTTTGTGCCCGAGGCAATTGGCACGCTGGGCGTGCTGCTAAGGCTGCTCGTGTGCGGCATCCCATCGCTACTCGTCTACCTCGGCGTGCTATTCCTGCTCAAGGCGCGCCAGCTCAGTTACCTAAAAACCATGATTCGACGATGAATAGGAGTTTACATGCAAGCATTCCAGGATACTTTCAACATTTCAGATGAACTCAGACGCGCAATTTCCGACATGGGCTATCAGGAGCCCACCCCGATTCAATCCGGATCCATTCCGCCCATGCTGGAGCAGCGGGACATCATCGGCCAGGCCCAGACTGGCACCGGCAAGACTGCCGCGTTCGGCATTCCGCTTGTGGACGCGCTGGACATCAAAGAGCGACACGTGCAGGCGCTCGTGCTGTGCCCGACCCGTGAGCTGTGCGTGCAGACGGCTGGCGAGCTTGTAAAGCTCGGGCGCTACCGCGCTGGGCTTCGCACGCTGGCAGTCTATGGCGGGCAGCCCATTGAGCGCCAACTGCGCGGGCTTCGCGACGGCGCACAAGTGGTGGTGGGCACGCCTGGCCGTGTGATGGATCACATGAACCGGGGGACGCTGGATCTGTCCCGGGTGAAAATCGCGGTGCTCGACGAGGCCGACGAGATGCTCGACATGGGCTTCCGCGACGACATCGAGACCATCCTTCAAAAGACCCCTGAGACGCGCCAGACCGCGCTGTTCTCGGCGACCATGCCGCGCGAAATCCTGTCGCTCGGGCGGCGCTATCTGAAAAACCCGGTGCACATCCGCATCAGCCCGGAAAAGCTGACGGTGGAGCGCATCGAGCAGTCCTACATCAGCGTGCGCTCGTTCCATAAACTGGAGCTGTTGGCGCGTCTGCTGGTCAAGACCGACGCCCAAAAGGCGCTGGTGTTCTGCAACACCAAGCGCGGCGTGGAGGACATCGTGACTCAGCTGCAATCGCGCGGATTCGCGGCGGCCGGGTTGCATGGCGACATGCAGCAGATCCAGCGCGAGGCGATCATGGCGCGGTTCAAGCAAGGCGCGGTATCGGTGCTCGTAGCGACCGATGTGGCCGCGCGAGGGCTGGATATCGACGACATCGAGGTCGTGTTTAACTACGACCTGCCGTTGGACGTGGAGAACTACGTGCACCGCATCGGCCGCACCGGCCGCGCGGGCAAGCAGGGCAGGGCGTATTCCTTCGTGTTGGGTCAGGAAGTGGCGCGCATGTGGGACTATCGGCGCATCACAGGCGCGAAGATCCTGTGTGAGCAGCCGCCCAGCGGCGCCGAATTGAAGCAAGCGCAGGTCGAGCGCAAGATCTATCAGATCAAAGCCGGGCTGGATGACGCGCAACCTGACGCGCTTCTGATGGCGCAACAACTGCTGGATGGCCAGGATGCCGAGCGCTTGGTGGCGTCCATGTTGTCGATGCTGCTCCAGAGGGGCGACAACAAGACCAATGGCGAGCTTGATATTCGGCTGCCTGAGCCTGTCAAGACGGCCCGTACCGACGCGCCCAGGCCTTTCGCGCCGACGCGCCGCGGTCCATATGGACAGCCGGTGGGCGGCGGAAACAAGCCGCGCTACGGGGCAAACGCCCAGCGCGATCGCTCGGGCTATAAGCCTCGGCAAGACGCGTCCCGCGCCCAGAAGCCGTACCCGACCCGCCGCGAGCCGAGGAGGGCGAACCATGAAGTACAGGGCCATTCTGATTGACGCCGACGACACACTGTTTGACTTCCAGGCCGCAGAGAAGCATGCGATCGCGGATGTGCTGACTGGGCTCGGCATCACAGAAGTGGGCGCAGATGCAGCGTACAGCCGCATCAACCACAAGTGCTGGCTGGATTTTGAGAAGGGTATGCTAACCCAGAAGGAGCTTAAGATCCGTCGGTTTCGGGAGTTGATCACGCGCTATGGTGTGGACGCCGACCCAAAGTCCGCTGCGATTGCGTATGAGGAGGCGCTGAGCCGCCAGCCCATCTTGATTGACGGCGCGCTGGAGACGGTGCGCCAGATCGCTGAAGCGCTGCCGGTGGCCATCGTGACCAACGGCATCAGCACGGTACAGCATGGGCGGATGAGCAGATCACCTCTCAGGGAGTGCGTCAAGGCGCTGGTCATCTCGGAAGAAGTGGGCTGCGCGAAACCCGATAAACGCATGATTGAAGCGGCACTGTTTGCGCTGGGCGGCATTGGGGCAAACCAGGCGCTGATGGCCGGGGATAGCCTGACGTCTGACATGCAGTGCGCGATCAACGCGGGCACGGACGCCTGTTGGTACAATCCGGCGCGCCATGCTGTGCCGGAAACGATGAACATCAGGTATGTAATCGATGACATTCGAGACCTGGCGGGGGTGGCGCTGTCGTGATTTCTCCGAATATCGAGACCGAGCGTCTGCATCTGTATGTCTCTAAACCTGAGCTGGCGCGGCAAGTGCTGGACTACAACATGCGCAACCGTGCGTTTCTGCAGCCCTACGAGGCCACCCATGATGAGGCATACTTCACGCTTGCCCGACAACAGGAATTGATCCAGCAGGATCAGGAGGCGCTGTCTCGCGGGCAGGGATTGCGCGTGTGGATCGCGAAAAAGAGCGACCCGCACCGGCTGATCGGCACGGTATCGCTGTCGAACATCGTGTATGGCGCGTTCCTCTCCTGCTTCCTGGGCTACAAACTGGATGGGGAAGAGCTGCGTCGCGGCTATATGAGCGAGGCGGTCGGAAGGATGGTGCAGATCGCGTTCGACGAGTTCGGGCTGCACCGTGTGGAGGCCAACATCATGCCGTGGAACAAGGCGTCTCTGGGCGTTGTGAAGAAGCTGGGGTTCGAGAACGAAGGGATCTCCAAGCAGTACCTGAAGATCAACGGCGTGTGGGAGGACCACATCCACATGGTCATCCTGAACCCTGAGGTGTAAATCGGCAAATGGAGAGCGGGCGCGCGATGCGCCCGCTTTGTTTATTCGGCGTTCTTTGTGTATCTAGAGCCCATCAGCGTAGCCGGAAAGCGGTTCAGTCGCTGCCTTGGGAAATCGTCCGGCAGCGCCAGCTCGCAGAGCCGCTGGGCGATGTGCTTGGCGTTGTCGAAGTTCCTGTAAGCCAGCTGCGCCTGGCGGATCTCATGGAGCCGCTTGCCGTTGTTGGCCATGAGCGCCTTTACGATCGCGGGCGCGGACTCCGGACTCTGGCACAGCACGCCCAGGTTGTGCGTCACCATCAGCGCGGGGTTATCGGCCTCCTGCCCAGGCAGGCATCCCGTGATCATCAGCGGCACGCCCATCACGACGGCTTCCATCATGGTGTTGGGGCTGCCACGCGCGATGACCAGATCGCTTTGCGCCATGTAATCCTGAACATTTTCGAGGAATCCGTGGGCCTGCAGGCGCTTGCCGTACACCAGGCCCAGCGTCTGCTCCAGCAGCTCCTTGAGCTTTTTGTTGCGCCCGCAGATCACGGTCAGGCTGCAGTCCACGTGTTCCAGCAGCTGTTCGGCATATTTTTTCAGGTTGCCGCTGCCCTCGCCGCCGCTCATCAGCAGACAGTTCAGCGGGCGGCTGCCGTCATACTCGTGGGGGGGAGCGTTTCTCGCCGCCGCGCAGAAGCGCTCGCGCGTGGGGAAGCCACACAGCTCCAGCTTGTCCACTGGCATCTTGTGCAAATTCAGGCTGCATTCGTAGGCCTCAGGCGTGGGGCACAGCGTCAGCGTGGCGCGGGGGTCGCACCAGGCGCGGTGGATATTGATGATGTCCGCCTGCAGCGCGATGAACGGGATTTGCATCTTGTGGTATTCGAGAATGTTGAGCAGGCTGCGCGTGAACAGCGGGTGCACGGTCACGATCAGTCCGGGCTCAAACGCGCTCACTTTTTGCATGAACTTGTCATACGCCAGCGCGGTGAGCAAGTCTTCGGTCACACGGTTCTTTTGCTTGCCGGTCATGTTGTAGGTCAGCTTCCAGAGGTCGCTGGCATTTCTGGTGATCGGGCCATATAACTTAGAGGCGCGCACGCCCGCCGATCCGATCAGCGAAAACCCGTCGACCACCTGAATCACCACGTCGGGATGGTCCGACAGGTGCTCACAGATCGCCTCGCAGATGCTTTTGTGGCCATGCCCCGTGAAGTTGGATGAGATGATCATAATGCGTTTTTTGCTCATAGGACGCTCCTTGGGTCAATTTGGCTCAAGTTGCCACAATTCCATTATACCGCAAGTTGGGCGCTTTGAAAAGGGCTTCCCCGCGCAGCGGATTTCTGGTATAATACTCTTTATCGCAGGAGGGCTTTGCATGGACAGAATCGCGTCGTTTGCGGCGGTGCACGATCAAAGCGTCCGGGCGCTGGTGCTGGGCACGATGCCAAGCGTGGCGTCGCTGGAGCAGGCGTTTTACTACGCGCACCCGCGCAACTGCTTCTGGCCCATGCTGGCGGACATCTTGGGGGAAGCGGTGCCGCAAGACCCGGCGGCCAAGCGCCTGTTGCTTCTGGGAAACCGGATCGCGCTGTGGGATGTCGCGGGTTCCTGCGTGCGGCCTGGCTCGCTGGACAGCGCCATCAGAGATGCCACACCCAACAACATCGGCGCGCTGATCGCGGACAGCCCGAATCTTCAGCGTATCTTGTTTAACGGGGGCACGGCGAAACAGTTGTTTTTGAAACTGCTGCCGGGCGTGGGAGAGGGGATCGAGCGGATTGTGCTGCCGTCTACCAGTCCGGCGCACACCATGCGCTACGAAAACAAACGCGCAGCCTGGGCGGATGCGCTTTCGTTTCTGAAAGGGGAGAGATCATGAACCCGGTGGACATCATTCTGAAAAAGCGGCGCGGTGAGGCGTTGAGCGCCGAGGAGATACAGGCATTTGTGAACGGCTCGGTCACGGGCGAGTTCAAAGACTACCAGCTGGCGGCGTTGCTGATGGCGATCTGCCTGCGCGGCATGTCTGAGCGCGAAACGATCGATTTGACCATGGCCATGGCCTGCTCAGGCGATGTGCTCGACCTGTCAGGCATTGCGGGCGTAAAAGTGGATAAGCACTCGACTGGCGGCGTGGGCGATACCACCTCGCTGATTCTGGTGCCGTTGGTGGCCTGCTGCGGCGCAAAGGTGGCCAAGATGTCCGGAAGGGGTCTCGGGCACACCGGCGGCACGCTGGACAAGCTGGAGTCGATTCCGGGTATGTGCATCGACATCGACGGCCAGGCGTTCATCGACCAGGTGAACAGGGTGGGCTGCGCGGTGGTGGGCCAGACGGGAAACCTTGCGCCCGCCGATAAGGCCGTGTACGCGCTGCGTGACGTGACCGGCACGGTGGATAGCCTCCCGCTGATCACTTCATCGATTTTGTCGAAGAAGATCGCCTCCGGTGCGGATGTGATCGTGCTGGACGTGAAAGCGGGCAGCGGTGCGATCATGCCCACGCTTGAGCAGTCCGTCGAGCTGGCCGAATGGATGGTGCGCATCGGCTGCGGCACCGGGCGGCGCTTCAGCGCGCTGGTGACCGACATGGATCAGCCTCTGGGGCAATACATCGGCAATGCGCTCGAGGTAAAGGAGGCCATTTTGGTGCTGTCCGGCATGGCGGGCGGCAAGCTGAAAGATGTTTCGTTGCTGCTGGGCGCGCACATGCTGGTGGAGGCCGGGTTGTACCCGGACATTGAGCGCGCGCAAGCGGCGCTGGATGAGAAGATTCAAACCGGGGAAGGCCTGCGCAAGCTGGCCGAGATGATCGAGGCGCAGGGGGGAGATCCCCTTGTGGTGAAGGATCTGTCGCTGCTGCCGCAAGCCGCGCGTGTTTTTGAGGTGAAAGCCGAGCGGAGCGGATACGTCACCGAGATGAGAACCAGCCTGATCGGCAACGCCGCCAAAGCGCTGGGCGCAGGCCGTGAGCGCAAGGAGGATCTGATCGATCCGGCTGTAGGGCTGATCATGCGGGTGCGCATCGGCGAGCGGATCGAAGCGGGCGGCGTACTGTACGAGCTGCACGCGGGCGAAAAATCGGATGTCCTCGCGGCGAAGGGGCTGATGGCGCAGGCGATCGTAATCGGCGACACGCCCGTCGATCCGCCGCCGTTGGTGCACAGGGTGGTCACGCAGAAAGACGTCTAGACCATGGAAATCGGCAAGGGCTAAGCCCTTGCCGATGCGTTTAATACCTTCTGGGTTCCTGCCAGTCAAAAAGACACGTCTGCTCGCCTGTGGCGCTCAGCCAGTTCTCGCTGAGCAACCGGAACGGCGTTTGATCCAGATCCGGAATGGGCACCGCGCCTTTTGAGATCAGCGGCCGATTGCCCGAGTAGAGCTCTGTGTCCAGCGCGTAGACAAACTTGCAGCTCTTGGCACGCAGCGCCTCAATGGCGCCCGCGTAGGTGATGCCCTTGTCCTCGTCGCAGGCAAACACAAAGGCCGCCTCGCTCAGCGCGTAGACGCATTTGTTGCGCATGATGGCATGGCTGGCGGTGTAGGGCGCGTCTGGGTGAAACTGGGACAGCAGCACGCATCGACGCTCGCTGACCAGATTCGCGATGAGCGGGCGCTCAAGTGCCGCGCTCATGGCGCCCGCCAGCACCAGCACGCAGCGCCCGGAGCACTTCGAAACCTCGTCCAGCGCGATGTGCCCAAGCCCGTTCTGCCCGTCCAGAACGACGACGAAGCCGGCTTCGGATGCCTCGCGCACCAGCCTTCGCACGCGGTTTTCCGTATCGCCTTTGGGCGCAAGCGGTCCCAGCACCGCGATTGCGCTCTGCCTGAACAGCTCGGGCCGCCCGGCGATGTACAGCATGGGAGGCGCTTTCTCAAGCAGCGTGTCGCGCAGCTTGTCCGGGTAGGAGCGCTCTTCGTGGGTGATGATGTCGATGCCCTTCATGTGTTGCTGCTCCAGCGAGATGCTCAGTGGCAGCGTGCGCCCTAGCAGCACACACAACCGGTATGACTCCTCTTCCGTGCAGCCCAGCATCATCAGCGCGCCCATGTCGGCACGCAACAATTCACCCGCAGAGAGCAGGCTAGACGCCTTCAACTTGGCCTGCAGCTGGTGCCATTCGGCGGTGGTCAGCGGCCGCACCAGCTCACTCTTGCCGGGATCGATCTGGCTCATCAGCAGCATCGTGGCAAACGCTTCGTCGTTGTGTTGCATCAGTTACTCCCCCGGGATTTGTTTTCTGCTGTGCAGCTTCATCAGTTCTTCTTGGGAATTCACGCGCGGTTCTCCGCTTTTGCCCACGCGCTCATAGCGTCCGTCGCTCTTGAGCTCGGCGCATTTGACGTTGTCGTGCCACTGCAGCTTCAGCACGTCGCTGATTTGCTTGAGCAGCGCGGGGTGCTCCACCGGGAACAACAGCTCGACCCGCCGGTCGAGGTTTCTGGGCATCCAGTCGGCGCTCGAAAGAAAGCCCTGCGGGTTGCCGTCGTTGTGGAACAAGAAGATGCGGCTGTGCTCGAGATACCGTCCCACAATCGAGCGCACGCTGATCTTCTCGCTGATGCCGGGAAGACCGGGTCTCAGGCAACAGATGCCACGCACGATCAGCTTCACCCTGACGCCAGCGATGGACGCCCGGTACAGCGCCGCGATGATCTCCTCGTCCACGAGCGAGTTCATCTTGGCGAAGACCTCGCCGCGCTTGCAAGCCCTGGCGTTTTGCGTCTCGCGGTCAATCAGCGCCAGGAAAGTCGTGCGCAGGTTACTGGGTGCAGACACAAGCTTTTGGAACTTCGGGGTGTTGGTGAACCCTGTCAGCATGTTGAAGAACGCCGAGGCGTCCGAGCCAAACTTGTCGTTGGCTGTGAACAACCCGTGGTCCGTGTAGATCTGGGCGGTCACATCGTTGTAGTTTCCGGTTCCAAGGTGCACGTAGCGCTTGATGCCGCTTTGCTCGCTTCTCACCACCAGCGTGATCTTGCTGTGGGTCTTGAGCCCGGCCATACCGTAGATCACGTGGGCCCCCGCGCGTTCCAGGCGCTTGCCCCAGTGAATGTTGTTCTCCTCGTCAAAGCGCGCCTGCAGCTCAAGCAGCACCGTGACCTGTTTTCCGGCTTCGGCAGCGTCGGCCAGCGCGGAAACGATGGGGGAGTTGCCGCTGACTCTGTACAGCGTCTGCTTGATGGCCAGCACCTGTGGATCCCGCGCGGCATGGCGCACAAAACGCACCACCGGCTCGAAGCTGTCATACGGATGGTACAGCAGCAGATCGCCCTTGGCGATGCGTGAAAAGATCGACTCGCCTTCTTCAAGCACCAGCGGCGCAGGGGTGTAGGGCGGGAATTTCTGCGCGTCGAAGCCGGGCATGGAATAGAGGTAGCGCATCATAAAGTCAAGATTGATGGGGCCGTGGATGGAGTAGGCGTCGCCGTAGTCCAGTTCCAGCGCATCCTCCAGCACCTTCACCAGCCGCTCGTCTGCGCGGTGATCGATTTCGAGGCGCACCGCCGCGCCCCAGCGCCGCTGCTTCAGCAGCTTCTCGATGGTGGAGAGCAGATCCTCGGCGTCATCCTCGTCCACAGTCAGGTCGGCGTTGCGCGTGATGCGGTAGGCGTGGCAACAGATCACGTCCCGCCCGGGGAACAGCTTGTCGGTGTTTCGGGCGATGATCTGCTCAAGCAACATCACCGAGACGCCGGAAGCGCACGGAAGCACCACCACACGGGGCAGACCCGACGGCACCTGCACATTGGCGAAAGTCAGCTCGCCATCGCCGTCGTCGATCAGCAACCCCAGATTCAAGCTGCGGTTCAGAATCAGCGGAAACGGCCGGCGCGAGTCCACCGCCATAGGGGTCAGCACGGGATAGACCGTGTCTTCGAAATAAGTATCCAGAAAGGCGCGCTGCTCGTCCGTCAATGATTTTTCATCCACAAATCGAATGCCCGCCTCGGACAATCCGGGCAGGATCTCTTTGCGGAGCACCTCGTACATCTTCTGCACCATCACGCGCACACGCGCGGTGATGGAGGCCAGTTGCTGCCGGGGGGTCATGCCCGCCGCGTCGGGCAGGGTATAACCCGCGTCTATCTGATCCCAGATGGACGCCACGCGGATCATAAAAAACTCGTCCAGGTTGCTGGCCACGATGGACAGGAACTTCATCTTCTCAAATGGGGGATTGTCCTCGCTCGTGGCCTCTTTCAGCACACGCTGATTGAACTCAAGCCAGCTCAGCTCTCGCCCGATCATGTCCTCGGGCCGCAGCTCAGCCGCGCTCTTAAAGGATCGCTTTTTCTCCAACGTGCTCACCACAGCTTCCGTAATCCTTCTTTATAGTTTACCACACGGAAGCGCCGGATTCAACCAGTAGTTGGCGCATAATGAGCGCGTCATCGGCCTGCACGCCCCGTGACTCGCAGATGATGGTGGGCGACAGCTTGTACTCTGCGATAAGCGGCGCAAGGTGCGCGAACTCCGGGCCATAGCCCTCGTCGGCAAAGGTCTTGTGCATGCGCTCGCCCTTTGCGTTGTATTCGATTTTCGAGAAATGGGCATGAAAAGACTGAGCGCGCTCAAAGCCCAGCACTTCGATGACCCGATCCAGGATGCGCCGGAAGTCTTCCGTCGAATTCAGCGCGCCAAGGCCAATCGTGTGCAGATGCCCGAAGTCCAGCGTGGGCAGAAAGGAGTCGTCCATCCGGCAGATTTCGAGAATCTCTTCAAGGGTGCCAAGTTGCCCCGGGCGCCCCATGGTCTCCGGGCAGAGCACGATGTGGGATAGACCCTCGTCCACAATCAGCTGGCGCGCCTCCGCAATGTCGTCTTTCGCGCGGGCAAAAGAGGCGGCCCGTTCCTTCTTGTCAGGCACGCCCACGTGGAAAACCACGCGGACGCCGCCCATCCAGTCGATGGCGCGGGCAGCCTCCAACAGGTAGCGCTTGTTTTTGGGGCGCTTGATGGGGTCGTCGGTACAGCAGTTTATGTAGTAGGGCGCATGGATGGACATCTGGACGCCGTTCTTTGCGGCCTCAGCGCCAATGGCACGGGCAGTGGCCTCGGACAGCGATACGCCGTGGCCCGCCGAATACTCGAGGGCCGAAAGGCCCATGCCGCGCAGCCAGGCCGGCGCCTGCTCAGATTTCTTGAAGCCTTCCTGATAGAAGCGCTCGCTGTTACCCGCTGGACCGAGTCTTATCATGAGGATTCACTCCGTGTTCCAAGGCGTCGCGCAGTTTCTGGAACGCCTTTTTTTCGATTCGAGATACGTAACTTCGGGAGATGCCCAATGCATCAGCAACCTCGTGCTGGGCGTGAAGCACGCCGTCCAATAGGCCATAGCGCAACAGCACAACGCGCCGCTCGCGCTCATCCAAGACCTTGCCGAGCAGCGCGATGGCCCTGGCCGACTCGATGTTCAGCTCCGCCTGATCGGGCACCACTTCGGAATCGGTGCCAAGAATGTCCAGCAGCATGATCTCGTTGCCTTCGCGATCCGAGCCGATTGGCTCCGACAGCGACAGGTTCATCTTGTTCTTTTTGTTGCTGCGAAGCGCCATCAGGATCTCGTTCTCCACACAGCGGGATGCATACGCGGTCAGCCTGCCCGCCTCGGGCCGAAACGATGCAACCGCCTTGATCAGCCCGATGGAACCGATGGACACCAGGTCATCCTGCTCGACGCCAGAGTTTGAATACTTCTTGGCAATGTGCGCCACCAGGCGCAGGTTGTGCTCCACCAGCAACCGGAAGTCATTGGAGTTGCCCTGCAGCATTGCCTCCACCGCGCGGCGCTCCTCCTCGGGGGACAAAGGGGTTGGAAAGGACGAGCGGCCCGCAACATGGGAGATGAGCAGCAGCACGCTGTCGTACATGCCAGCCAACAGTTCCAGAAAAAACATAGGGCACCCCTCCAAACTTAGGCGAACCACCGCCGGAAAGATTGCCCTATCATGGTATTCAATTGTCGGAGCGCGCTTGCCTGTCCGCATATGAGGATTCAGGTTTCCATTCCTCTCGCGCGGAGGCTAAAGAACGGCGATCATCAGTCGAAACGCCCGTTCCCAATGGTCACGATCCTGCCTGCCTGCGGTCGAAGTCGATCCACAACGGCCGGTACTGCGCCACGGCGGCGTCATGCTCCGCCTTCGTCTTGGAGAAATGCAGCTCGCCCTTGGCGGGGTCGCCCGAGCAGAAGTACAGGTACTCCCCGTTGATGTAATCCATGTTCGGGTATAGAGCGGCCTGCAGCGCGCGCTTGGATGGGTTGCAGATGGGCCCAAGCGGCAGCCCGGCGTGCAGGTAGGTGTTGTAGAGGCTGTCCGTGTTCAGCTCGGCGCTGGTCAGCACGATGCGCTTGATCCCCAGGGCATAAGCGATGGTGGCATCGGACTCAAGCCGCATGCCCTTCTGCAGGCGGTTGTGAAACACGGCCGAGACCTTGTCAAAGTCGGCGGTCTTGCCGGCTTCCTTTTCGATGACGGACGCCAGGATGATCGTCTGCGCCATGTTCAGCGGGGTCTCGAACACCGCGGGTTCATCGGTCATGATGTTGCCCTCGCTATCCAGCCGGTTGCCTTCCTCGTCCACCACGATCTCCGTGGGCGGGCCGCTGGTCAGCACGCTGTCGCGCACCGTGTCGAACTGCCCGAGCAGCCGCTGGATGATGGCCTCGGGCGTGGCGTTTCTGTAGACCCGGTAGGTATCGGGCGCCAGGTATCCTTCCAGCGCGTACTTGCGTCCAGACAGCGAGCGGCTCTGGATGGCCTCCTGCAGCGAGAAGGAGTAGCCTTCGAACTGGTTCGCGTCTTTGCACAGATTCAGGAACTCGTTCACGTTGGAGATGGCCTGCTGCTGCAGCAGGTAGTTGGCGATGTCCTCGATGCTCCAGCCCGGAATGATGGTGATCGTGCGTTCGTTGGGGGCGGAACCGACGGCCAGGATTTTGAGCACCTGGTTGATATCCATGGCGCTCGACAGCGGATAGGTGCCGGCCTGAATCCGGTTGGTCAGTTCCTGGAACTGCACCATATACTTGAAGATCGTCTTGTCTTTGATGTATCCCTGCTCGACCAGGTTCTCGCCGATGGTGCTAATGGCGGTGCCTGGCTCGATCACAAACTCACGCACCTGCGTGTCCTGCGGGTTGACTGGCATGAAGAAGTGATTGTATACGTAGCCCCAGCCGGTGCTCACAACGCCCAGCACGATGATCAGGCTAATCGACAGGATCAGGAGCGGCCGAAGCGCCTTCCAGAGCCAGGCATACCAATAAAAGCCGTACTCTCGGTCGTGCATCAGCGTTTTCTGGCTGTAGCGTGTGTTGAGCACAGGGCGGCCCGGGCGTCGGTTTCCTCTCATGGAACTTCTTGCCATACGTTGTGTTTTCCTCCAACTTTAGCCTTGTGACAGCATGTCCAGATTGATACCCGCCACATCCGCAAGGATTTTGTAGATGTCGGCCAGCATGTTCTGGAACCGGAACTCGGCCATCAGGTAGGCGCTTGCATCCGGGTTGTACTGGAGCAGCGAGGCGATCTGCTGCATGCGCTGAAAGTCCTGCTCGTCGATGCGTTCGCCGGAAGCCACCCGCGCCTGCGTCTTGTATTGCAGTTTTTTGTAGGCGTCGAGCAACTCCTTGTTGGTAGAGTCCTCGTAAGCCAGCTCCTTCAGCCGCGCGTATTCCCTGAACTCATCGCTCTGCTTCATAGCGCTTGCGAGGGCGTGCGCCTGATCATACACATTCATCGAGACGGACCTCCATTTAAGACGCGCAAACGCGCAATCTGGTTCACTCCTTGATTTCCATGATGATCGGCAGGATCATCGGGCTGCGCTTGATGTGGCTGTACACGAATCGCTGCACGGCGTCGCGCACCGAGTTTTTGACGTGGCCCCAATCGCTGGGATCGATGCGCCCAAAGTTGCTCAGCGCCTGGCGCGCGGCCACTTTGGCGCCTTCCACCAGGTCATCCGACTCGCGCACATACACAAGCCCGCGGGACACGATGTCCGGTCCGGACACCAACATGCCGCTCTGGCGGTCGATGGCCATGACCACGATCAGCAGGCCGTCCTGAGACAGCAACAGCCGGTCGCGCAGCACCACGGTGCCCACATCGCCAATCCCCAGGCCGTCGATCAGCGTGACGCCATTCGGGACGGCGCCCGCCACGCTCATTTTGGTGGGGGTGAGTTCAATGATCTCGCCCTGCTTTGGAATGTGCACGCAGTCATCCGACATCCCTAGCGATTTTGCAAGCCGCGCATGGTGGTGCAGATGGCGATCCTCGCCATGCACAGGGATGAAGAACTTGGGTTTGGTCAGCGTGTGGATCAGCTTCAGCTCCTCCTGGCAGGCGTGGCCGGACACGTGCACCTCAGCCAGGGATTCATAGATCACATTGGCGCCGGTGCGCATCAGCGAGTTGATGACGCGGGACACGGCTTTCTCGTTGCCCGGAATGGGCGTGGCCGAGATGATGACCATGTCGCTGGCCTTGATCTCAAGCTTGTTGTGCTCTCCGGATGACATGCGGGACAAGCCGCTCATCGGCTCGCCCTGGCTGCCGGTGGTCATGACCACGATCTCGTCGTCGTCATAGCGGTCCAGATCATCCGGGCTCAACAGCCGCCCCTCGGGGATCTTCAGCTCGCCAAGCTGCATGGCAACCTTCGACACGTTGATCATGCTGCGCCCAATCAGGCACACCTTGCGGTTGTAGCGCACAGCGGAGTCCACCACCTGCTGAATGCGGTGGATGTTGCTGCTGAACATCGCGATGATGATGCGGCCGGTGGCCTTGTCGAACAGGTTGTTGAACGTCTCGCCCACGGTGCGCTCGGACATGGTGTACCCGGGGCGCTCGACGTTGGTCGAGTCGGCCAGCAGAGCCAGCACGCCCTCGACGCCCAGCTGGCCGAAGCGCTGCAGGTCGATCACGTGCTCGTCGATGGGGGTGTAGTCGACCTTGAAGTCGCCCGTGTGCACCACCGTGCCCGCTGGGGTGGTGATGGCCATCGCGACCGCGCCGGCGATGGAGTGACCGACCTTGATATACTCCACGGTGAAAGCGCCGGCGGTGGTCTTCTCGCCCGGCTTGATAACGTTCAGCTGGATGCCGTTGACGCGGTGCTCTTTGAGCTTGTGCTCCATCAGCGCCAGCGTGAGCCGCGTGCCGTAGACGGGCGCGGGGAATTGACGGAGGATGTAGGGGGTGCCGCCGATGTGATCCTCGTGGCCATGGGTGATGAAAAACCCGCGGATGCGCGACGCGTTTTTTTGCAGATACGTCGCGTCCGGAATGACCAGATCGATGCCGGGCATGTCCTCGCCCGGGAACATCGAGCCGATGTCCACCACGATGATGTCGTCTCCGTATTCGTATACGGTCATGTTCTTTCCGATTTCGCCGACGCCGCCCAGGGGGATGATCCGAAGCCTGGGCTGCGGGGCCTTCTTTTTTCCATGTGATGCCATAGATAGTCTCCTTTAAGATGATAAAATATGTACATAGCAAGCGGATCGATGCACAAAAACAGCGGGGATTTTCTGATGGCATTCAGAAATCCCGAGTGTTCCGGATCCGGCCTGCGCGACCTTGCGCTACGCTGCCCTTGCTTGGGGCGGCGAGACGCACGACGTGCGACGCGCTGACAACGAATCTATTTTAGGAACCCGACGCGTACGCCAAGTCAGTTGCATCAAAAAAAGCGCCCGCAGTTGCTGGACGCTTTGGGGACACACCCAACAGCGGCATACCTTGCAATCTACTATCGATAAGTATACCACGAAACCAAGGGGAATTACAGCTTTTTCAAAGCATTTAACGTAAGTGCTTGTTTTTACAAATGCTTTTCTAGCATATCTACCAGCGCGGGCTTGCCGCGGGCGCCGACCACGCGATCCACGACCTCGCCGTCCTTGAACAGCAGCAGGGTGGGGATGCTGCCCACAGAGTAGGCGATGGCGGCGTCAGCCTCATCGTCCACGTTCAGCTTGCCGACAATGACTTTGCCGTGGTATTCGTCGGCCAGCTGTTCAACAATCGGGCCAACCATGCGGCACGGGCCGCACCAGGGCGCCCAAAAGTCCACCAGCACCAGGCCTTTGCCCTTCAGAGCCTCCATGGTGACGGCTTGCGCTGTGAAGGTAATCAAGTGTTCGCCAGACATGTGTCATGCCTCCCTTATTCTGTATCGTCGTGTTTGCACGGACAGGCCTCTGGCTTGTAAGCGCTGCCCCGCCTGATGATCGGGTCGAGCAACCGCAGGATCAGCACGCCGAGCCCCAGGAAGACCAGCGCGCCCAGCGCTTGGAAAAGCTCGGTTTTCCCAACGAGCCAGCCAACGCAGATCCCAAGCAACAGGCACAGAAGCGGGATGCCATAAGCCAGCAGAGACGCCTTTCCCACCTGACCGTCCGGCATTTCAAGATCCACCGGATCGCCCTCATGGAACTGGCCCTGAGGCAGCTCCAGCAGCATGCGTTCCTGACGCCCGTATCTGCAGGCGTGGCAAGCCTCGCAAGCTTCCGGACGAACCACCTCTGCCATCAGTTTGCCCTGATCCAGCACCACCTTGGCTTGCTGTTTCATCATCGCTCCTCAACCATGTGCGTCCATGGATAGCTTGGCCGTGCAGCTGACATGCCATGCGTCCATGGACGTTCCATGTTGCGGCATATGCGCGCTCAAAGGCGTTTATGCCGTGTTTTACTTATATCACCGGATTTCGCCGCGCGCAAACACTTCTATGGGCGCTGCTCTGTTTTCGGCAGGTCCAGCTTAATGTGCAGCATCTGCAGCTGGTCTTCCTTCACGTCAGACGGTGTCTGCATCATCAGGCAGTTTGCGCCTTGGCCCTTGGGGAAGGCGATCACGTCGCGCAGTGAGTCGCGCCCGGTCAGCATCATCACGAGGCGGTCCACGCCGAACGCGAACCCGCCGTGGGGCGGTGTTCCGTAGCGGAACGCCTCCAGCAGGAACCCGAAGCGACTCTGCGCCTCCTCAGGCGTCAACCCGATCAGCTGGAACATCTCGGCTTGTGCGTCGGCGCGGTGGATGCGGATGGAGCCCGAGCCCATCTCGATGCCATTCAGCACCAAATCATACGCCTTGGCGCGCACGTGGCCCGGATCGGCCTTCATTTTCTCGAGGTCCTCATCCATGCAGCTGGTGAAAGGGTGATGCATGGCGACATAACGGCCGTCCTCCTCGTCGTACTCCAGCAACGGGAACTCGGTTACCCAGAACAGGTTGTACTGGTCCTCGGCAATCAGGTTCTTCTTGCGCGCGATTTCTTTGCGCAGCTCGCCCAGTGCCTGGAACACCACGGTGTTTTTGTCGGCGATGAAGAACAGCGCGTCTCCCGGCTGGGCACTCATGCCCTCCACCAACGCCTTGCCAAGCTCATCGGTCAGGAACTTGTTAAAAGAAGCCCTCAGCGTGCCATCGGCGTTGACAATAGCCCACGCAAGGCCCTTTGCGCGGTAGGTCTTGGCGAACTCGGCCAGCGCGTCGATCTCTTTGCGGGTGAAAGCCTCGCCCAGGCCCGCGGCGTTGATGCCCCGCACTGAGCCGCCTGCCCGCACGGCGTCCTCGAACACCGGAAAGCCGCAGGAGGCCACGCGATCGCTAATGTCGATCAGCTTCATTTCGAAGCGGGTGTCCGGCTTGTCGGAACCATAGTTCTCCACGGCGTCGCGCCAGGTCATGCGGGGCAGGGGGAGTGACAGCTCGACGCCCTTCACAGACTTGAATACTTCGGCGAACGCGCCTTCCACCACGCCCTGAATGTCCTCCGGCTCGATGAAGCTCATCTCGATGTCTACCTGGGTGAACTCGGGCTGGCGGTCAGCGCGGCTGTCCTCGTCACGGAAGCAGCGCGCCACCTGATAGTAGCGGTCAAAGCCCGCCAGCATCAGCAGCTGCTTGTAGATCTGCGGGGACTGGGGCAGCGCGTAGAACTCGCCCGGATGCAGCCGGGCGGGCACCAGAAAGTCGCGCGCGCCCTCGGGTGTGGACTTGGTCAGGATCGGCGTCTCGACCTCGGTGAAGCCCAAACTGTCCATGTGGCGGCGCACGGCGGAGACCACTTTCGAGCGCAACCGCAGCGTTTCCTGCATGGACGGGCGGCGCAGATCGAGGTAACGGTATTTCAGGCGCACCAACTCGTTTTCGTTGGCGTTGTCGTCGATGTAGATCGGGGGGGTCTCGGCCTTGTTCAGCAGCTGCGCCTGCTTGACAAACACCTCAATGTCGCCGTTCGGGAGTTTCGCATTCACGGCCTCGGGCGCGCGCATGCGCACGTCGCCCACGATCGACAGCACGTACTCGCTGTGCAGCGAGCCGCCGAGGGCGAAGCACTCCTTGCCGCAGGTGGCCTCGTCAAACACAAGCTGCACCAGGCCCTCGCGGTCGCGCAGCCACACAAAGATCACGCCGCCCAAGTCGCGCGTGCGCTGCACCCAGCCGGATAGTTTCACTTCCTGGTTCGCGAGTTCCTTTGAAACTTGGCCGCAGTAATGGGTTCGTTTGAATCCAATGATGGACATGTTCGTATCACTCCTTGCTCAGCTTGCGGATGAGTTCATCGTTTGTCAGTTCCTGTTCCTCGGAAGTCTGCATGTCCCGTAGCTTGACGACGCCTTTTTGCAGCTCGTCGCCCGCCAGAATGGCCACGTGGCGCGCGCCAGTCTTGTCGGCATACTTGAATTGGGCCTTTAGGCTGCGCGCCGCATGGTCGATGTCGGCCTTGACGCCGGCTTTGCGCAACGCATCCGCCAGCGAAAGCCCGGCCTCGCGCGCCTCGTCGCCCAGAGTCGCGATAAACACGTCATACAGCTTGGGCTGTTCGGACTGCAGATTCAGCATTTGCTGAACCATGATGATGCGTTCGACGCCCATGCCAAACCCAAAACCCGGGATGGAAGGGCCGCCCAGCGATTCCACCAGCGCATCATAGCGGCCGCCGCCGCACACGGTCAGCGGACCGCTTTCGGTGTCGGTGATGATCTCGAACACGGTCTTTGTGTAGTAATCCAGCCCCCGCACGATGCGCGGATCGACCGTGTAATCGATACCAAGCGCCATAAGATAAGCCTTCAGACGCGCGAAGTGCGCGCTGCACTCGGCGCACAGGCACTCCAGCACGGTGGGGGCGTCGATGAGCTGCGCCTGGTCGTCGGGATCCTTGCAATCCAGAATCCGCATGGGATTGCGCTCAAACCGCTCGCTGCAGGTCTTGCACAGCGTGCCGAGTTTAGGCCGCAGGTATTCCTTCAGCTTGTCGTTGTAGACCTTCCGGCACTCGGGGCAGCCGATGGAATTGATGGCCAAGCGCAGCCCCGTGATGCCGCAGGCCGCCAGCTGGTCCAGCGCCAGCTTGATCCCCTCGGCGTCACAGCTTGCGTCCTTCGCGCCAAACACCTCAATGCCATGCTGATGGAACTCGCGGTAGCGTCCGGACTGCGGTTTTTCGTAGCGATAGCAGGGGGTCGAGACGTAGAACATCTTGCAGGGCAGCGGCTCGGCTTCCAGATGCGCCTCCAGGAACGCGCGCACCACGCCCGCCGTGCCCTCGGGCTTCAGCGTGATCGATCGCCCCCCCTTGTCCTGAAAAGTGTACATCTCTTTTTGCACGACATCCGTCGTGTCGCCGACCGAGCGCTGAAACAGTTCGGTGTGCTCAAACAACGGGGTCCTGATCTCGCGGTAACCGCTTTGCGCGCACAGGTCGCGCATGCTCTGCTCAATGCTTTGCCAGCGGTAGCTCTCGCTTGGCAAAACGTCCCGGGTGCCTTTGGGGGCCTGTGTCAGCATGATGCGAATCCCTCCTCCATATGAAAACGCCTTTCGTCCTCTGTATCATAGGGACGAAAGGCGTTGTTTCGCGGTGCCACCCTAGTTGGACGCCGGTGCGGCATCCCACTCAATTCCGTTATCGCTGGACGCGCCATGTTTCCATGGAAGCTCCGGGTCGTCAATCCATCATTGCTCATCGTTATCCTGATTATAGAAGTCTGTCCGGATTCTGTCAAGTTAACACATGGTTTCCAGAATCGCCTCGGCCACGCGCTTGGATGCCTCGCCGGTTTCGTAGGCGCCATAAAACGAAAGGATGTCACGGTCGTTCCGCTGGGCGGATTCGATGGTGAGGGTTTCAATGTAAGCCTCCAGCTCAGCCTGATTCTGAACCACGACATAGGGCGAGCTTTCGATGTCGAAATAGAACGTACGCTCCTCCTGCGCGAAGGCCTCTCGGTCATCCTGAAACAGCACGATGGGCCGCCCAGTCAGCGCGAAATCGCCCGCGCTGGATGAATAGTCGGTGATGAGGAAGTCAGAGACCAGCAGCAGGTCGGACATATCCTCGTATGCGGACGCGTCGAGAACGCGTTCGCTGACCGGATACCCGGCCAAGCCCAACTGCGTGCTGTGCGCGCGCACGATGCACTTGTGGCCGCCGCCGAAACGGGCATCCAGCGCATCCAGCGTCTTCAGCAGGTCGATTGACTGAATCCGCTGTTTGACGCCCTGTCGGCGGGACGAGTTGCGCATGGTGGGGGCGTAGAGCAGCACCTTCTCATCGGGCTGCAAGCCCAGTTTTTGCTTGATCCGCGCGATGTTTTCGGGGCGGGGGTTCATCACCGCGTCGTTCCTTGGGGAACCAACCTTCATCAGCGCGCCGTGATAACCGAACCCTGTGTCGTAAGTCCGCTCGCAGTGCGTGGAACCGGACACCAGCGCATCCGCGATCTCTGACTCCAGAATTTTTTTGCCAGACGGATGGTCGGGCGCGTCGTACAGCATCTTCTTAAAGCCGCGGTCGCCGTGCCAGGTCTGGACATAAAACTGCCGCTTGCGCTTTACGGTATAGTCGGGTTTGGGCATGTTGTCCACCCAGGCTCTCGAAGTGGCCAGCGCACAGATCCCGGCCAGCGAGTGCGTGCGGCGGACTTGCACGCAATCCGGGACAACGCTTTTCTTCGCGTCCGGGTTATTGAACAGCCAAATGATCTGGGTTTCGGGGGACAACTCGTGAAGCGCTTCGCTAATGGTGCGCGGGTTGTCTGAATACGCTTTGCCGGAAAAACTGGTAAACACAGCCCGGTTCCGCAAAGGAAAGACGCCACAAAGCGCCATGAACGATCGGCGCAAAGCGCTCTGAACGCACAGCGCGATCTTTTTGAGTCGGGACAAAACAGCACCTCCTATGTTGATTTCCATTGTAAGCCAAGTCACGGGTTTTATCAAGCGGGACTTGCTCATATCATTACTGCACTGGGAGGGGATGGACATGCAGGCGATCACCGGGCGGCTGCCGCTGTCCATTCGCGCGCGGCTGACGGAGCGTTCCGTTTCGGACGCCTATGAGATCCGGCTGCGCGTCGGGCAACCGCTGGAGCTGCGAACGCCCCAGGGCAGCGCGCTGTTCGGCCAAGCGGTCGAGAAGGACGAGCTGGACGAGACTGTGCTGATGTTGATGGATCACTCGGTCTATGCCCACGAGGAGCAGATGCGACAAGGGTTCTTTCCGCTGGCGGGCGGATTCCGCGTAGGCCTGACCGGGGGGTATGTGAGCAATGGGGAGCGCCTGACCGGCGTTTCATCGCTCACGATCCGCATTGCCCGGGAAATCCGGGGCGCGGCGGATGGGTTGATGCCCAGACTGCTGCTGAACGGGCGGCCGCTGAGCGCGCTGATCCTGTCCGCGCCCATGATGGGCAAAACCACCATGCTGCGGGACATCGCGAGGCAGCTGTCGATGCGGGGTATGCACGTGGCCATTTCAGATGAGCGGGGCGAGCTGGCTGGCTGCCGGGACGGCGTTGCTACGCTGGATTTGGGGCCGATGTGCGATGTTTGCGACGGGCTTCCAAAACGGCTGGCTATCCCGGCGCTGATCCGCTCGATGGCGCCTGAAGTGTTGATTACAGACGAACTGGGGCACCCGGAAGATGCCCAGGCTGTGGCCGATGCTGCGCGCTGCGGAGTGTGCGTGATCGCGTCGGCCCACGCGGACAGCTTCGCACAGGCTCGGGGGCGCGCGGCGTTGGCTCCGCTGTTTCAGGACAAGCTGTTTCGGCGAATTGCCGTGTTGGGCGGCAAACCCGGCCTCTTGCGCGAGCTGCTGGACGAGAACGGAGCTCCATCGTGAACGCGTGGACGCTCAAACTGGTGGCGGCTTGCATGCTGACGGTCTGCTGCGCGATGGCTGGCCGTGGGCTCTGCATACGCGAAAAAAAAAGGGTGCAAGTGCTCGGGACGCTCCGCTTGGTCATGCCGATCCTCGCGATCGAAATGACCGAGCGCTTGACACCGCTGATGGACGCGATGATCAAGACCCGCCAGCCGCTGCTCATGCACATCGCCGAACACATGGACGGGCGCGGCGCGAGGTCGGCCTGGCAGCTGGAAAAGGACGCGCTGATGGGCAAGGGCGGCATGATCGACTGCCTGCTTCCTCAGGACGTCGATCGGCTGGACATGCTTTTTGACGGACTGGGCGCCAGCGGAATCAGCGCACAAAAGCAGCTTTTGCTGGAGATGGAGGCGGCGTTCTCGGGGCTCGAATCCGAGGCAAAAAAACGCGCGGACGAGCGAGGAAAGCTCTACACAAACCTGGGCTTGCTCGCTGGATTGGCGATTTCAATTTGTCTGCTGTGAGGGGGAGGATTGCGTTTGAGCGTGGACATGGTGTTCAAGATCGCGGCGATCGGCGTGCTGGTGGCGGTGCTCGGGCAGGTGCTGACACGCGCCGGGCGCGAAGACATGGCCATGCTGACCACGCTCGCCGGGCTGATCATCGTGCTGCTGATGGTGGTCAATCTGGTGAGCGATTTCTTTGGCAGCGTCAAGGCGATCTTCCAGCTGTACTGATGGAAGCGGTTCGCATTGTGCTCTTGTGCGTGGCGGCGGCGCTGGTGGCGGTGGCGATACGCCAGCAGCGGCCTGAGATGGCCACGGTGGTAGCCATGGCGGCGGGCCTGCTGGCGCTGATGATGACGCTTGGCCCTCTGGTCACGGTGGTGGATGCTTTTAACCAGTTGTCCAGCCGCGCGGGGCTGCAGGAGACGTCCGTCCAGTTGATGCTGCGCGCCTGCGGGATCTCATTGATCTGCGAGTTTGCGTCCTCTCTGTGCCAGGACGCGGGCGAGGGCGTGTTGGCGCAGCGGATCGAGTTCGGCGGGCGGGTGGCGCTGCTGGCCATGAGCGTGCCGCTGCTGACCACGCTCGTCGAGAGGATCATCGAATGGCTGCCGTGAAGCGGGTTCTGGTGTTGTGCTTGTTCTTGCTCGGCGCAGTGTGGGCATCGTCCCCAGCGGTTGCGGCGGAAAACCTGCCGACAGCTGAACAGCTGGCCCCGGTGAACGCGCTGGCGGGGCAGGGGTTCGACGCGTTGTCGCTGATTCAGCGCTTGGCGAGGGGCGAGGCGCTCGATTACCGGAACGTGCTGGCTTCGCTGCAGGCGGCACTGTTGGGTTCGATGCAGAGCGGGTTGCGCCTGCTCTCGATGCTGATGGCGCCGATCGTGCTGATGGCCGTGCTGCGCCAGCTGCTGGGCGAGGACGAGAAGAAAGTTATCGCCGCCGGATACGTGTGTTATCTGGGCGCGGCGCTGGTGTTGATGCAGCAGTTCCAGGACAGCGCCGGGGACGCGCTGCTGCTGGCAGCCCAGGTTGGTCAGTGGATTGAGGCGGTGTTTCCTGTGCTGACGGCGCTTATGACCGCCTGCGGAGCGACACTGACCGCCGCTGCCTATGCGCCGCTGCTGACGCTGGCGGGCGGCATGCTGGCCGGGATGATCCGGACGCTGGCGCTGACCATGTGCAGCGCCGCTTGCGTGATCGCCATCGCGGGCAATCTGAGCGAGCGCTTCCGGCTATCGAAGCTGCTGGATATGCTGAAGGGCGCGCTTGTGTGGATCATGGGCACGGCGCTCACCGGGTTTCTGGGGCTGGTGGCCATGTCGAACTTGCTCGGGAGCGGTCAGGACAGCGCAGCCATGCGCGCCGCGAAATACGCCGCGTCCAGCCTGATCCCCGGCGTGGGAGGCGAGATCGCGGACACCATGGGCGCGGTCTCGAGCAGCGCGATCCTGGTGAAAAACGCCACCGGCATCACGGGGTTGATCGCACTGGTGACGCTGTGCGCGCTGCCGCTGATGCGGCTTCTGGCGTCCATTCTGGCCGTGCGGCTGTGCGTGGCGCTGGCAGAACCGCTTGGCGGCAGCACACTGCTCAACCTGATCGAGCGGTTCGGGGATGTGCTGTCCATGCTGATGGTGGCGTCGATCTCAGCCGTGGTGATCGGCGTTGTGCTGGCGGGCGCTGTGCTGACGGTGGGCAACGCGGCGATCTTGCCTGGATAGGAGGTTCTCGCATGGCGCAGGTTTCATCGGCGCTGATCCAGCTAAGCGCGTTGTGCGCGCTGGCGGCGCTGTCCGAGGTGTGCGTTTCTGGCATGAAGCTGAAGTCGGGCGTGCGGCTGATCTCAGGGCTGCTGGCGATCGAGGCGGTACTGCGGCTGCTGCGCTCGCTGTTGGCGGCGCTGCCGGTTGGAGGGGTGACATGAAGGGGTTCTCAAACCTGCTGGCGACGCTTCGGGGCGTGCGCCATCTAGAGTGGATCGCGCTGGCAGCCGCCGTGGCACTGGTTCTTATGCTGATGCTCAACTCCGCGCAGGAGCGAGAGGCACCCGCCAGCGACGAGACCGGCCGCATCGAGGCGGTGTTGTCGTCCGTTTTGGGGGCGGGTAAGGTCAAGGTGCTGCTCAAGGAAGCCGGTGATCAAGCCGCCTTTTCGCAAGGCGCATCCGGCGCTAAGCCGGAGGGCGTGGTGGTGGTGGCCGAGGGGGCGGGGGACATCCGCGTGGCGCTGGAGCTTCAGCGCGCGGTCAGGGCGCTGCTGGGGATTGAGCTGGAGCGGATCGAGGTGCTGCGCATGGAAGGGGGCAACGGCAAGTGAAATCACAGCTGGACAGGCCGATGAAGTATTTGTATGGCGCTACGCTGGTCATCCTGATGATGGGGCTGTGCTTTTCGGTGGCCGGGCCGCTGTTTCAGAAGAATCAGGCGCAGGTGGCGGCCAAGACGGTGGTTGAAAGCCAGACGAGCAAGGATCCGATCTTGCAGTTTACCGAGGAGCGCATAAAAGTGCGCGAAATCGAGCAGCGCGAGCTGAAGCAGATCATGGAAGACGCCGACGCCGACGCGTCGCTGAAGGCGCAGGCCGGGCAGCGGCTGCTGTCGCTGCTCTCCTGCATTGAGCAAGAGACCACCATCGAAGGGGTGCTTCGCATTCGTGGTTTTCGCGATCCGGTGGCCAGCGTGCACCAGGACTCGGCCAATGTGATCGTGCGCGCGGCTATGCTCACACGCGAGCAGAGCGCGCAGGTGCTGGAGCTGGTTGCGCGGGAAACCGGGCTGACCGGTGGCAGCATAAAGATCATTCCGATCCCATAGTTTCTAAATTATTACCTGAAAAGATTTGATTCTTTTTGGGGAAACTGGTATAATACTGACAAAGGCAGTTGCTGCCTCATCAACAGGGGGTGCTTGTCCCAATGAACGAGAATCTTCCAACGAATGTGCAGTTGGATAGCAATCAAAATGGTTCCGTCAGTTTCGCCACTGAAGTGATCGCAACCATCGCGGGCCTGGCGGCCACCGAAGTTGAGGGCGTGGCCAATATGTACGGCGGCAGCGCCGGCATCGCGGACATCCTGTCCCGCAAGCAGAGCACCAAAAACCTGACCAAGGGCGTCAAGGTAGAACTCAATGAGGGCAAGTTGTCCGTGCTTTTGTCCATCATCACCGATTACGGATCTCCTGTGCCGGTCGTGGCCAAGAACATTCAGGAGAACGTCAAAAAGGCCATCGAGACCATGAGCGGGCTCGTCGTGACCAATGTGGACGTGCACGTGCAGGGCGTCAGCTTCGAAAAAGAGAACAAAGCCGCCGCTGAGATCGAGCAACAGCAGCGCTTGCTGCTGCAAAAGCAGCAAGACAACAGCGCCATCGGCGGCGAGAAGGCGCCGGACATCATGCGGGACGAAGAGGAAGCGGAGGATGGCGAGTACGCGCTTGAGCTAGAGGACGTGCCTGAGGAACCCGCTCCGGCCGAGAAACCCACCGGCAGGCGCAAGCGCAAGTGATGCCAACCCCAATCATTCATGCGTCTTCCCCGATTGCCGGATGGATGCGCAATGAGATGGATTGGCAGGAGTGATCCGTTGGAAAGGTGGACGATTTGATGAAAGTCAAGTTTACAGACCGGCTGCTGCTCACGCTGTATGCGATCGTCGGGATGCTGCTGTCGCTGGGGGGCGGCGCTTTTCTGATCCTGGGCATCCGAAACGGCTGGACGCTGTCCGTGTCGGACATTCTGTTCTACAACCCGCAGATGAACATGCTGCTCAACGCCATCATCGGCGCGGTGCTGGTGGTGCTGCTGGTGTGGTCGCTGTGGGTGCTGCTGCTGGCGTTTCGGCATGAGCCGCGGGTGGACAAGGCGTCTGTCTCGGTGCAAAACACGGAACACGGCTCGGTGCGCGTGTCGGTACAGGCCATGGACATGCTGGTCAAGCAGGCCATCGGCAACACCGACGGCGTGGTGGATGTGAAAACCCGCATCATCAACCACGAAGATTCCATCACCGTGAATGTGGACATGACGCTGGACAGCGACGTACACATCCCGAATGTCACCATGCTGATGCAGCGCTCCATCAAGAACTTCATCGAGGAGTATTCGGGCATCGCGGTGCGCGAGGTGACAATCCTGGTCAGCAAGATCATCGAGGTCACGCCGCACCCGCCGCTGAAGCTCGAAGCGAAAACCGCGCCTGAAATCATCGACCAGCCGGACGCCATCGAGCCCGAGCCGATCACCGAACCCGAAGAGCCGGCGCCCGAGGCCGAGATTGAGGACCTGCCGCCGGTCGAGGAGTTCGAGGCAGACCATGAGCCGGACGCTGTCGATGCGCAGCAAGGCGAGACAGAAGACGAGCAGAGCGTCCACATTTCCGAGAAGGACTTGTGGTGACACGGTAGGAGCACATACAATGACAAAGCAGATGATTGAGCGCCTGATTGGCACGGGACTAGGCATTGTGGTGGGCATTTTGATGCTTTCCATCGGGTTTTGGAAAACGCTGCTGCTCGTGGTGCTGGCAGTGATCGGCTGGGTGCTCTCCAGCGAGACCGGCGTGAGGGCATGGATCAGCGAGATTGTCTCGCGCCTGCGCTCGTCGCGAGAGTTATAATTGCATATCGTCCAGGGCAAAAGAGGGCTATGCCCTCTTTGTTTGTGAGTTAGTGAGGGAGTTTTTGAATGAACAGAACCGAAGCCAGGGCGGCTGCCATGAAGCTGATCTACGAGTGGGACATGGGCGGAAATGGCGGCGAGGACACCTTGATTGGCATGCTCGAGGTGGATCCCAAAGAGCTTGAGTGCGACTACACGCTGGCCATGATTGAGGGCGTGCAAAAACACAAAGAGGAGCTGGACGCGCGCATTGAAACCTATGCGGAAGGCTGGAAACTTGACCGGCTGATGCGGGTGGACTTGGCCATCTTGCGGCTGGCCGCCTACGAGCTGAAGCTCGGGCAGGTGCCGGCGGGCGTCGTCATCAACGAGGCGGTGGAGCTTTCCCGCGCCTATTCCACCGACAAGGCGGGTGCGTTCATCAACGGCGTGCTGGGCAGCATGTCCCGCGCGGAGGCTTGAACGCCGTGGGCTGTCTTGGGATCGACACCAGCTGCTACCGCACGTCGGTGGCTTATGTGGACGAGGGCGGTTACCGCCAGCAGCGCAAGTTGCTTCTGGTGCCGCCGGGAAAACGCGGGCTGATGCAGTCCGAGATGGTGTTTCAGCACGTGCAGAATCTGCCCATATTGATACAGGCGCTTTGTGTTCCCAAGGGTACCACTGGCTGCGTGTGCGCCAGCACGAAGCCGCGCCCAGCCGAAGGCTCGTATATGCCCGCGTTCACTGTGGGCGAGGGCTTGGGCCGTTCGCTGTCGACAGTGCTGGGCGTGCCGTTTTTCGAGACCAGCCACCAGCAAGGGCATCTGCGTGCGGCGATGCTCACCGGGTATCCTGCGGGCAGTCGTTTTTTGGCGCTTCACCTGTCAGGCGGTACCACCGAGCTGCTGCTGACCGGGCGGGATCTTGGCATCGAGTTGCTGGGCGGCACCAGCGATCTGAACGCCGGGCAACTGATTGACAGGGTGGGCGTGGCGCTCGGGTGTTCATTCCCGGCTGGCCCGGAGCTCGAGGCGCTTGCCATGAGGGCAGAGGGCAGAGCCACGATGCCGACTTCGATCAAAGGGCTTTCCTGCAGCCTGTCCGGCGCCGAGGCGCAGGCAATGCGCATGATCGAGGCGGGTGAGGGCCGCGAGCAGGTCGCGGCCGAGGTATTCTCATTTCTGGCGCGCACGCTGGCCAAGCTGATCTCTCTGGCCTGTCAGCAGACCGGAACCGGTGCGGCGCTGCTGTCGGGTGGCGTGGCGTCGTCGGCGCTGCTCAAACGGCTGCTGCCCGAGCGCTTGCACCGGTTGGGCGCGCGAGTCGAGCTTTTCTGGGCGGCCCCTGAGTTGTCGGGCGACAACGCGGTGGGCGTGGCCCACATCGGATACGAACAATGCAAAGGAGCAGATGCACAATGAGCGCGAAGATCATCGATGGAAAAAAAACAGCGGCGGAAATCCGGGAGGCGCTAAAGGCGCGCGTGGCCGAGCTCGCGGCGCAGGGCAGAACGCCGGGTTTGGCCGTGATCCTGGTGGGCGAGGATCCCGCATCGCAGGTATACGTGCGCAGCAAGGAGCGCGCCTGCATCGCGGCGGGCATGAACTCCTGGGTGATCAGAATGCCTGAGAGCACCTCTCAGGACGAACTGCTCAGCAAGATTGACGAGCTGAACAAGGATAAGGCCGTGCACGGCATCCTGGTGCAGCTGCCCGTCCCCAGGCACATCGACCCCTGGTCCGTGATCCTCGCGATCGACCCCCAAAAGGACGTGGACGGGTTTCACCCCATGAACACCGGCGCGCTGTTCAGCGGCGAGCCCGGCCTTGTGCCCTGCACGCCCAAGGGCTGCATGGAGCTGCTGCGCCGCAGCGGCGTCCCCGTCACCGGCAAGCGCGCCGTGGTCGTGGGCAGGAGCAACATCGTCGGCAAGCCCATGGCCATGCTGCTGCTGCAAGAGAGCGCCACGGTGACCGTCTGCCACTCCAAGACGGAGGACCTGGCCGATGTCTGCCGCGAGGCGGACATCCTGGTCGTCGCCATCGGGCGCGCGAACTTCATCACGAAGGACATGATCAAGCCCGGCGCGGCGGTCATCGACGTGGGCATGAACCGAAACGCGCAGGGCAAGCTCTGCGGCGACGTGGACACCCAGGCGGCCATGGACGTGGCCGGGTACATCACGCCCGTCCCGGGCGGCGTCGGCCCCATGACCATCGCGGAGCTGCTGCACAACACGCTCGAGGCCGCGGAGCGCCATGGCTGAGTGGGTGCTGGGCGTCTCGCAGCTCAATGAGTACGTGCGCCGCCAGCTCGCGGCGGACCCGATGCTGCGCGCCGTGCGCGTGCGCGGCGAGATCTCGGGCTTCAAGCGCCACCATTCGGGCCACCTCTACTTCGCGCTCAAGGACAGGGACGCGCGGGTCTCCTGCGTGATGTTCCGCCAGAGCGCGCTGTCGCTGGGCTTTGCGCCCCGGGACGGCATGCAGGTGACCGTCACCGCCAGCGCGTCGCTGTTCGTGCGGGACGGCTCGTTTCAGCTGTACTGCGACGCCATGGCCGCCGAGGGCGCGGGCGACCTCTACCAGCGGTTCGAACTGCTCAAGGCCAAGCTGCTGGCCGAAGGGCTGTTCGATCCGGGCCTCAAAAAGCCGCTGCCGCTGCTGCCCCGGCGCGTGGGCGTGGTCACCTCCCGATCCGGCGCGGCGCTGCGGGACATCATCCGCGTGGCGCGGCGCAGGGACCCAGGCGTGTCGATCCTGGTCGCCTCCGCCCAGGTGCAGGGCGAGGGCGCGGCCCAGGAGATCGCGGTCGCCATCGACCGATTGAACCAAGCGGAGGGCGTGGACGTCATTCTATGTGGGCGCGGCGGCGGCTCGATGGAGGACCTGTGGGCGTTCAACGAGGAGGCCGTGGCGCGCGCCATCTTCCGCTCCAACGCGCCCGTGGTCAGCTGCGTGGGCCACGAGACGGACTTCACCATCGCCGACTTCGTGGCCGACGTGCGCGCCGCGACGCCCTCGATGGCCGCCGAGCTGGCCGTGCCGAGCCGGGACGAGCTGGCCTACCAGCTCCGGTCCATGCGCGGCGCCCTGGAGCGCGCCCAGGTCCAGCGGATCCAGCTGCTGCGCGCGCGGCTCGCGCGGCTGTCCGCCTCGCCGGTGCTGAGCCAGCCGGGCAAGATGCTGCTGGCCGCGCGGCGTGAACAGCTCCGCATGGCCGCGCTGCGGCTGCGCGAGGCGCAGTGCCGGCGGCTGGAGTCGGCCAAGAACCGGGCGGCGCTCATGCGGCGCGCGCTGCTGGGGCTGAACCCGGCTTCGGTGCTCTCCCGCGGCTACGCGGTGATCGAGACCCCGCGCGGCATCGCGGCGCGGGCGGACGAGCTGGGCATCTTTGACCCGATCGGGATCATCATGCAGGGCGGCCGCGCCGAGGCGACGGTCAACTGGATCCAATTGGAGGAGAGAACACATGGCGACGCGTGAGCCGGAGATGAGCTTTGAGGAGCGCATGGCGAAACTGGAGCTGCTGGTCGGCCAGCTCGAGGCGGGCAAGCTGCCCCTGAGCGAGTCGTTCGGCGCGTACGAGCAGGGGATCGCGCTGCTCTCGCGGCTCGAGGCCGAGCTGGCGGAGCACGAGGGCAAGATCAGGCTGCTGACCGACCGGGGCGAGGAGCCGCTGCCGGACGCGGAGGAAGGCGACACGATATGACACACAGAGACTACGCGGCCCTGGTCAACGCGGCGCTCGAGGCCGCGCTGCCGGAGCCCACGGACGCCGCGCCCGTGGCGGGCGAGATCCCGCAGCGGCTGGCGCAGGCCATGCGCTACAGCCTGCTGCAGGGCGGCAAGCGGCTGCGCCCGAGCATGCTGCTGGCAGCGGTGGACATGCTGGGCGGCGACCTGGACGAGGCCATGCCCTACGCCTGCGCCACGGAGATGATCCACTGCTACTCCCTCATCCACGACGACCTGCCGGGCATGGACGACGACGTGCTGCGCCGGGGCCTGCCGACCAACCACGTGGTGTTCGGCGTGGGCGCGGCGATCCTGGCGGGCGACGGGCTGTTGAGCCTGGCGTTTGAGACCATGGCCCAGGCCGCGCTGGCGCGCCCGGAGCGCGCGCTGCGCCACGTGCGGGCGCTCGCTGAGATCGCGCGGGGCTGCGGCGTGCGCGGCATGGTCGCGGGCCAGTCGCTGGACCTGCAGCTGGAATACCAGCCCGGCGCGACGCTGCGGGACCTGCACTTCATCCAGGTCGGAAAGACCGCCGCGCTGTTTGCCTATCCGCTGCGGGCCGCCGCCCACCTCTGCTCGGCGAGCGGCGCGCAGATCGACGCGCTGACCCGCTATGGGCTGGCGTTCGGGCAGCTGTTCCAGACCGTGGACGACCTGCTGGACGAGGTGGGCGACGAAGCGCAGATGGGCAAGCAGGTCGGCAAGGACCGCGAAAATGGCAAGCTCACCGCCGTGAGCCTGTTCGGGCTGGGCGGCGCGGAGGCGCTGCGCGCGTCGTTCCTGGACGACGGCCGCAGGGCGCTCGATGGGTTCGGCCCGGAGGCGGACCACTTCCGCGCACTGATCGAAAAGACCGCGTCGAGGACGGCGTAACCCACTCGCCACACAAAAGGGGTCGAATCCATGCGCTTTTTTCAAGAGATCATCATGAACCGCGTGCTGCTGGTGGGCGTCGTCTGCTGGTTCGTCGCGCAGGCGCTCAAGGTCGTGTTCTATCTGCTCATCGAGCAAAAGCTGGACTTCGCGCGCTTCTTCGGCCTGGGCGGCATGCCCAGCTCCCACTCCTCCGTGGTGTGCGGGCTGGCCACCGCCGTGGGGCTCCAGTCGGGGTTCTACAGCCCCGAGTTCGCGATCAGCTTCGTGCTCGCGGCCATCGTGATGACGGACGCGGCGGGCGTGCGGCGGGCGGCCGGCAAGCAGGCGGCGGTCATCAACCGCATCATGGCCGACATGATGCAGCATGGGCGCGGCCTCACCTACGAGAGCCTGAAGGAACTGCTCGGCCATTCGCCGTTCGAGGTGCTCATCGGCGCGCTGCTGGGCGTGCTGATCGGGTTCCTCATGATGTAAACGCTGACTGAGGAAAAGGGATCATGCTGCTAGAAAACATTCATCGGCCCTCGGACATCCGGGCGCTGTCCCGGGCGGACATGGGCCGGCTCGCGTCCGAAATCCGGCGCGAACTGGTGCACATCACATCCAAAAACGGCGGACACCTGGCGTCCAACCTCGGCGTGGTCGAGCTGAAGCTGGCGCTGCACGCCGTGTTTGACTGTCCCCGCGACGCGCTGGTGTTCGACGTGGGCCACCAGGCCTATGTGCACAAGATGCTCACGGGCCGGTTTTCGCGCATGGACACGCTGCGCCAATCGGGCGGCCTGGCCGGGTTCCCGCGCCGGGAGGAGAGCGAATTTGACGCGTTCACCGTGGGTCACGCGTCCACGGCGATCTCGGCCGCGCTGGGCATGGCCCGCGCGCGGGACCTTGTGGGGGAGGACAGCGCCGTGGTCGCCATCGTGGGCGACGGCGCGCTCACCGGCGGCATGTGCTACGAGGCGCTGAACGACGCGGGCCAGTCCGAGACCCAGCTGATCGTGGTCCTCAATGACAACGAGATGAGCATATCGCCCAACGTGGGCGCGCTGTCGGGCTACCTGACGGGCCTGCGCCAGTCCGGCCCCTATCGCTCCGTCAAGCGCGCGGTGCGCTCGGGGCTCGAGCGCGTGCCCCATGTCGGCAGGCCGCTGATCAGGCTGCTCTCGCGGCTGCGCGACGCCGTCCGGTCGGTGTTCGTGGACGGCCAGTTCTTCGAGGCGCTGGGGTTTGACTACATGGGCCCCATCGACGGCGCGGACACCGAGCGGATGATGCGCGTGCTGCGCCGCGCGAAAGCGATGGGCAAGCCCGTGCTGGTGCATGTGATCACCCAAAAGGGCAGGGGCTATTCGCCCGCCGAGGACCGCCCGGACGAGTTCCACGGCGTCGCGCCGTTCTACATCGAGTCGGGGCTGCAAAAGGGCCAGGGCGCGCCTCAGAGCGGCGGCCTGATGGCCGAAAAGCTGGCTGCGATGGCGGACGCCGACCCGCGCGTGGTGGCGGTCTGCGCCGCGATGCCCGGCGGCACGGGGCTCACGGCGTTCCAGCAGCGCCACGGGAACCGGTTCTTCGACGTGGGCATCGCCGAAGAGCACGCGGTCACCATGGCCGCCGGGCTGGCCGCCGCGGGCCTGCGGCCCTATGTGTGCGTTTACTCCACCTTCATGCAGCGCGCGTTCGACCAGATTCTGATGGATGTGTGCCTCCACAACCTGCCGGTCACGCTGCTGCTGGACCGCGCGGGGCTGGTCGGCCCGGACGGCGCCACGCACCAGGGCGTGTTCGACCTGAGCTACCTGTCCCCGATGCCGAACCTGGTGATCGCCGCGCCCCGCGACCGGCACGAGTTTGAAAGGATGCTGGACCTGAGCCTGACCCTCCCGGGCCCCATGGCCATCCGATACCCCAAGGAGAGCTGCGACATGGGCCCCAATATGGTGCAGCGGGGGCCGCTTCGCGCGGGGGAGTGGGAGCTGCTGAACGAGGGCGCGGACGCGGTGATCCTCGCCTGCGGCAGCATGGTGGAGCTGGCGCTGGCCGCGGCCATCGAGCTGTCCGGGCGCGGCGTCGAGTGCGGCGTGGTGGACGCGCGGTTCATCAAGCCGCTGGACGACGAATGCCTCCGGCGCGCGGCGGGCAAGACAGACCTGATCGTCACGCTGGAGGAGAACAGCCGCGTCGGCGGTTTCGGCGCGTCGGTGCTGCTGCGCCTGAGCGAGCTGGGGATCAGAGCCGACGCGATGGTGCTGGGCGTGCCGGACCGGTTCATCGAACACGGCCCGGTGGAGCGCCAGCGCGAGGAGGCTGGGCTGCTGCCCACAATGATCGCGGACACAATCTGTGAGAGGCGGGCGATGCGCAATGGCCGGACAGCGGGTTGACGAGGCGCTGGTCGCGCTGGGGCTCGCCGCGTCGCTGGAGAGCGCCCGCGCGCTGGTCATGGCGGGCCGGGTGTACCTGGCCGAGGAGAAGGTCAACAAGCCCTCGGCGGCCGTGCGCCCCGGCCTGCCGCTGCGCGTGCGCGAGAAGGACAGGCCGTTCGTGAGCCGGGGCGGACTGAAGCTGCAAAAGGCGCTCTCCGCGTTCGGCATCGACCCGAAGGGTTTGGTCTGCATCGATGTGGGCGCGTCCACGGGCGGGTTCACGGACGCGCTGCTCAAGGCCGGCGCGGCCCGGGTGTACGCGGTGGACGTGGGCTACGGCCAGCTGGACT
>JAVBQA010000028.1:0-5434 GCA_031549325.1 Eubacteriales bacterium | reverse complement strand
CGCGCCGGATTTTATTCCGCCCTGCGGCGTCGCCCTCCGCTTAGCGTAGCTCTGCTACGCTGCACTCCAGCTCCTTGCAGGGCGAAAAAACGCTCGCCGCTTTGGAGGCGTTACTGTGTTTTCATTGGTATAAGCCGTGCGAGAAGTGCCACTGATGGACTAAAAAGAGCAGCCCTCTTGGGGCTGCTCTTTTTCGCTGAGACGGGCAGGGGCCGGCCGACCGCCGCCCATCGCCTACTTTTTGATCACCACGGTCGTCCCATCCGGGCTGTGCTCATACAGCCATTTGGCGTCCTTCACGCTCAGCCGGATGCAGCCATGTGACGCGCGCGATCCCAGGCTGCCCACGGACCCGCTGGTGGGCGAGCCGCCCCTTCTGTTGTACAGGACCGAGTGAAACATGATGTTGCCGGTGGGATCGATGTGGATGGCGTACTGCGCCCACACGCCATACTCGCCGAAGTGGTGCCATTTCTCGCCGCGGCGCACGGTCTCCTGGAAGGTGCCGGTGGGGGTGGGGGTGTTGCCTGTGCCGGTGGAACACTTCATGGTGCGCACCCTGGTCTTGTATTCGCCGTTTTTCCAGGCGTACACATACACCCGCTGCGCGCTGATGTCCACCACCACCTTGTATTCGTGGTAGGGCCGGGCGGATGCGGGCGCGCTGTCGCTAAACAGCAGCCGCAGCGTGTCCGGGTCGGGGTAGCCGCTCTCGATCAGGTTGCACTGCTTTTGGAACTTGCGCAGCGCTTCGCCGGAGGCGTTGCCCAGCGCGCCATCCACGCCTTTGTAGAGAAAGCCCAGGCTGCCAAGCCGTCGCTGCACGCGCATGATCTGCTCGGGCACGGCCGCGTCAAACGGCAGCTCCCTGGAGAGCGCCTGCAAGAGCGCCCACTCGGCCGGGCCGCTCGGCATGCCTAGGACCGCCCGCGCGGCGTCCACGGCTTGCTGCGTGCCCGGGCCATATCGGCCGTCCGGCGCGCCGTCCAAAAACCCCTGCATCGCCAGCATTTCCTGCAGCGCCTTCACCTCTGGCCCCTCACTGCCATTCGCGATGGGGGTTGGGCTGGGCGTGGGCGACGGGGTGGGGACGGGCGTGGGGGTGGGGGTCGGCAGGGGGGTGGGCACGGGCGTGTACAAGGGCGCGGCCTCGTCGGCCAGTGCGTTTGCCCCAGATGCGCGGTCAGGCATCAGCTCGGTGCTGGGCCACAGAGAGAGCACGAACGTCAGCATGAGCGCCAGAGCCACCAGCGACAGCTTCTGCATCGGAAGGCACCTCGTTTCATAACAAGAGTCGCAAATCAATCAGATCGCAGCCGCCTCAAAACGCCATCACGATCCCCTGATCATCGGCGTACAGCGAGCTGATCCCCCTTGTGGGCACGATCAGAATCTCGCCGAAATCAAAGCGCTCCCGCACAAGCGCCTGCAGCTTCTCGGCCAGACGCAGATTGTTGCAATGGGTGATGACCATCAGCTGGTTCTTGACCTCGCGGCCGCTCTGCTGGATCAGCGACAGCAATCTCTCCAGCATCTGGTTTTCGCCGCGCGCCTTGTGGTACAGCTGGATGTTGCCCTGCGCGTCCGCGCCCATCACCAGCCGGATCCCCAGGATCGACACCAGCGCGCCGGTGACGCGGGACAGCCGCCCATTCTTCTTCAGGTTGTCGTAGTTCTCAAGCACGAAGTACGTCTTCATCTCGTCGATGAAGGCGTTCACGCGCTCAATGATGGCCTCGCGGGATAGGTTCTTCTGCAAAAACTCGCTCAGCTTGCAGGCCAGCAGCACCTCGCCCGCCGAGGCGCTCTTTGAATCAAAAACGTGAACCTGGGCGCCCTCCTCGGCGGCGGCGCGGGCGGCCAGCATGGCGCTCTCGTAGGATCCGGACAGCTGGCTGGACAGCGTGATCGCGAAGGAGGAGCCCGCCTCGCAGAACGCCTGCTGGTACTCGCTGGGGGAAGGGGAGGCAGAGCCGACCTTTTCTTTGCAAGCCTTCATTTCGCGCATGAACTGGGAAAGGTCCAGCGCCTCATCGTCCCGAAATTCTTTTTCACCCAAGCGCAGCGTGAGCGCCACCGAGCGCAGGTCCAGCCGCTTGCGCAGCGCCTCGGTCATATCGCAGCAGCTGTCCGCGATGATTTTGATGTTCATTTTTGTTCTCCTAACGGGTATTTCGCTTTAGTATCCCACACTTTACAACGGCTTGCAACCACATTTGGTCATTGTTGCAAATTTTGTCACGAATGCGCAAAGGGAAGCGCCGCATCGCGATGCTTCCCTTTGGGTTAAATTGCCTTGTTGTTCATGTGGTCATCGCCTTTGCGGGGAGGCCGCAGATCAAGCCTTGACGCCTGTGGCGTGGGATCGCCGGGCGTCATTCGCCTTCCTTCGGCGCGTCCACCATGGCGTTCACATGCTGGCCGATGATCATCAGCTTGCCCAGGTCGGGGAAGGTGACCACATCCGCCTTGCCGGCTTTCACATCGAAGTCGATGAACACCAGCGGCTCGGTCTTGGAGGTGTTGCTCAGCACGTGAGCCCCTTTCTCGCCGGTGGGGAAGCAGAGCATGTCGCCGGCAGCCACGTCCTTTTCTCCGTAGGCGCAGCGCAGCTTGCCCGTGCCGCTGACCACGTAGAAGATCTCCTCGCTCTGGTCGTGGAAGTGGTAGCCAAAGGCGTAGTTGCCCACCGGCACCTCGATGAACGCTGCGGCGCAGGTGTCGACGTCGTCTCCGGCCACGACGGGCCTGATCGAGAAGCGGTTGCCGCCCCGCTCCACCTCGGTGGCGCTGATGTTCTGCATGTTCTTGATGATGAGATCCTTCATGATGGCTTCCTCCTTGGGTCTATCCGTGGATGGGCCCTCCAATCGGGGCCCAATGGAAGGATACGACAGAAACATCCGGCTGTAAAGTAGGCACAATAAAGTGGCGTAGTATCGAAATGGAAACCATTGGCGGGCCGCTCCCGGGTATGCTATAATGAGCGAAGTCATTGTTTGAGAGGTGGACGCGGGATGAATGACCTGAGGAGCAGCGCGGCGCAGATGAATAGGCCCCACGCGGTGCGCATGAACTGGGGGGCCGGGCTCATTGCGGGGGCCATTGTGTTGTGGCTGTTTACGCTGATCTGTGGATACATTGCGCTGATGCACTTCATCGACGGCGTGTCCGTGCTGGACTCCCGCGAAAAGCTGCAGAAATTCATGGCCAAGACCTATCAGGACGGCCGGCTGATGTATGACGGAGCCCAGGATCTTGGGGGCACTCTCACGGTGAACGGCAGCGAGGGCAAGACGGAGTATGCCGTGTGGCGGCTGTCCGGCGACGGGTATGCGGTGCTCTACTGCACGGATGTTCCCTTTGACGGGCAGCGGGAGGTGCACGTGCAGTCCATCCTCCGTAACCTCGCGCCCCAGGTGATAGAAGATTTCGCGCCGGGGGAGGACGTGTTCGTGCTGTACGACGCTGGATCACCCGCGCCGTTTCTGATCATGATGGGTGCGTTTGCTGCGCTGGGGCTTGTGATGTTTGTCGTGGCGAAGAAGAGGTTTTAAGGCAGCTCCGCGTCCTCCATGTCCGCCTCCGCGCCAATAGCCCGCATGGCGCTGATGAACGCGCGATACAACACCAGCAAGGGCTGGGCGTCCCTCCCTTGCGCTTTTCAAATCTCCATCTGTCATTCCCCCGTTGCATTGCAAGATCCCGAGCCGGCAGGTTCGGGATCCGCTGTTTTGATGGTTTCGCCTATTGGGCATCCCCGCTCGTTTCCTGTTCCGGCGCCCAGTCGGCCAGATCCGCGACGATGTCGAAGCCCGTTCCGTTTCTGTGCGCGTATAGCTCGAGGAAGATGTCGTATCGCTCAGTGACCCAGCCGCGCCGGTAGGGCTGGTCGGTCACCCAGCCGTCGATCACGTCCATGGGGGATTGCAGCGCCTGCTCGCCCTCGTTGTATTGCGGCGTGTCGCTCGGGCCCCAGGCGGCGCGCAGCTCGTCCAGCGCTTGCGCGTACAGAGCTTCGGCGGTATCCTTTCCCGCCTGAAACACCACCGTCACGCGGCGCATCTGGTCCGGCGCTTTAAAATCGAAGATGGCTGCCGCCCTGCGGCCCAGCAGCTCACATTCGCCGGTGAAGCGCTCATACTCGTCCGCCTCCAGCCCGGCCAGGCCCGGGATGTTGTCCGCGAGCACCTGCTCGGTGCTGCCATAGAACTTCAGCCCGAAGCCGATCCGGCCATCCGCGGCGAGGTGAAGCTCGATCGGGGTCTTGGGCGCGGGGGTGGGCTGGGGTTCGGGGATGGACGCGCGCTTACCCTGAAGCCGCATGCGGTCCAGCAGCTGCACCACCACGGTCAGCTGGTTGGGCGGCTGGCCCTGGAACAGCGACAGGCTGGCGTAGTAGCGCCCGCTGTCCCAGGCGCGCTCATAGGCGCCCTCCACCGCGAAACCGGACAGGCTCTGAAGCGTCACGTCGTCCGGATCCACGTCGTCGGCGCACAGCACGCTTTCCTCCGGGTTGTCGCCCCAGATGGCGGACAGATTGTCGTAAGCCTGCTCATAGACGGCGGGCGCCTCCTCCGGCGTCACCTCAAAGATCACCATGGCGCGCACCGCGTCCGGGCTCTCCTCGTCACGTCCGAAAGTGACGTTTGCGCTGCGCTCCATCAGCAGACAGCTGCCGTTGGCAAACGCCGTTTCAATGTCGGTGGGCAGAGGAACAAAATCCGGGATGCCCGCTTCAACCTCTTCGAGATTTTGATAGAGGCGCAGGCCGAAGCCGATGTCGTCCTCGGGGAAACCGACAGGATCCGGGCGGATGGGCGCATCGGCCAGCGCGCAGACGCCCAACAGCAGCGCGAGGAGTTTGCGAATCATCGGCATCCCCACCTTTTGTATTTTATCACGATTCCATAAAGAATAGTTTACCACATTCCTCCTTCGGTTGCAATGCGGAGCGGGTTGCGGCCTGGCGCACGGTGTGGAGGAATATTGGCAGGGGATTGCACGCCTAAAAAATGGGAGAACATTGGATGCGAGGGGGAGATGTGGGGGGCAATGCGGGGCGATCATGTAGGGAGCTATGTGTGGGGCGGCGCGGGTGAGGCGAAGTGAGGGAACGATGTGGGGGAACGATGCGGGCGACGCGGGGGAACTATGCGCGGGATGGGGGGGGCGCGGGGGACGTTCGGCGGGCGAAGCGCTCAAGGGCGGGGGCGCGCTCGATCCGCGAGGCTGCGCTCGATCCACGAGGCTGCGCTCGATCCACGAGGCTGCGCTCGGTCCACGGGGCCGCGCTCGATCCACGGAGTTGCGCTCGATCCGCGAGGCTGCGCTCAGTCCGCGGGTTGGGGGCTGTTGGTGGCGCGGTTGAGCAGCTCGGACAGGCAGAAGCCGAGCAGCGCGAACAGCAGGATCATGAAGGGGACGATGGACA
>JAVBQA010000090.1:0-13286 GCA_031549325.1 Eubacteriales bacterium | reverse complement strand
TCACTGGCGGTACCGCATTGTGCTGTCGCGTTCAACCAGTGTGGCGCCAACCTGCACCTTGGTCTTGGGCATGTCGGGCGTTTGGATGGTCTGTAGCAGCACCTGCACGGCCCAGCGCCCGATCTCGGCGCAGGAGATGGCCATGGTTGTTAGCGGTGTGCTTGAAACGGCGCCGAACGGAATGTTGTCCACGCCCACGACCGAGATGTCCTGCGGCACCTGGATGCCCCGTTCCGAGAACGCCTTCATGGCCCCGATGGCGATGATATCGTTGTCGGCGAAAAAAGCGCTGGGAAGCGCGCGCCGCTGTTTGAGCTGTGCTTGCATATCCTGATAGGCGCCATCCATCGTGGGGCGCAAGTCGTACACCAGCCGCTCGTCATAGCGCAGGCCGATGGTCTGGATGGCCTCTTGGTAACCCTGGGTGCGACCCCGGAAGTTTCCGGTGGGTACAGAGGAATGCAGGTAGCCGACTTCAGGGTGCCCAAGCTCGATCAGATGCCGCACCGCGCTGAAAGCCAGCTCGTGGTTGTTCATCGTGACGCAGCTGTAGGGCGACTGTATAAAGTCGCTATCCAGAATCACCAGCGGCGTTTGGATGGAGTCGAAGATGCCGAGTTCCTGCTGCGTCATCTCCGTGGCAACCACCAGCGCTCCATCTGTGGGTACGCTGGCCGCGGATTGCAGCACGGACTGGTAGTTGGCTGGGCCGATCACACTCACCAGCAGCTGATAGCCCCGCAGCCGCGCCTCGTGATCTAGCGAGTCAATGATCGACGTCACGAATCCGTCGTTGCCATCGACGAGCATGGCATGCTTCTTATAGGTTAGGAGTCGTATGCAGCGGCTGGATTCCGCGCCCTGTTCGCCCGCTGGCAAGCCGGTCAGCTTGTCGTGCTCCACGTAGCTGAATCCATGTTTCTTCAAGAGCGCCTGGATGCGCTCGCGCACCGGGGCGCTTACGCCGGCGCGGCCCTTGCGAACCAGCGAGACGCAGGCCTGCGAAACGCCCGCCATGGTGGCGATATCCTTTAAATTCATCGGTTGCTCCCCTCTTTGCAATTAGTATATCATTTCGCCACTAAATTGTCCATGAAATTTAGTTTATTGTCTGGTATGGACGTCACATCAATATCATGTATGGCATCGCATTATACGCGCAATGCCCAGATTCATATTGACAATCGTTGTGTGAGTTGCTATAGTGTAAACGAAATATGATGAGTGTGCGCAGGCTCATACTTAATTATTGAATGAATTTAGAGTGTCTATGTTGAAGGGGGTGAAATCACACAACCAAGCTGTTGACGGGGACTCCGCTTGACGTTCATGTGGACGTGATCCATTCAAATACTAGGAGGGACTTGCGATGAGGAAAACCATGGCTCTGTTTCTGGCGTTTCTGATGGTGGCCGCGCTCCTGCCTTCGTTCGCGCTGTCGGACGGCGAGAAACCAAAGATCGTGTTTGCGAACCAGGCGACCCAGGTCACGGATCTGGACGAACAACTGCGCATCAAGTTTATGCAGGAACCGATCTCAGCGGCTTTCCCGGACTACGACATCTCCATTGAGTATTACTCCGACCGCCAGACGCTGCAGGTGCAGATCGCGGGCGGCGGCGGTCCCGACATCGCAGCCGTGGACGGCCCGACCGATGCCAACGAGTACGCCAAGGCCGGTCGCATCCTGCCGCTGGATACGTACGCCGAGAAGTATGGCTGGAAGGATCTGTTCTTCGATTGGGCCTACGAAACCTGCCGCTTCGATGGCAAGGTTTACTCGCTGCCCAACTCGTTCGAGGGCATGGTCATCTACTACAACAAGGACGTGTTCGAGGCCAACGGCTGGGAATACGCCACGACCCGCGAGGAACTGGAGGCGTTGTGCAAGAAGTGCCAGGAGGCAGGCATCGTGCCGTTGTCATTTGGCAACAGCAATTACCAAGGGGCCGTGGACTGGCTGTACTCCACGTTCCTGAGCTGCTATGCCGGCCCTGGCGCCATCAAGTCCGCGCTCAAAGGGGAGAGCAAATGGGATGATCCGCTGATCAAAGAGTCGATCCAGCTCATGGTGGACTACTGGCAGGCGGGCTATCTGGGCGACAAGATGAGCCAGGCGCTCTCCAACGACGACATGATCGCCATGTTTGCCAACGGCCAGGCCGCGATGATGATCGACGGCACCTGGGGAACGGGCACGCTGCTGAACACGTATCCCGATTGCAACTGGGATCTTGAGCTGATGCCTGAGATGCGCGAGGGCGTGGGCCGCGTGTTCCCGCTGGCTACCGGCGGCGCTTACATGATCAATGCTAACTCCAAGAACCCTGACGCCGCGGCCGAAGTGCTGAACTACCTGTTTACCTCCACCGACCGCCACATCGCTTCTGTCGAGGAAGGCAACTGGCAGCCCTACCCGATCAAGGCATTTGACACCTCGCTGTTCACCGAGAACTACAACCCCAAGATGCTGGATATGTACAAGACGCTGATGGACGCGCAAGCAACCGGCGACGTGGGCTACTGCAGCTGGACGTTCTTCCCGAGCGATGCGCGCGTGTACATGAACGAGCAGACCGACGGCCTGTTCCTTGACATGCTGACCGTGGACGAGTATCTGGGCGAAGTGCAGAAGTATGTGGACAACGCGCTGGCCACCGGCAACGCGCCCTACGTGCCGTAGTCTGAAACCGCCAGCCAGCTTTCGATGCCTAAGCCGGGGAGTGGCGCATTCCCGTCATTCCCCGGATCTCATTCCATGAATGCGATCCTTATGTTCGCATTTCAGAGAGGGAGTTCCGCATGACCGGAAAATTTCGGCCCGATCTAAGGCCCAGACGCATCAACTGGGTGCCATATCTGTTTGTGCTGCCCGCGATGTTGGTACACATCATACTGGTGAGCGGACCGGCGCTCAGCACGCTCGTCATGTCGTTTTACGAATGGAACGGGCTGGGCAATCCGATCTTCATCGGCTGGCGCAATTTCCAGGAAATCTTCCAGGACAAGATCGTCGGGATTGCGATCCGGAATAACCTGAAATGGCTGTCGATCTTCATCACGGTGCCGATCATCCTTGCGTTTGTGGTCTCAATCACGATCACGCGCGCGCGCAGGGGGCAGATGGCTTTTCGCACGGTGTACTTCATTCCCTATGTGATTTCCGCCGCCGTTGCGGGCAAGATCTGGTCGGCTTATTTCAATCCGTACTACGGCATCAACTCCATCTTCAAGGCCTGGGGATGGACGGAGCTTGCCAAGACGCTATGGATTGGAAACCCGAAGATCGCGCTGTATTCGGTGGCGTTTGTGGACAACTGGCACTGGTGGGGCTTTGTGATGGTGCTGTTTTTGTCCGCGCTGCAGCAGATTGACACCACGCTGTACGAGGCCGCGCGCGTCGATGGCGCCAACTGGTGGCGCGAGCTGGTGCACGTGTCTGTGCCGGGTATCATGCCCACGATCGCGTTCGTGCTGATCATGACGGTCATGTGGTCGTTCCTGACGTTTGACTACGTGTACGTGATGACGTACGGAAATCCGGCCAATCAGACCGAGATCCTGGCGACGTGGATCTATAAAAATGCGTTCGTGAAGTACAAAGCGGGTTATGCCAACGCGCTGTGCGTGGTGCAGAGCTTCATCTGTCTGTTGTTCTACTTCCTCCAGAAGTATGTCAGCAGGAAGGGAGGGCTCGGCGTTGATTGAGACAAAGAAGACCTTCAAGGATTACCTGCTGGACGGGCTGAAATACCTGTTTCTGACGTTCATGGCGCTGTTTGCGGTGTTCCCGCTGTTGCAGGTGCTGTTCAACTCGCTGCGAACCGACGCCGACGTCAAGCGCATGCCCATCGGTTTTCCGACGGATCTGCAGTTTCAGAACTATCCCAACACCTGGAAGGCCGGAGCCTACAGCCAGGCGTTTCTGAACAGCCTGTTCATCGCCGCAGTCGTGATCCTGCTTGTGCTTGTGATCGTGGGCCTGGCGGCGTACGCGCTCAGCAAGCTGCAGTTCAGGGGGCGCGACTTCTGTGTTGCCTATTTCTTCGTGGCGATCTCGCTGCCCGGGTTCCTGTACATCGTACCGGAATACTACATGCTCTCCAGGGTTGGCCTGGTCAATTCATCCTATGAACAGTGGGGCCTGATTCTGGTGTATACCGCCGGCCAGATCCCGTTCAACTTGCTGCTGCTCAGGACGTTCCTGCAGGGCATCCCGCGCGAACTGGAGGAGGCGGGGAAGATCGACGGCTGTAGCGAGATGGGTGTGTTCGTGCGAATCACGCTGCCCATCGCTAAGCCCATCTTCCTGACGGTGGCGCTGCTAATCTTCGTGCATGTGTGGAATGAATTCCTGTGGGCAAACACATTTTTGACCAATGACAACCTGAAGACCGTGGCGACGCGTTACGTGCGCTTCGTGGGCGAGTACTCCTCCAACATGGCCTATATCTACACGGCGTCGGTCGTCACCATCGCGCCCGTCGTCATTCTGTATCTGGTTTTCAGCCGCAGATTCATTGAGGGTATGACCAGCGGCAGCGTTAAGGGATAAGGAGGACAAGCATCATGATCCCCAAGGACTATCTGGAGCGGCTGTATGCGGGCTGGCTGGCCAAGATCATCGGCATCCGCCTGGGCGCGCCCATTGAGGGCTGGACATACCAAAAGATCAAGGACATTTACGGGGACCTGCGCCACTATCCGGTGGACTATAAGGAGTTTGCAGCCGACGACGACAGCAACGGGCCGCTGTTCTTCTTGCGCGCCCTGGATGACCTGAAGCCGGGCGCGGAGTTGACCGCCCAGGACGTGGGCGAGGCGCTTTTGAACTACGCGCCGTTTGAGCATGGGTTTTTCTGGTGGGGCGGCTATGGCGTCTCCACCGAGCACACCGCCTACCTGAACCTTCGAAACGGCATCAGGGCACCGCGCTCAGGGTCTATCGAGCAGAATGGCGCGATGGTGGCCGAGCAGATCGGCGGCCAGATCTTCATCGACACGTGGGGCCTGGTGGCACCGGGCAATCCGGAACTGGCGGCCAGGTACGCCGAGCAGGCGGCGAGCGTCACCCACGGCGGCAACGGCGTATATGGCGGCATCTTTGTGGCGGTGGCAATCAGCCTGGCGTTTGTCGAGCGCGACGTGAAAAAGATCATCGACAGGGCGCTGGGGTATATCCCCAAGGATTGCGAGTACGCGCGCGTGGTCAAGGCGGTGGAGAGCTATTATGCGAAGAATCCTGGCGACTGGCGCGCCTGTTTCCAGTACATCTTTGACAACTTCGGCTACGACAAGTATCCGGGCAACTGCCACATCATCCCCAACATCGCGGTGATGATCCTGTCGTTGCTCTACGGCGAAGGTGACTTTTCGGACACGATCAACATCTGCAACATGTGCGGCTGGGACACCGACTGCAACGTGGGCAATGTGGCCACAATCATGGGCGTCGTGTGCGGCATTGAGGGCATTGCGGACGAGTGGATCGGCCCGGTGCACGATTTGCTCGTGTGCTCCAGCTGCGTGGGCTCACTGAACATCATGGACGTGCCCTACGGCGCGAGCTATATCGCGATGCTGGCCTACCGCGTGGCGGGAGAGCCAATCCCCGGGATATGGAAGGAACTCATCGAGAACCGCATCGACAGCTGCCACTTCGAGTATCCGAAATCCACTCATTCCATGCGCGCCAGGATCGAACCCAGCAGACGCATCGCCAGTGCGGACGAATGCACGCTCACCAACAGCGATGAGTTTGCGTTCACAGGGAAACGATCACTGAAGATGCACGCGATGCCCGTGTCGCCCGAGGGCGGCAAGATCTGCCTGTACAAGCAGACTCACTATCAGCCCAAACATTTCCATAACTCGCGCTACGACCCATGCTTCTCCCCGGTGCTCTATCCGGGTCAGACGATCCACGGCGCAGCCTACATTCCGGCCTATAGCGCGAAAGCATACGTCAGGCTGTACGCCAGGGAGCAGCGCACGGGCGAAGAATTCTTGGGTGAGAGGGTGCTGCTGGAGACCGGCCGATGGCACGAGATGTGCTTCAAGCTGCCTCCGTTGCCCGGCGGCTTGCTGGACGAGGCGGGGTTTATGTTCGAAATGGCCGGCGAGCATGGCATGCGCCCGCAGGATTTCACTGCATTTGTGGACGACCTCTACTGGGATGGGAAGCCCGATTACTCGGTGGAGTTCAAGAACGAAACCACTGAGGTCTGGACGGGACTGCACCTGGAGGTCAGCCAATTCACCAAGGTGAAGGGCCTGATGTATCTGGAGGACGGCCAGCTGAACCTGAGCTGCTCCGATTTCGCCGAGGCCTACACCGGGCGTTACGACTGGACGGACTACACGGCGGAATTCCGGCTTACACCCGTCGTGGGCGGTTGCCACATGGTCAACGTGCGCGTGCAGGGCGCGATCCGCAGTTATGCGGTGTGCCTCGCGGAAGGCGGCAAGATACAGCTGCTCAAGAACGACAACGGATACAAGTTGCTGGCTGAGGCGGCGCTCACTTGGCGATGCGGGCAGGAATACACGGTCACGGTCAGTGCGCGCGGCAACCGCGTTGAGGCGGAGTGCGCGGGCGCAAGGATCAGCCACGTCGACGCGGACAACCCGTATCTGAAGGGCTCTGTGGGCGTGTCGGTGCTTGGGGGCAGCCATTGCCGATATCGCGCGATCAAGGTCAACTAGGCCATAATGCCAAGGGACGCGCTTCGCCACCGCGTGCGCAGCGTACACCTGCGCCGAGCTGGGTGCGCGCCATACGCGCGCGCTGAAAGAGCTGGTGCGGCGCGTGGTTCAGGTGTGTTTGCCCACCCACAATATCGGCGCGATGTCAACAGCCATGTGCGGCGCGCTCAGCAGTTCCGGCGCGTTCCCTGCGGAGGACATGCGGCGAATTGAGTCGGTCAATGGGATTGAACTGCGCCCTGTGGCGGACGCGCTCGCCGCGTTGCGTGAGGTGGCGCGAACGCTTTGACAGGGCAGACCTGCCCATAGGTTTCCGAACAAAGAAAAGCATTATAGAGGGCGGAAGGCATCGCGGGGCGCATCCGAAGGCTCTGCGTTGCCGCTCGGACCCAGTCGGGATCTGATGGCTGCAGGAGCGCGAATCCTGCGCCGATGGTCAAACGGCGGATCGCCAGCGAGATCGGTTTGGAGTGGGTGGGTTTTTTTGCGAGGTGGGTTGATGTGCATCTGCAATTTGAAACCGCCGCCGCGTTTCGCGCGTGGCTCTCGCTTAACGTCCAGTCGGAGGAAGGCGTCTGGCTGGTGTTTGGCAAATCTGGCGGGCCGCTTACGCTGTCGGCCAATGAGGCGCTGGAGGAAGCGCTGTGTTTTGGCTGGATCGACGGACAGATTCAAACCATCGATGATGTGACGTACCGCAAATACTTCTCGCCGCGCCGCAAGCTATCCGAATGGTCACATAAGAACATTGCGCTGGCTGAATCGCTGATCGCGGCGGGCCGAATGGCGCCCGAGGGTTTGGCGAAGATAGAAGAAGCCGTGCGCGGCGGCAGGTTCCAGCCCAAGGCCCGGCCGCAGATCACCGAAGCGACCATCGCACAATTCATCGAGTCGGTGCGCGGTCACGAGCCCGCATATACGAATCTGCTGGCGATGCCCCCGTCGGTACATCGCACCTACACCGGCTACTCGCTGGATGTCAAGTCCGAGCAGGCGCGTCGGCGCCGGTTGGAAAAGATCATCGACAGGCTGAACCAGAATCTGAAGCCGATGTGATGGACAGGCTGCGATCTGATCGATTGGGAGATGCGCGCATAACCCCGGAAGCACGGACAAAGCGGCTGAAAACCGGCACGTGCTGGTGAATGATGGCCCGGAAGCGCAAGGCTCGGCGGGATGCCGCGGGCGAAGCCGTATCGCTCTTTTAGGCGGTTGTCGTGCGGTATCGGATCCAAAAAGAATGCGCCCTCTGGTCAACGAAAGCCAGAGGGCGCTTGACGGTGGTTCGGGTTTGGTCTGCTTCGATTTTCACGCGGGGAAGGCCTGCCGGATCAGCGCTGCGCCTGATGGAAAGCGGTGCGTGACGCGGGTTTCGGTTGCCGCGCCGTCCTCCCAATCAGCTTGATCAGTTCCGACAGGACCACGACGCTGCCGGCCATGCCGAACAGCTTCAGCCACATGTGGACCGGCAGTGCGATGGTGCCGAAGAACGCGCCCGCGAACTGGATGATCAGCACCTGCAGTATGAACGTGACCGAGATCACGCCCAGCATCAGCCGATTGCTCAAGAGGTTTCGGAAGATGCTGCGGCCGTTCAGCTCGCGGCAGTTGAAGGCGTTGAACAGCTGCAGCAGCGCGAACAGCGCGAACAGCACCGTGGGCATCTGGGCATCCGTTGCGCCCAGGAAGTTGAGCGTGTACTGGAGCAGGAACACGGCGGATATGTACAGCCCGGTGACGCCGATGCGAATCAGCATGGACTTTGACAGGATGTTTTCATCGCGCCCCACGGGGGCGGACTGCATCAGGTCGCCGTGCGCCGGCTCCAGTCCCAGCGTCAGCGCGGGCGGGCCGTCCATGATGATGTTGATCCACAGCAGCTGCAGCGCGGTGAACGGGGCCTTGAAGCCGAGCAGGATCGAGCTGAGCACCACGATCACAGAGGCCACGTTCACGGTGAGCTGGAAGCTGATGAAGCGCTTGAAGTTTTCGTAGATGCCGCGGCCCCACGCAATGGCGCGCACGATGGTAGAAAATGAGTCGTTCAGGAGAACGATGTCGCTGGCTTCTTTGGACACCTCGGTGCCAGAAATGCCCATGGCGATGCCCACGTCGGCGTTTTTCAGGGCAGGCGCGTCGTTGATGCCGTCGCCGGTGACGGCCACGACGTTGCCCATGGATCTGAGCAGTTTCACCACGCGCATCTTGACGCCCGGCGTGCTGCGGGCAATGACGCGGATCTGGGGCAGCTTCGCGCCCAGCTCGGCGTCCGACAGATGTTCCAGCTCGCGCGCCTCCACGGCCAGATGGCCGTCGTCCAGCAAACGCAGCTCGTTCGCGATGGCGGTGGCGGTCACGATGTTGTCGCCGGTAAGCATCTTCAGCTCCACGCCCGCGCCCTTGCAGTGCTGCACAGCCTCGAACACGTCGACGCGCAGCGGGTCCGAGATGGCGCAGAAGCCGTCGAAGCACATGCCGGATTCCACCGCTTCCTTGTCAAACCCAGGACAGGCGTCGAACACCCGGTGCGCGAACGCGATCACGCGGCAGGCCTTCCGTTGATATGCCTCAATCTGCGCTTGCATCTCGCCCAGCGCAGCCGGGGACAGCCCGCACGAGCGGAGCACCTTCTCGAGGCTGCCTTTTGTGTAGGCGACATAGCCCTCGGTCTCGCCCACGATGGTGGTCATGTCCTTCTCCTCGGACGAGAACGGAAACACATGCGCGAGACGCATGTCGCTGCGGCAGCTGCGATAGTCCCAGCCCGCCTTGCCCGCCGCGGTCAGCAGCGCGCACTCGGTGGGGTTGCCGATGAACGCGCCGTCCGCGCCCAGGTCGGCGGTGCTGTTCACGCAGATGTTCCGGAGGATGCGGTCGTTGTCGATCGCATGAGCCACCGTCATTCGGTTCTCGGTCAAGGTTCCGGTCTTGTCGGAACAGATTACGTTCACGCAGCCCACGGTCTCGCAGGCGATCATCTTCTTGACCAGCGCGTTCTGCCTGGACAGCTTGATGATGTTGATGGACAGAGACACCGCTACGATGGTGGGCAGCCCCTCGGGCACGGCGGCCACGATCAGCACGATGGAGGTTACGAACGCCTCCATCACTTCCCCCAGGATCAGCCCCTCGTGCATCGCGAAGCTGATCAGCTGGGAGATGAACACGACGGCGGCGGCGGCGACACCGAAGATCGTGATGGTCTTGCCCAGCCGCTGAAGCTTTTCCTGCAGCGGCGTGGCGCCCTTGTCCGTGCCGGACAGCTCCTGGGCGATCTGGCCAAACTCTGTTTGGTCGCCCACTGCGGTCACCAGCAGCTTGCCATATCCGGAGGTGACGTAGCTGCCAGTGTACAGCATGTTGGCGCGCTCGGCGACAGGGGTCTTCTCGTCGGTGATGACCAGGTCAGAATCCTTTTGCGCGGGCAGGCTCTCCCCGGTGAGCGCGGACTCGTCGGCGGCCAGACCCATGCTGTCCAGCAGCCGCCCGTCGGCAGGCACGCGGTCGCCGGTCTGCAGCATCAGCACGTCGCCCACCACGATGTGTCTCTGGTTCAGCATCACCGGGCCTCCGTTGCGCAGAACCTTCACCATCACGTCCTCGCCCAGGCGGCTGAGCGCCTCGAACGCCTTGGCGCTCCTGCCCTCCATGACCACCGTGATGACCACCGACAGCGAGATCGCGGCGAAGATACCCACGCATTCGAGGAAGTCCGCTTCGCTGCCGGTGGCGGCGCGGATGAGGTTTACCACCAGCGCGATCACGCCCGCCGCGATCAGCATCAGGATCATCGGTTCCATGGTCGAATGCCCAATGCGGCTCCAGAGCGATTCGCCCTTTTCGCGGGTGAGCGCATTCTCGCCGTGCGCGTCTGCGCTGCGCCGGGCCTGCGCGTCCGTCAAGCCGGATTGCGGGTTCGATTCCAGTCGGTCGATCAGGGTTTGCCGGGTTTCCATGCACTCGCGCATGCTTCACACTCCATGCGTTTATTCAATAAAACAGACTCAAGCACGGTCGTTGCGGCCATGTCTGAGTCTGTGTGTGCAAAACAAAAGACCCAGCATGACCAACATCAGCCATACATGAGTCTCGTTCTTTAAGGCAAGCCAGGCGAAGAATCAGCCAGCGTGTTGACTTGACCACGCGGGGCGGGGAGGCCCTCGCGCAAACTACTCCCTCACAGAGCGTGTTTTATTGTTTGACGATGTTACCATGCGAACACGCGGTTAGTCAACGGTAATCTTTTGCCGCTGAGGAGGGCATGGGTTGGCAAACCAACCGAAGACCAGGGCGAGCGGGCGCGGTGTCACTGGGTCAGCGACTCGGTCTCGCGCATCCGCTGCTCCGCGTGCTCGCGGCCGCTGACTGTTGCGTATGGCCAGTCGATGATCCCGCCAAAATCCAGCGCATTGGAGTAACCCAAGCCGGCCAACTCCTTGGCGGCGTTGGCGGAGCGCCTGCCGCTGCGGCAGTAGATCAGGATCAGCGCTTCCTTATCGGGCAGTTCGGCCTCGGCGCGGTCCGCGAGCTCGTAGTCGGGGATCAGAATCGCGCCGTCAATGCGCTTGTCCTCGAACTCCTCAACCGTGCGCACATCCAGCAGGATATAGGGTTCTCCTCCATCCAGGATCGCCTTGGCTTCTTCGGCGGTGATCTTCGTGTGCGCTGGCTTCACGGGCGCTTCTACGGCGCAGGCGGCCTGGCCCAGTATCAGCAGGGCGGCCAGCAGTCCCAACAGTTTCTTCATACGATCACATCCTCCGGATTGCAGTAGTGCTTTTTCAGCACATGAATGATGTCCTCCACGCGGTGATCCGCGATGGAGTAGGTGACCGACTGGCCGCGCTTTGCGTCCGTCAGAATGCCGTGCGCTTTGAGCAGCCCCAGGTGCTGAGACAGCGCGGACTGGGTGATGTTCGGCACCCTCTTTCCGATTTCACCTACAGTCATTGGCGAGTCCATCAGCGCGCAGAAAATCATCAGCCGGTTCTCGTTCGCCAGCACCTTCAGCAGCTCGGCGATTTGTTTTGCCCGCTCTTCCATGCGGAGCCCTCCTTCAGCTTGCAGATGCCTTGAGTCATCGTGCCCATTGGGCAATATGTGCACCAACTGCGCGGCTTGAACAGCGCCATCGTGACCAACCCAAGCACCGTAGAGGTCAGCATCACGGAGTAAAATCCGTAGCCAAACTGGCGCGCCCAGGGCGCGGCTCCCGGCCAGTCTGCCCATTGCCAGGGCAGCCGGAACGCCCACAGCAGCGTCACGGCTTGCCTCAGGTCGGTCGCGCCGCGAAACACCTGCGCGGTCTGCGCGATCATCAGCACGAACATGGTCATGAAGAACGCCAGAAAACCGTATCGGAACCAGGCGGAGCGCAGGAACCGGGGCGGTACCTTGTTGCGCGACAGCCCTAGCCGCCCGCCGATCAGCTGGAACAGCTGGCCGCGCCCGCAGTAGCGGTTGCAGTACGCCTTGCCGCCGCCGAAGACCGCCATGCTCAGCGGGATCAGAAAACACGCGAGCCCCAGCCAGGCAAACCCGATGTTGACGAGCCCGAGCAGCAGATAAGCCGAAGAGAAAACCCACAGGTAGTCATGCCATTGCTTCTTCATGCGCCTTCTCCTTCCCGCGCCCGAATCTCGATCACTCCCGCCGGACAGGCCGCCGCGCACTTGCCGCAACCCACGCACCGCGCCGCGTCCACCACCGCGATCACCCCGCGCGCGATCGCTACCGCCTTCAGCGGGCACGCCCTTTCGCACACTCCGCACGCCACGCATTCCCTGCCGATGCAGGCCGATTTCCGCATAAACCACACCTCACACATTCGAAAATAAGATATTACTAATATACTAAATCAAGCCTCGGGAGTCAAGTGAAACTCCTGTAAACCCCGCCGAGTCTGCAGAATTTCCGGGCTGACGCCCCAGGACGTCTGCGCGGACCAGAACATTGGCCTTCGGGAGCTGAACGCGGCGCTGGATATGACCGGCGAGAATCCGACGACTGTCTGGCGGGTCAGGGACTACATCGAGAGGATCATCCTGGAGCGGAACAAGCAGCCACACCCCTACTCGCCGCTGAAGACGAACATCTGGTTTCGGCAGGATTGACGGGCGGAGACGCCGCGCCGCGAAGCCCAAACCCAAATGACCGCTCCTGCGGCAATGCGGGCGGCCGCCCGGCCCTCATCGAGGCGCGCAGGCGACAATTTGCGGGGGCAAGGCGGAAACAAGGGCTCCGGCGCCTGATTGATGCGCTGTCAAGTGGTTGATATATTCAGAGATGTGGAACGGGCCCAATGGAATTCCCGCAAGGGCCGAAAAACGAAGGAGGACGACAAGATGAAGAGACTGATTTCGATGATGCTGGCTGTGGCGATGGCGCTAAGCCTATTCGCCATCGGGCTGGCGGAGACCACAGATACGGACGCCAAGGCATTGGTTGTATACTTTTCCCACTCCGGCAACACCGAGGCCGTCGCACAGCGGGTCGCCGAGGCAGCAGGCGCGGATCTGGTGAAACTGGAGGCCGCCGATCCCTATCCGGAGGATCAGGACGCGCTGTCCGCCCGGGCCGAG
>JAVBQA010000108.1:0-13306 GCA_031549325.1 Eubacteriales bacterium | reverse complement strand
CTCCGCCATCGGCGGCAAGCCTCTGCGCGGGGACGTTCCCGAACTGAAAACAGGAATGCGCCGCCAGCGCCGCAAGCCGTTGATCGCCAAAAGCACCGGAATGCCGCCGCGCGACTCCCGATAGAACCGGGCAAGAAATGAGCACATCGCTTCAACCTCTATGCGTCTTCGTCTTTCACGCTTTACCATGGCGACGTTCATTGATTTTATGTTAACAGTTTTTGTCGGTCTTGTCAAGATTTAGCCGCATTCCTCCTTTGGTTATTTTCAATGGCCGGCGCGCCATCCTTTCGACGACAGCCGAGCGTACGCATCCGCAGAACGCTTGAGAGAATAGAACACAAGACCCCCAATCGCTTCCATTCTCCGCGATTGAGGGTCTGCTGCAACCGTCTGTGTGTCCTGTTCAGCGCGTCATTCTTCAGCCAATTACATCTGGCACTCGTCGCTGAGCAGCTGCCAAATGACGCCGTACTTGTCCGTTACCATGCCATACAACCCGGCAAAGAACGTCTTTCCAAGCTCCGCCCCAATCTCGCCGCCTTCAGCCAATTCAGAAAACAGCCTTTCCGCCTCGGCCTTGCTGTCGACGCTGAGCGTCGGGTTGAGATTGTTGCCCACAATCAGCGGCATGCCCGCCGGGGTATCGCAGAACATCACGTCGCAGCCGAAGATCGGCACACAGGCATACATGATCCTTTCCTTGTCCGCCTCCGGCACTTCATATCCTTCGCCGGGCGGAGTCTGACCGTAGGTCATCAGATCCTTCACCTCAGAGCGAAACACCCTCGCGTAGAACTCAACCGCCTCCTGGCAGTTCCCGTCAAAGTTGATGAACAGGTCGAACTTCATACTTCTTCTCCCCTCTCAATCCGCACTTCTTGCTGGCGCTGGCAACGATGGGCTTCCCCTCTGGACATCCCGTTCAATCACTATATCACATGTGCATCCAACATGACAAGCACAGTAAACAGCTGTTCAATGGTTTCCATTGGCACACCATGTCACCATGATGTGCCTACTTTACACGGAACGCTTTACCAGATATGATGTCATCAGCACTGGCGCCGCCCAATGCGACGCGCGCATGAACCGCGCATTCAGCTTTCGCGGGAGCAGGGAGCAGGGCGCAGCCCAGCCGCATCGGCAAAGGAGGATTTTTCATGCACGAACTCATTGAGAAAATGGTTGCTCGCCGCGCCATTCGTCGCTTTCAGGACCGGCAACTGGACGAGGATGTGCTGCAGCAGATCCTGTGGGCGGGGTTGCACGCGCCCAGCGCCGGCAACAACCAGCGCTCGCGCATCGTGGTCTGCCAGGACAAGCAGGTCAACGAGCGCCTGGGTCGCCTGAGCCGCCACATGCAGTTCAGGAACCAGGAACCCACAGAGGTCGCGCAGCCGATCTCCGCCGACCAGCCCAGCATCAAGGACGACCTGACGCTGACGGACGGCTTCTACCACGCGCCCACGGTGCTGACCATCTTTGCGCTCAACATGCGGTACGCTCGTGAAGACGCCGCCATGATCGCGGAAAACATTCAGCTCGCTGCGCATTTTCTCGGCGTCGGCGCATGCTACGTGGGCCGCACGGAAGAGGTATTTGATACGGACGATGGGCGCGCGCTGCGGGAACAATGGGGAATTCCGGACGACCTCGTCCCGATCGGCAATGTGCTGCTTGGTTACCGCGACGGCCCAGAGCCCCGCGCGAAGCCGCGCAAAGAGGGCCGCATCCTGAGGGTTTGACGGCGCACCGCTCGCCGGATTGTTTCGCGGAGCCATCAGGGACTACTCTTCCATCCGCATGAGGCTGCTCGAGTATTGGACTTCACCCGCCAGAACCCTGTCGTAGTACAGCTGCTTGCCATCGATAAACTCAATGCCCGCCTGGAGTTCCGCCATCTTGCTCAGCAAGAATTCCCGCTGAATGGCCAGCATGCGCTTGCGCTCGGGGATGGTCGCGCTTCCTCCCATGCACAGCATCATGAACTTCCTCATATCCTGAATGCCCATGCCGCAACGCTTCAGACATTGCAGGCCCAGGAGCCAGCGTATGTCCCTTGCATCAAATTTTCGGTAGTTGTTCTTGTCTCGCTTCACATTGGGCACAAGGCCCTCGTTGCAGTAGAAGCGCAGCGTCTCATAGGGAATGCCCACCTGTTCACAGGCTTCCTTCATCGTATACATCAAGCGTTCCTCCCCGCAAAAGAAAACATCAGAATCCCCTTGCCCTGTAGTAACCACAGGGTGGTACACTGCCATTATAGGTCATCTCAATCAGCTTTTCAAGGAGGTCCATCACATGAAATACGCGGCATTGGGCAACTCCGGCATCGAGGTATCCCGTCTGTGCGTGGGCTGTATGAGCTTTGGCGATCCCGCCAGCAAGATGCACGCCTGGACCCTGAACCCGGACGAAAGCGAGGCGCTGATTGCGCGCGCGCTCGATCTGGGCATCAACTTTTTTGACACGGCCAACACCTATTCCGCCGGAACCAGCGAGGAGTATCTCGCCCGCGCGCTGAAAAAGCTTACCACACGCGACAAGGTCGTCATCGCCACCAAGGTGTATTTCAACGAAGGCCACCTGTCAAAGGAAGCGGTCGCGCGCGAAATCGATGGCTCGTTGAAGCGGCTTGGCACGGATTATGTGGATCTGTACATCATCCACCGCTTCGACTATGACACCCCTATCGAGGAAACCATGGAAGCGCTGGACGCGCTGGTTACGTCGGGCAAGGTGCGCGCGCTGGGCGCATCCGCCATGTACGGTTACCAGTTTCACAACATGCAGATTGCGGCCCGGAAGAACGGCTGGACGCCGTTCGCGTCCATGCAGAACCACTACAACCTGCTGTACCGCGAGGATGAGCGTGAGCTAATCCCCATCTGCAGGGAGCAGAACGTCGCGCTCACGCCCTACAGCCCGCTGGCCGCCGGGCGGCTTTCCCGCCTCGATTGGCACAGCGACACCATGCGCAGCCGGACAGACAAGACAGCCATCAGCAAGTACGACAGCACGCAGGAATCGGACTACGGCATCGTGATGCGCGTGAGCGAACTCGCCGAAAAGCACGGCGCAAGCATGACGCAGATCGCGCTGGCATGGCAGCTCAGCAAAGGCGTGACCGCGCCCATCATCGGCGCGACCAGGGCAAACTACTTTGACGACGCGGCGGGCGCTCTGGATGTCGCGCTCTCGCCGGAAGACGTCGCCTACCTTGAAGCGCTGTACGTCCCCCACAAAATCGTCGGCGCGCTGCCGCATGCATAACGCCATTCCAAAGCGGATTTGCGCCCATTGAAAACCACAAAAACACCGCTAGCGCAGGTCAGCGTCCAACCCGTCGACGTTCTCCTGCGCTTCTCCTGCCAACCATTCCAGACCATGGTCTTATTTTACAAATATTTATCATTTGTGTTATATTTACATTTGTTGTCGTTTGTGTTATGGTGTGTTTACAAACAAATGACAAAGAAGGTCGATTTAAGGTGGCAACCAACCGTAACAAGCTGCTCGTATTCGTGCTGACCGCATTGGTTGCGCTCAGTTTTCTTGCGGTCTGCCCGCCCGCCATGGCCGCAAAGAAAGCAAAGAAAATCGTGCTCTGCCAAAAGTCCGTCACGATCAACAAGGGCGAGTCTTATCTCCTATGGATCGCGAAGGTGACCCCTGCCAGCATCCCGATCGTGCCCGAAAAGGCCAAGTGGAAGAGCAGCAACAAAAAGGTCGCGAGGGTCAATGCCGGCGGACTGGTGACGGCTGTGAAAAAGGGCAGCGCCACCATCACCTGCACCTACAGGGGTGCGTCGGCGACGTGCAAGGTGAAGGTGATCCTGAACGTGCCGCTGACCGGCTACACGCTGGATAAGACGTCGTTGCAGCTGGACGAAGGCAAGACGGCCACGATCACTCCGGGCGGCTTTGAACCCGCAAACACCACCTCCAAGAAGACGGCCGTCTGGCGCAGCAGCGACGCGCAGATCGCCAGGGTTTCGGCCGCAGGGGTGGTTACCGGGGCAGCGCCGGGAAGCGCCAACATCACCTGCTCGATCGATGGCATCGAGCGCGTATGCGCGGTACTGGTGGGAGATAAAGAGCGCCGCTTCGCCTATGAGGTATACCGGCTGGTAAACGTCGAGCGCCGGGCGCGCGGGCTTGCCGAGCTTTCGGTCTATGAGCCGATGATGGGCTGGGCCAAGATCCGCTCGCGCGAGCTGGTCGTTCGCTATGACCACATCCGGCCGAACGGCACCGCTTGCCTGACGCTCATCCCCTACTATCTTTCCGTCACCTGCGCCGAGAACATCGCGAAAGGCACCAACAAGCTGACCACGCCGGCGGACGCGATGACCGCCTGGATGAACAGCAGTGGTCACCGCGAGAGCATACTGGATCCGCAATTCCGCGTGATCGGCGTTGGCTACTACAACGTGGGCAACACCCACTACTGGGTGCAGCTGTTCTCAGCCGCACCGCCCAAATAGTCAAGCGTCTGAAGGGCCGCGCCTGAGCGGCCCTCAGGCTGTCAAAATACTGCGTCTTTTGACAGCGGTATGCAAGTCTTGTGAATCAGGGATTCACGGCCAGACATGCATCCAGTGCAGAAGCAGCCTGCAGGCGCGCAGGTCGCCCTTCGGCGGCTTTGATCCGGGGACTTCGGCCCCCGAAAACCCCCTTGGGCTTGGCTGTTCTGCAAGCTCAATATTCCCTCCCTGCATGCCAGATACTTTTTTGACAGGCTGAGGGCCGCGCCTGAGCGGCCCTTTTTTTGCGCGAACAGTCAGAGCACAGATGGCCTTTCAGCCACCGCCGCCGCTACTACCCATCGGAAAGGATCACCGTCGGCTCCAGGATCAACTCGCGCGGCAGGTTCTTCTCACCCTGGAGGATCCGCAATGCGTACTCGATGGCCTGCTCACCACCGGTCGGGCAATAGAATGTGGCGTCCAGCACCCCCTGTTTCACCATGTCTCGCCCGCCGCCCGGGCCATCCAGTCCATCCACGCCCACATAACGCATGCCGGGCACGCGAAGCTTGTCCAGCGCCAGGCGCGCGCCGTAAGCCATGGCGTCATTCTGTGCGAACACCACGTCGATCACACCCGGGTTCTCCACCATATACTCCTTGGTGCGGTCCTCCGCCTGGTCCTGCATCCAGTTCCCCACAAGGCGCGCCGCCATAACCACGTTCGTCTGGCTCGCGATGGCATCAGTGAAACCCTTGCTTCGCTCGGCCACCGGCGGCGAGCCGTCCACGCCCAGAATCTCGAGCACGCGTCCGCCCACCTCCCCCAGCAGACCCAGCACCTCTTTGCCCGCCAGCTGACCGATCCGGTAGTTGTTGGGGCCGATGAACAGCGTGTAGTCTTCGCCGCGCACGCCTCTGTCCAGCACAATCACCGGAATCTCACGAAACACCTCGCTGATCACCGGCTGCAGCGCCTCGCCGTCGATGGGTGACACCACGAGCAGATCGATACCGTAACCGCGCAGGCGCTGGACGTCCGTGATCTGGCGGCGGATGTCTTCCTGTCGCCTTTGCTCGTTGTTCTGGCGCTGGATGTCCTGGGAGGCATTGGTGAAGATCACGCGCAAGTTGTCGTGCTCAGCGGCTGCGCGGGCGATGTCCTGGTTCATGGTGATGCGCCACGGCTCGGTCAGGTTGGCCTGGCTCATGCCGATCAGAAACTCAATCTGGCCCGGTCCCGGATCCCTCTGAGACCTGGGCAGCAGAAGCACGGCGGCTGCAGCCACGCACAGCAGCGCCGCCAGAAACACACCATAACGCAGCCAGCTCGCGCGCCTCATTTCAGTTTGTCCTCGCTTCGATAATCGGCGGGCGAAACGCCCAGCACTTTTTTGAACGCCGTGCTGAAGTAATGGGGCGTGCTGTAGCCCACGCGCGCGGCGATATCCTTGACCTTGGCGTCGCCATTTTGCATCAGCGCCAGCGCTGCGTTGATGCGCACGGTGGTCAGGTATTTGGAGAATGGCATGCCCAGCTCCTGCTTCATCAGGCGGCTCAGGTAAGCCGGGTTGACCTGCGCGGCCTCGGCCACGTCGGTCAGTCCCAGATCCGGGCGCTGAAAATGCTTGCGTATGAACTGGATGGCCTGATCCACCTGGGGCGGACGCGCGGCCTCCCGCTGCATGGCCTCCAGCAGCTGGTCGTAAGCGGCCTCCAGCCCAAAAAAGCTGTGCACTGACGTCTGGATCTCGACATCGGCGCTCACCGACAGCGCCGCGCCCGCCTGGCGGGCGGCTTGTGTCAGCGCCTCATCCATGGCCTCGTCGGCGTCGTAAAACACCAAGATGTTGTCGCGCTCATCGGCGAACACGCAAGAAAACCGGCAGCGGGCCAGCACATCCCGAAGAGCGTCCGCGAACGCAAACTGCAGCATGCGCGGGCGCCAGATGGTTCCCGCGTCCTGCTCGGGCCGCGCGCGGATCATCAGCAGCGCCACGCGCTTCATGGGCGGCAGCTCGAGAAACGCCAGCTGCTCCTCAATCTCCCCAGAGGACAGCTGTCCTTGCGTTACGCCGAGAAAGAACTCCTCTCGCAGCAGCTCCCGCCGCTTATCCAACTGCTGCAGCGCCCAGGCAAAGTGGCGCTCGCGCTCGCGCTGCTCACTCAGCTTCTGAATCGCGCCGTCCAGCTGGGCCCGCAGTTCCGAGAGCTCCACCGGTTTGAGCATATAGGCATGCACGCCCAGATCCAGCGCGCGCCGCGCATAATCGAACGCCTCAAACCCGGTGATTACGATGATATAGGCGTCCGTGCGCACCTGTTTCAGGCGTTCAATGAAGTCCAGCCCGCTCATGAACGGCATGTTGATGTCCACCAGCAGGATATCCGGCCTGGTTTGCTCGGTCAGCTGCAGCGCGATCTCGCCGTCCTCCGCCTCAGCCACCACCTCAATCTCAAGGCCCATGTGGGCGATCTGCGATTTCAACCCGCGCCGAATCTTCGGCTCGTCATCGGCAATCATCAGCCTCCACATCAGTCTCTCCCCCCCTCTTCCCGGATGATCGGATGCAGGATCGTCACCGTCACGCCTCCAGCGTCGTTCGCCGAGTAGCACAGTCCGTAACCTTCTCCATGGCTAAGCCGAATGCGGTCGTTCACGTTGAAGATGCCGTAGCCATGCTCAAATCTCTCACCGCCCGGCGCGCGCAGCGCCTGGTTCAACCGCTCACACTCCTCGGCGCTCATGCCCGCGCCATCGTCCCGCACCATCAGCACGAGCTGGCCGCTCTCTTCCCGCGCAGACACGGTGATGTGCCCCGCGCCTCGCTTTTGCTTGATACCGTGATAAATCGCGTTCTCCACCAGCGGTTGCAGGATCAGCTTGTTTACGCGGTCCTGAAGGCAGCCCTCATCCGCATCGATGTCGTAATCCAGCTTGTCTTCGTAGCGAACTTGCTGGATGAACAGGTAGCACTTGACGTGCTCCAGTTCGTCCTGAAGGGAGATAACCTCCCGCCCTCTCGACAGTCCGATCCGAAACAGCTTGGTCAGCGCGCTGATCATCTGCACGATCTCAATGGCGCCGCGCTCCTCTGCCATCCAGCGGATGGTGTCCAGCGTGTTGTACAGGAAGTGTGGCTTGATCTGGGCCTGCAGCGTCTTGACCTCGGCCTCGCGCTTGTTCTTTTGCTCGACATAAACCAGGTGCAGCAGCGACCGGATCTTCTCCATCATGTTGTTGAAACTTGCGCCCAACTGGGCGATCTCGCCGTGGTTCATGCGGGCGGAAAAGCTCACGTTTAGGTTGCCGTGCTCGGCCTCGGCCATCAGCATGCGCAGCTTCGAGATGGGCCGCGTGAACGACGCCGAGAACGTGATGGCCGTAATGGACGCCACAAGCACCGCAATCAGCGCCAGCATCAGCATGTAGCTTCTGAGCAGCAACACCGGTTCCAGCACCTCGCCGCTCTTGAACACGCCCACCGTTCGCCAGTCAGCCAGCCGCGAGTGGGTGGAGAGCAGCTGATGTCGCTCGCCCTTTACCATGTGCATGCTGCCGCCCGGCTGCTCGTCCCGCACCCACTGGGGCTGAATTCGGTACACCGTGGGGTTTACCGGCGCGTACACCACCTGGCCCGCATCGTCCATGACGAACACATAGCCGCTCTTCCCGAGCGTCAAATCCTTGATGTGATCCTCGATGATGGAGAGCCGCATGTCCACCATGATCACGCCCAACACCCGGCCGCTCTCTGGGTCGGTCACCGCGCGGACAACGGACACGATGTCGTCGGCGGCGGCGTTGTGGATGTTTCTTATGTTGCGGCCGATGGGCCTGCTCAGCAGCACCTGCTCATCCTTCTTCATCACGGCCGCCTGGTACCAGTCGTCCTCGTTGATCGGATAGCGGGCAATGCGGAACATCTCGTTTGAGACATACAGATCGCCCGCATTGGCGATCAGGATGCCCGACAGCAGCCCCTTATTGGCGTCCACAAACGGTCGCATCTTCAGGCGCGCGCGGGTCTCAATATCCACGCGGCCTGGAGCGTAAAAATTGGCCACTCCGAGGAACGCGCGCACGTCCTCGTCCATGGAGAGGTAAGTGATCACCTGATCCACCGCGCGGATGTTGGAGTCGATGTTCAGCTGCACTTGGTCCAGCATCTGACGGGTATAGGATGTGGCTTGCTCGTCAATGGCCTTGGCGTAGAAGTAGTTGCCAAAGATGGTCATCGCCAGCAAAGGGATCGAAATGAGCAACACCATGTACACCAGCAGCTGCACGCGCAAACTGCGGAACACGACGCGCTTCTTGCGTCCTTGCACGACCCATCCCTCCCCCCTCAAACATGATAACCCAACCGCATGAATCCGTCAATGACACCTATATTGCGCGCCAATCGAATACGCCCCCGACGACGTAAGCGCCGGGAGCGTGTTCGGTTTTCGCAAAGGACGCGCCGGGAGATGCCCAGGGTCGCTTGCCCCACTAAATAGATGAGGATTACTTCCCGCCCATGCGCGCATAGATTTCCGGCGCGGTTTCGGGGGTGATCGCTTCGGTACCCAGCGTGACGTTCTTCTCCAGCTCCTTGCCCTCGACCAACAGCGCATAAGCGCTCTCGATGGCTTCCTTGCCGCCGGTGGGATACACCATCGACAGGCTCAGGCGGCCGTCCATGACCGACTTGATGCCGCCGTCCGGGGTGGGCAGGCCGTCCACGCCCACAAACAGGATGTCCTTCTCGCGGCCCGCGTTCTTGGCGGCGATGTAGGCGCCCTCGGCCATCGGGTCGTTCAGCGCAAAGAACAGGTCGATCTCGTCGTTCGCCTGCAGCATCTGCTCGGCGACCGTGATGGCTTTCTCGCGCAGCCAGTCCGCGTTGTCAGCGGCGATGATCTCGAGCTTCGAGTTGCCCGCGATGCCTTCGCGGAATCCGTTGTCGCGGTCGATGCCGCCCGAGGTGCCCTCGAGGCCCTTGATCTCGCAAATCTTGCCGCCATCGGGCAGAAGCTTCTCGGCCACGTACTTGCCGCACTCGCGGCCGATCAGCACGTTGTCGGCGCCGATGAACTGGGTGTAGCTGTCGCCCTCGATTTTGCGGTCCAGCAGGATGACCGGGATGCCCGCGTCATATGCCTTCTTGACCACGGCGGTCAGCGGCACGGCCTCGTTGGGCGAGGTGATCAGCAGATCCACGCCCATCTGAATGAAGTTTTCGATGTCGGCGATCTGCTTGTTGTTGTCCTGCGCGGCGTCCGAGTAGATGACCTCGAACATCGGGTAGTCCTTGGCGGCGGCGGCGATCTGATCGTTCATGGCCACGCGCCACGGCTCGCCCAGGTTGCACTGCGCCATGCCGATCACGTACTTGTCCTTCTTCTCGGTGGCGGACGCCATCGCGCACACGCCAAACACCATGACCAGAACCAACAGGATGCTAAGAACCTTCTTCATGTCTCTTCCTCCCAAATCATTGATGTGTGGTCGATCTATGAAAGCCCTCGTACGCAGGGCGTTTCACACAAGGGGGAAACCGTTTGGGGCGCTGCCTTGACAAGCCTTCGTCAATCCTTCTTTCTGTCAGCCTGCGCGAACACGGCCACGATGATCAGCAGGCCCTTGACGACCAGCTGCAGGTTGGAGTTGACGCCCTTTAGGCCCAGCATGTTATCCAGCAAGCCCATGATCAGCGCGCCGACCAGCGTACCCAGGATCGTTCCCTTGCCACCCGCCAGGCTCGTGCCGCCAATGGCCACGGCTGCCACGGCGTTCAGCTCATAGCCGATGCCGTCGTTTGGGCCGCCCTGGTAGGTCTGGGCGGCGTGGATCATGCCGGCCAGCGCTGCCAGCATGCCGCACAGCATGAACGCCAGCGTCTTGATGCGCGCCACGTTGATGCCCGACAGATGCGCCGCCTGCTCGTTGCCGCCGATGGCGTAGATCTGGCGCCCAAAGCGCGTCTTGTTCATGACGACGGAGAACACGATGATCAGCACCAGAAAGATGATGGCTGGAACCGGCACCACATCCCACAAGCGGGCTTGCAGCCACTCAAACTGGGGCGCGGCTAAACCTTCGCCATAGCCGTAGCTGAGCGGAATGCCGATGCCGTTGGCCCAAAAGCGCGCGAGACCGCGGGCGATGTTCATGGACGCAAGCGTCACGATGAACGCCTGGATTTTCATGCGCGTGGAGACCGTGCCGTTGAACAGCCCATAGAGCGCGCCAATGCCCAGGGAGCCAATCACCGCCGGAAGAAAAGGCAACCCGTTTTTCACCAGCAGCGCGGCGCTGCCAGTACTGACCAGTCCCAGCACCGAGCCGACGGACAGATCGATGTCGCCCAGCAGGATGATCATGGTCATGCCGATGGCGATGATGCCGTTTTCGGACACAGCGCGCAGCACATTCATGAAGTTGCTGATGTCCAGGAAGGTGTTGCGTCCTTTGTTGTTCACGCAGATGCAGGAGGCGATGGCAAAAATCGCGATCAGCGCGATGTAACTTTGAAACTGCTTCAGGAACCGCTTCCAGTCAAACGGCGGTTTTTCGGCCAAGGATGCCTGCATCGGTCTGTTCATGCTCATACGGCACCTTCCTCTCTCATGGTGGCGGCATCCAGCAGCCTTTCTTGCGTGGCCTCGGCGCGGCTGAATTCCCCGGTGAGCCGCCCCTCGCAGAACGTCAGGATGCGGTCGGAGATGCCGATGACCTCCGGGAGCTCCGAACTGACCACGATGATGCCCATTCCATCCCCCGCCAGGCGGTTGATGAGCTGGTAGATTTCCGCCTTCGCGCCTACATCGATGCCGCGGGTGGGCTCATCCAGCAGCAGCACCTTGGGCTTTGTGATCATCCAGCGACCAAGCACCACCTTTTGCTGATTGCCGCCCGACAACGTCTGGCACAGCGTGTTAAAGCTGGTGGCCTTGATGCGCATGTTCTGCATCTGCACCTGCCAGTCCCTGTGTTCCTGGGCGGTACTCATGAAGCCCAGCTTTGAAAAATGCTTCAGCAAGGGCAGCGACATGTTCTCGCCGATGGAGCGGGGCAGCACCAGCCCCTTGCCCTTTCTGTCCTCCGTCGCGAAGGAAATGCCCAGCCGGATGGCATCCTTAGGCGAGCCGATGGATACCTTTTTGCCGTCAATGTAGAGGTCTCCGGAGACGTCCTTCGGGTGCAGGCCGAACAGGCACTCAAACAACTCGCTGCGCCCGGAGCCCAGCAGCCCCGCGATGCCCAGTACCTCGCCTCGCCGAAGCGTCAGCGAGATGTCCTTGAGCGTCCTCCTGAAGCTGCCGTTGCTCCTCAGGCACAGCCGCTCCACGCGCAGCAGCTCGTCCCCAATGGGCACGGGCGATTTGGGATACATATCCTTGATCTCACGCCCCACCATCATGGCGATGATCTGGTCGCGCGAGGAGTCCTTGGCACTGACGGTTCCGATGTATTCGCCGTCGCGCAGCACGGTGAGCCGATTGGCGATGGCGAAAACTTCCTCCATGCGATGGGTAATGTAGATGATGCCGACACCCTCCTGGACCAGGCGGCGGATGACCGAAAACAGCTTCTCGGATTCCTGCTCGGAGATGGCCGACGTGGGCTCGTCCATGATCAGAATGCGTGCGTTCAGCGACAGGGCTTTCGCGATCTCTACCATCTGCTGCTCGCCCACGCGCAGGCTCTTGATGGGCTGGCTGGGCTTGATGGTTAGTTCCAGCATGTCCAGGTATTTCTGGGCCTGCTGTTCCATGCGCTTTTTCTGGGTAAACCCCGCCTTGTTGCAGACCTCGCGGCCGATGAACATGTTTTCGGCCACGCTCATTTCCTTGACCAGTTGCAGCTCCTGATGGATCTTGGCGATGCCCGCCTCCCGCGCGGCCAGCGGACTGCCGAAAACCTTGTGCTCTCCCTGAATATAGATCTGGCCATCGTAGTGGTGCAATGCGCCCGACAGCACGTTCATCAGCGTGGATTTGCCCGCGCCGTTCTCACCCATCAGCGCCAGCACTTCGCCCTCGAACAGATTGATCGATACGTCGTTCAGCGCCCGAACCGGGCCAAAGCTCTTGCCAATGTGTTCCATTCGAAGCAGCGGTTCCGCCATCAGGTTATCTCTCCCTTCCGGGCAATGTGCATGCATCCTGCTCTGATTATAACATTTCACGCCCCTCATATGACGTTCAATTTTCAGCGATTGGCTTTCAAATTTCTCTGATCGGCCGTCATCTGGTCGAATTGACCGCTTTGTGGTACAATATGCGCGTCACCGTCAGACCACAGCAGAGGAGCGATGAAGATGGAGCCTCGATACGAGCGGAATGCATCCGCGCTGTCCGAGCGAGAATCGGTCAGTCTTTCCGGAAAGAAAATTTGCGTGATTGGCTGCGGCGGACTGGGGGGCTTTGTCATTGAGATGGCCGCCCGGATCGGCGTCGGGCACATCGTCGCCGTGGACTTTGACCGGTTCAGCGAGAGCAATCTGAATCGCCAGCTACTCTCGACAGAAAAGAACCTGGGCGCGCAAAAAGCGGAGGCCGCCAAGCGACGCGTTGCCGATATCAACAGCAGCACAATCGTAACAGCGATCACCGATGCGTTTTCAGAGAAAAATGCGCAGGCCATTCTCGCGGGCTCTGACGTCGCCATTGACGCGCTCGACAACGTGCCCACCCGCCTGCTGCTGCAGCAGTTTTGTACGGAAATGCGCATCCCGCTGGTGCACGGCGCGGTCGCGGGATGGTACGGTGAGGTCACCACGATCCTGCCGGGCGACAGCGGCTTCGATATCCTGTACGGCGGCCATTCCGGCAAAGGCGCGGGGC
>JAVBQA010000087.1:0-17879 GCA_031549325.1 Eubacteriales bacterium | reverse complement strand
GCACCCTCTCGGCCTACTTGTTCACGATGTTGATCGGCGCGCCATCCACAAACGCCCGCAAATTGGCCACTGCGATGTCCATCAGCCGCTGGCGGCTTTCCTTGGGGGCCCACGCGATGTGCGGCGTGATGAGCATGTTCGGCGCGCCCAGCAGCACATTGTCCTTCTTGATGGGCTCGGTAGATACCACATCGCACGCCGCGCCGGCCAGATGCCCGCTTGCCAGCGCGTCCTTTAAATCCTGCTCCACGACTAACGGTCCCCTCGAGGTGTTGATCAGCATCGCGCCGCGCTTCATCTTGGCGAACGCCTGCGCATTCATCATTCCTGCCGTCTCGGGGAACAGCGGGCAATGCAGCGACACCACGTCGGACTCCTGAAGCAGCTGATCCAAAGGCACCACCTCGGGCGCCTGCACAAACGCGTCATACGCCAGTACCCTCATCCCAAACGCGCGCGCAATCTGGGCGGTGGACTGACCGATGCGGCCATAGCCGACAATGCCCATGGTCTTCCCAGCCAGTTCCACCAGCGGATAGTCCCAGAAGCAGAAATCCGGGCATTCGCTCCAGCGCCCGGCCTGAACCGCGCCCGCGTGCGCGCCCACGTGGTGACACAGCTCCAGCAGCAGCGCGAACACGAACTGCGCCACCGCCGTGGTGCCGTAGGTCGGAATGTTGGCCACCAGGACACCTGCGGCCTTCGCGGCTTCCACATCCACCACATTATACCCAGTGGCCAACACCCCGATAAACCTCACGCCCGGGCACGCGGCCAGTGTTTCCCGGGTGATGGGCGTCTTGTTGGTATACACGACCTGTGCGTCGCCGATCCGCGAAACGACCTGATCGGCGGGCGTCCTGTCGTACACGGTCAGCGCCCCAAGCGCCTCGAACCCTCCCCAACTCAGGTCGCCCGGGTTCTCCGTGTAACCGTCCAGAATCACAATTTTCATCATGCGCATCCTCCCATCCATCTCACAATGCACTCATTATACACGATAGCGAATCCATTTTGACAACCAACCGTGATTCTTTTTGCCAGATTGTCAAGCCTTGTGGCATGCGCCCAAAACTCACTTCGTGAAGCGGGCATGTCGCGGGTCGATGCGGCGAATGGATTGTGGAAAACGTCTATCTTGCAATCCTTTCGGATTGGGATGCGCTTCAAAATTCGAAGCCAGCGGTGCCGTGATCGGCCGATCTGGCTTGACACCCGCCGCGTATGGCCAGCATTCCGGCGGCACAGCCGCGCGGCGCCGGTCAAGCATAATTCTTGTTGTCACGACGTCTTGCGGGACTGCTGCCTCTGGGGTGCTTGCTTAGCCTTCCTTCTTATAGTAAAATGCCAGTAGACACCAATGGAGGGGGGAACGCCCATGAACACGCGCGCGCGCATTTTGCTTCTGCTGCTGGCGTTGTCGCTGATGGCCTCCTTTGCGCACGCCGAAACCGATCCACCGCTGAAATCGGGCAGCCAGGGTGAGGCTGTGATCCAGCTGCAGGATCGGCTGCGCCAGCTGGGCTACCTGCACGGACTCGCCGATGGCGTCTACGGCAAGCAGACGCTTCGCGCCGTGGAGGCCTTCCAGAAGGCGTCCGGGCTGAAAACAGACGGCATCGCCAGCGCTGAGCTTCAGACGACGCTGTTCAGGGAGGACACCCCCGCCGCCACGGTGTACATCGCGCCCCACGGCCGCCGCTACCACGCGCGGGAGAAGTGTCTGGGTCTTCGGCTGGCCACCGGCGTCACGGCGCTCAGCTTCACCGAGGCCAAGGAGATCCGCACACCCTGCATCCTGTGCTACGGGCGGCAGGCACTGCGCCTGGCCGAGGAAGAAAAAGAGGCAGCGCTCGAAGCGCTGCCCACCGCGACCCCATCACCCGATTCGCTTTTTTAGATATCCTTCGTTCAGCGGCTGTGTTCCCACAAGTTCCCCGTTCAGAAACGTGGCCCAATTGTTGAACACGCAGGGGAGGTCAATCGCCTGCGCGCGGTTCTCCACTGGAACCAGCCGCAGCGGTACGCCTCTGGCCTCGCAGTACGCCTTGCACTGGGCGATACAATCCAGAATGTATGGGCACTGGATGCTGTAATAGATCGTCAGCTCCTTCGAATCGATGTGCCGGGCGCGCGCGCTGCCCGAAAAGCTGGGCTTGCTGCCGTCAAACGAGAGCGCCAGCAGCTCGTAATCATCCACCGCATCCACGCGCTCAAATCCGAATTTTCCGAGAAATCCGCCGTCCGACAGGAACGGCTTTTTCTTTTGCCCGGCGATGGCGCAGACGCCCGCTTTGCCCTGCGCCCTGGCGTCCTCAATGCAGCCATCCATCAGCGCCCTGCCATGGCCCTTGCCCTTGAAGCTGCCCGACACCCACAGGCAATAGATGTACAGATAGTTATCCCCGAGCACCGGCGCAAGCGCGCGCTCGATGGGCGCGTACTCGATGAAGACCTTGCCCTTGGCGTCCAGCTTGCGGAACACGTGACCGTGCTGGATTTCCTCCTGTAACCAACGCTTCTTTGCCTCCACGCCCGTCTGGTGTTTCTTGTCCGCGATGGCGCAGCACAGGTGCTCGGCAGCCAGGTTGTCCAGCGTCAGGCTGATGAAGTCCATTGCGCAATTCCCCTTTCCGCGCCAGAACACAGCAAGCGGCTGCGGCAGCATGCCCGTTACCCAAGCGCCTGATAGAATGCCCGCAGATCGGCCTTGTCTTCATCGGTCAGCAGCTTATCCGGGATACCTCGCACCGCGCCTTGCAGCCCATACAGCATGTGCAGGCACGCCCCCGGGTCCATGCTGGCGCGGATGCGCAAAAACGCCTGCTTCGCGCCCAGCTCGCGCAGCTGCTCGGGCGTGACGATGCCAATCTGGCTCAAGTTTTCCTGAAGCACTTTGCCCACATTGGGCAGCTCTGTCAACATGCGCATCCCTCCGTCTTCCTTGAGGATACCACGGCATTCCTGACAGCAGCATGTCATATTCAGCGAGTTGCCCTCTGCAAAATGCCCCATTCCCCTTCCGGGATCAGAACCGCACCGGACGCCCAAGCCTTTGAGACTCATAGATCGCCTGGAACAGTCGCACCGTTCTCTCGCCATCCGCCCCCGTCACCAGCGGCTGCCGGCCGCTCAGGATGGCGTCAATGACATCCTGAGCCTGCGCGCGGTGAAAGTCATACACGCTGTCCGCGCTCTGAAACAGCTCGGCGTCCTGCCGCTTCCACTCGGGCAGCAGCCCTTCCTCGCCGGGCACCGTCCACAGGTCGTTGAACGGCGGCTCGGCGATGCCGCTCATCCCCGCGATAAACATCGCGCCGCCGTCGGTCTGCACGCCCACGCAAGCGCCGTTTTCGCCGTGCACATGCACATTGCCGTACAGCGCTGGGTTCACCGAGTTGCTCACCAGAATGTTGCCGAGCGCCCCGCTCTGAAACCTCACGACGGCGCAGGCTGTGTCCTCAACTTCGAGGCCCGGATGGTTCAGCGTGCCCCAGTTTCCGTAGACCTCCAAGGGTTCCCCCATGTACCATAGCAGCAGATCCAGCTGATGGGGCGCCTGGTTCACCAGCACGCCGCCTCCCTCCTTGTCCCAGCTGCCCCGCCAGGGGTCGGAGGCATAGTACGCCATGTCGCGCCAGCCGAGCATCGTCACCGTGCCCAGGATGGGGCGGCCAATCTTGCCGTCATCGATGGCCTGTTTCACTCGCAGCGCGCTCGGGTAAAACCTTCTTTGACTGGTGACCGCTACCGTCACGCCCGCCTTGGCCGCGGCGTCCAGAATCGCGTCACAGTCGGGTACGGTGATGGCCAGCGGCTTCTCGATCAGCACGTGCGCACCCCGCGAGATGGTGCGAAGCGCGCTCTCCCTGTGGTTTGGATGGGGCGTCGTGATGGCCACAAGCTGTGCGCCGGTCTCGTCGATCATGCGCTCCACGCTGTCAAACGCGGCCACGCCGTACGTTTGCTCGTATGCCAGCGCCCGCCCGATGTTGTGGTTGCAAGCGCCGACGAACTCGCTCTCCGGAAGCGCAGCGAACGCTTTGGCGTGAAAATGGCCCACCTTGCCGCAGCCGATGACCGCCGTTTTGAGTTTTCTGTCCATGGCGCTACGCCTCCGGGATCAGCGCGATCTTGCTCAGCCCCGGCTCCCCCGCGCGCACCCGCTGAATCCACTCGTCGCCCTCGGCAAGCGGCACACCCCTGCTGATCAGCGAACGCACGTCGACTTTGTGCTCGGCGATCAAACGCAGGCACTCGGGATACTCCCCGGCGGAAGTGCAGCTGCCCAGCAGTGTCAGCTCCCGCGTGACCACATGCTGCAGCGGCAGGTTGACATTGGGCGTCACATTGCCCACCAGCACGCAGCTGCCGCCCTTTTTCACCGACTGAATCGTCATCTCCACCGTGGCGGGAACGCCGGTCGCGTCGTAGGCCACATCCGCGCCTTCGCCGTCCTCGGTCAGCGCCTGGAGCTGTGCCAGCGCGCCGCTGTCCTTGCTGTTGATGGCGTGATCCGCGCCGTGCGCCAGCGCGAATTTCAGTTTGTCCTCATTGATGTCGAGCGCGATAACTTTCCCCGCGCCGAGCGCCTTCAGCACCTGCACAATCAGCATGCCGATGGTGCCAACGCCCACCACCACCGCCGTGCAGCCCGGCACGATCCTCGCGCGGGTGACGCCGTGATAGGCCACCGACAGCGGTTCGACCATGCTGGCCTCCAGGAAATCCACACCGTCCGGCAGCGCGTACAGCACCCGCGCGGGCACCGCCACCAGCTCGGCGAACGCGCCATGCATCCGGTATTCCTGGCAGGACACGCCCAACACCCGGCGCTGGCCGCACAGGTTCACCAAGCCGGCATGGCAGTTCTTGCAGCCGCCGCAATAGATCGTGGAGTCAAACGTCACGCGGTCGCCCACGCGATATCCAGTCACGCTCGCGCCCAGCTTCTCGATCACGCCCGAAGCCTCGTGCCCCATGATGATGGGCGGGAGCCGCCGGCCGGTGCTGCCGTCCATGCCGTGCACGTCGCTGCCGCACACAGCGCACACCTTCACCCGGATCAGCACATCCTCCGGCCCGACGACCGGCTCGGGCACGTCCTTGAACTCAAACCGCCCATACTCCTCCAGAACCAGCGCCTTCATCCGTCAACTCTCCTCTCATTCCGCAACGGGGACGATGGGAATCCATTGCGTACAGTATACACGAAGCGCGCTTTGTGGTAAACTGTTAGAAGTACTGAAAAGAGGGGTATTTATGAATCACACGGCGCTGATCGGTTTATTGCTGGTGCTGCTGGTGCTGTCCGTCATGGTGTTTGTGCGCGCGCGCGGCGCCAGGCGCGAGAAAACGCTGCTCGCTCAGATGCGCTACCGGGTTCCGGACGGCTATGTGGAGTTTCACAAGCGCAGCGACGGCGTGCTGTTCAGCAAGAATCAGCCCCGGCAGGTGAGCCTGGAGCTGCGCACGGCCTGCATCCCGGAAGACGTGGCCTTCAAAACGCACGTCGAGAGCTTTCTGGCCGCCATGGGGCTGCCTTATGAGGGCTTGACCGAGGCGCGCGAGCCGGCGGCCCTCGGTTGGGAGCAGCTGGAGCGCGTCGCCGAGCCATACCTGCGCGTGATTTACAAAAAGGTGGAAGACACCTGGGTGTTCGCGCTGCTGGTGACCAGCCTCGCCAACAAGGACAGCGCCACCGAGGAAGCCGTCGCCATGGTGAAAACCGTCTTGTTTGGAGGACAAAAAGCATGAGAACGCTTGAGATCTTCTTCGATTACGAGTGCCCCCACTGCGAGCGCGCCCACAAGGAGCTGGTGTCGCTGATTCAAGGGCATCCGGACATCGAAATCGTCTGGCGGCCCACCGAGGCACATCCCTCTCCCGAGCCCGGCCCCCACACCGACAAGCTGAACCAGGGATTGCTCTTTGCCATCGATCAGGGCGTTGACATCTGGGCGTTTCACGAGCTGATGTACGACGTAGCGCGCCATCGGGGCGTCGATTGCGAGGACATCGATGTGCTGGCTTGTTGCGTGTCGGGACTGATGAGCGCCGCCGGATACCACAAGGCGCTGGAGAGCAGGAAATATGAGGCCGCGCAGAAGGCCATCAATGATTTGGCGTATGAGTGTTCCGGCGTGTGGGCGGTGCCCGCCTATCGCATGGACGGCAAGAGGCTGGACGCCATGCTGGGCGTGGGCGTGACGCGCGAGCAACTGGCATCCTTTCTGAAAGGCGAATAGATAAAAAATCTGCCGACATAGCCGGCAGATTTTTTATCTCTGCCAAGGCGCTTCTTGCCGCGCCCTGCAAAAGAGTAGCCTTGCTACACCGCTGCGATCCCCTGCGCGCCCAGCGTGGGCAAGCCGGTTTTTTCGACCAGCTGCACCGGCTCCATGTTGCCGTAGCGCCCGATATGGAACACCGCAATGGTGCCCTGCGCACCGTTGAGCACGTACAGAAAGCGGGCATTCCGATCGACCACGCTGTCGATGGGCCCTGCATCGACGCCGCCCGAGCTCCGCGCGCTTTCCACAAGGCTGAGCCGCCCTTCGGGCAGGATCTGGAAATGGGATACCATGCCGCTCTCCACACTGGAGGCATACGCATAGCGGCCGCCCGGGTGCAGGCTGAGCCAGCCGGTGCCCTGGTGGCCGCTGGGTATGGATCCGCTGACCTGCGACAGCGCGCCGTCCCTCCCCAGAAAATGCGCCGACAGCGCGCCCTCCCCGCGCTCGCCCACCAGCAGCAAATCGTTTCCCGGGAACACCACCCCCACCGGGGTCGCGCCTACCCGCGCGTCAGCCAATGGCCCGGTGAGCCGGCCGCCCGGGCCGACGGAGAACACCAGCACCCGATTCTCGCCCGCCAGGCTAGCCGCCAGGAACCGCCCGCAGGGCGAAAAGCGGACCGACACCGGCCCCGCGCCCGCCCACAGTAGATGAGGCTCGCCCGCCGGCTCCAGCTTGCCATCGGGCAGCACGCGCATGGCCGACAGGCTGGCCCCTTCCTCGCCGCCGGCGTTGGCCACATACAGCAGATCCGCCATCCCGGCCAGGCTCACCGGGCGCGCGCCGCCCGTGGCCGTGACGCACATCAGCCGCAGCTGGTTTCCGCCGATGCGAAAACTGCTTACCGTGCCGTCACCCGCGTTTACAACGAACAGGTTTCGCCCGTTGCGCGAGCGCACCAACGCCCCCTGCGATCCCAGCGGCGCCACCGCGCCTTCAGCCGTGCCTTGTCCACCCGTCTCGTATGCGTCCAGGAAGATCAGCTCGCCAAACTCACTGCGCGCAAACGCGCTGACGCTGTTGGTCACCGCGTTGGACATCGCGAACAAGAGCCCAATCCGGTCGTTCAGGTAATAGCTCATTGCGAAAAATCTCCTTTGCTCAAGACTTCCCGTGAATAAGCTATGCTGCTTTCATGTTTGATCAGACGCGGTTCCTTTGAGCACGAGCTTCAAGTTCATATTTTCCTGGGCCGCATCCTGAAACACATCGATCATGCGCTGGCCGTACGCGCCCAGATGCTCTTCATCGGTCACGGCCCGGGGCAGCTCGATGCGCGTCGGGGTGTCCAGATCTTCTCGCAGACACTCGGAAAGCGCGTCCAGATTCATGCCATAGTAGTCCGGCAGAAAACGCAGCTTCTTTTTCAGATACTTATGGGCCGCCTCCGCGCCGGTCATCGAGCGGGCGGACAGATAAATCGTCTTCATGCGCACCTCAATACAATTGCTCAAAACTCGCGTAGTGGTCGTCTGTGTAAAAGATCAGTCCGTCGTTTGAAAACACGATGCGCTTGGCGTTGCGCCTGCCTTCTCTGTAGTCAATGTCGCACTCTCGGTAGCTGCGCCCCTTGGCGGTGGGCAGCAGCTTTTCATAGTTGCCGTAATGGTCGCCGCCAATGCTCATGCCGGGCAGCACCTCGGCCAAGTTGCCTTGCCGGCTGTTCCAGCCGCGCTTCTCGGCCTCTTTCTTGGTGATGTAGTTGCTGGGCAGCTTGCCGTAGGTGTGAATATATCGCGCCACGCTGTCCACGTCGGTATAGGCGCCGTGCTCGTCGATGGCGGCGGGCGGCGCCTGCTGGTTTGGCGCTCGCTCCGGCTCGGCGCGCTCTGGCGCGGCAGGTTCGCTCTGAACCTTCGAAATGTCCTCATCCAACCGCTTCTCGGCGAGTTTCTGTTCCCCAGGCGTGCACCCGGCCAGTGAAACCGCCAGCACAAGCGCAAGCAGCAGCGCCAACAGTCGTCTCAGCATGGGCAGTTCTCCTCTATGTGCATTGTGTTGCATCGATTATAGCACATCTACAGAATATCGACAATTTCATTGTATTTTGGCGCTTTTCGTGCTAAACTAGTCTTCGTGTCAAATTGTGGTCGATCATGTAGGCAACGGCTTCGCAATCCGGTGCCCGTGTGATACAAGAGAAGCGAGAACCACAAATGAAAAGCGAAAACCCGGGGCAGCGCCTCGGGTTTTTAAGTTGCACCGAATTTCATCTCGCCGAAGCAAGCAGCGCGGCGCCGCAAACAGCAGCCAGCGCCCGGCGTACCGCGGCCTTTTCATGGAGACCCCACTCCGACTCTTCTGTAAGAATTACAGCGCTGCGGGCTTGGCAGCCGCCGCGTCTCCCTGCCAGCCCTGAATCTGGCTGAAGATGAACGGCAGCACCTCTTCCTGGTCAATATTGAGCACGTGGGCAAACTCCTCGTGCAAACGGCGCTCTGCCTCGCGCAGGAATTGTTCGTCCGATGCGCGCAGCTTACGCTTTTGCTCCTTCAGCTCCTGCTGGCGCACCGCCAGCGTCTTGACCAGCTGAAAGATCGCCCGCCGGTCATCGCTGCTCAGGATCTCGTTGTACTTCGCCATGCGGGCGTTGTCATTCTCAATCCAGATGGTATTCTCGCCGGGCATGGCGTGAATCAGCTCGAGGATCTCGTCTTTCGAGAGCATCTTGCTGATCTTGGACACCAGCGCCTCATTGCCGGTGGGCACATAGACTGTGGATTTCTGCGGCCCACAGGACTTCAGCACGTAGTACTCGATGCGCGCATCCCCGACGCGCCTCGTGGTGATCTCGGCCACCTGGAAAATACCATCCGCGCCATACAGCACGATGTCGTCCACTTTGTACATCGCAGCCACCTCCCCCTCATTCGAACGCAACGCGCAGGAGCGCGCCCTCTGCACTGAAAGTGCGTCCGCTTAGGCAGACCTGTCCCAGTGTCTCTTGACTATATTATATCACCTTTTTCAAAAAAAAGTCATTTAAAATGCCAAAGTTTTTCCCCAGCGCTCATTTTCATTTAAAATGTCCATCGATCGTTCCTGCCGCCACGGGCTCCCGATGCAGGAATTGTCCATTTCCATCGCGAATTGTTCCCAAAATGTCCCTCTCGATCCGGCCAATGCGACCGCAAGGAGGCGATACCATGCGCTATCAGCGCATCCCCCTGCCGCAGGCGCAGGCCTTCGTGGCCGCGCTTTTCCGCTCCTATGGGTTCGACGATGCGCAGAGCAAACAGGTCTCGGATGTGCTTCTGGCCGCCGACCTGAACGGCATCGAGTCCCATGGCCTGCAGCGCCTGGTGCGCTATGACAGAGAGCTCGGCTGGGGCTGGGTGGACATCCATGCTCAGCCCGAGATCATCCGCGAGACGCCGGTATCGGCCGTCGTCGACGCGCATGACGCCATGGGGCAGCTCGCGTCCATCCAGGCGATGGAACTGGCCATTCAGAAGGCGAAGACGACTGGCATCGGCATGGTGGCCGTGCGCAACAGCAACCACTACGGCATCGCGGGCTACTACGCCGAGATGGCGAGCAAGCAGGACCTGATCGGGCTGTGCGTCACGAATTCCGAGGCGATCATGGTGCCCACTTTTGGTCAGCAACCCATGATCGGCACCAACCCCATCGCCATGGCCATGCCGGCGGACCCGATCCCCTTCCTGTTCGACGCCGCCAGCACCGTGGTGCCGCGCGGCAAGCTTGAGGTCTACAGGAAGCGGGGCGCCAAGACGCCGTCCGGCTGGATTGTGGACGCCGACGGCCTGGACACGAATGATCCCGCGCTGGTGATTGACAACATCATCGGCCGCAAGGGCGGCGGTATCCTGCCGCTGGGCGGCTCCGGCGAGGAAACCAGCGGATACAAGGGCTACGGGTTCGGCATGATCGCGGAGATTTTCTCGGCCATTTTGGCGGGCGGCGCCACATCCGACGGCATCTATGAGACGCCCGGCCGCGCGGACATCTGCCACGGGTTCTGCGCCATAGACTATGGGCTGTTTGGCGACAAGCCGCAAATCAAGGCTCGGCTGTCCGAGTTCCTGCAGAAGCTGCGCGACGCGCGCAAGGCCGCCGGACAAGCCCGGATCTATACCCACGGCGAGAAAGAGCAGATATCCCGCGCCGAGGTGCGGCAAAAGGGCGTGCGGGTCAACCCGGCCACGCTCGACGAGATGCGCGCCATCGCCCAGCGCCGGGGCGTCAGCACGGCGTCGCTGGACTCGGCGAGCGAAGAATAGCCAGGAAATCCCGGGTTCCGCTTTCTGCCGCCCGGCGGCATGGTCGTCATCCAAAATCGCGCAAAAAAGGAGGCTTGACGCCTCCTTTTTTTTGCGAGAACGGAATCAAAACGCGCGCCGCCACAGCGAGTAGTCCATCATTTCTCGAACAAAACCCGCCTGTGTCAGCGCTTCAGGGGCGCTTTCCGGATACTTCTTGATGGTGATGCGGCTCGTGCCCGGATACACCCGTCCCAGCTCAAACTGGCGCGCAAGCGCCTCCAGCGCCGAAGCAAGCGCCGCCGCGTCAAACACCCGCAGACACTCCCCTCCGCGCTCCAAAACCGCGACCGGCTCTCCGTTCCTCAGCGCCACCACGGTGCCCGGCACCAGCAAGAAAGAGCGCCCTTCCTCGTGCGGCAAGAATCGTCCCCAGGCCTGCGCCGGGTCGGTGGCGTTCAGCCAGAGGACCTCCGGACTTTCGGCCGCCATCTGCGCCAGCGAGCGCTCGTAGTCGGCGCTCAGGATGAACTGCGCCCCGGACAATCCCCGCACGAAGTATCCCCGCCGCGCGCGCCCGGTGTATTCCCACACGCGCAGCAGCTCCAGCGCGTAGCCGAAGCGCTGCCCTTCACAGGTTTCGCGGCAAAGCAATCCACACCGCGCAAACGCCCTTTCCAGCAGCTGCCCGGGCGACTTCCGAACCTGTGGCCGCAAGAGCTCCCAGCGCCCGGCTGCCTGCACATTCACCCGCGCCCGCGCGCGCCGCTTGCCCGGCTTAATGGCACTCTGCTCCAGGTGCAGCCGCACCGGCGCGAAGCTGTCCGCCCGCACAAGCCCCTTCTTCATCAGCTCCATCAGCGCGTCCAGCGCCGAGCGCCCGCCGATCAGCGGGGACAGCGCGTGGGCGAAGCTGGCCCCGCGCGCCCTTAGCGCCTTGAGCAACGCGCGCTCATCGTCGCTCAAATCGATATCATCCAGCGGCAGCTCGCCGTCCCAGTCGATGTCCTCCGCGCTGTGGAAGCTCAGCTTGCCGTCCGCCATCCGCCAGAATACTTGCCCCTCGCTCAACAGCTCGTCCAGCAGAGCTGGGCGGTATCCCGACGCCCGCGCGGGCAGCAACACACCCTCCCACGCCTCGATGGGATACGGCAAGTCTAGCAATCCCGGCATGGCCAGCCGCAGCTGATCCCGCGCGCCGCCCACGAACCGGGCGCGTCCCGCCAGCATCCGAGCAAACGCCGATCCCGGCCGCGTCTCGACCTGCCGCCGCAGGTACACCGTTTCCCTTACCGCGCGCTGGTACAGCTCACGGTGGTAAAACACACCGTCGTGCGGCGCCGCCACACCCTCGGAGACCAGCGCCTGAAGCATCCGTTCCCCATCGTCCTCCGAAATCAAATAGCGCTCCGTCAGCGACTCGGGCGTCTGGCCGCCCCGATAGCGCAGCAACCGCCGGACAATCCGCTTTCGCGCCTCGAAATCCATGTCCTCCAGCGCCTGCCGGTACAGCTCCGCCTGCTCACCGGCGATCCACAGCCCGGGCTCGATATACAGCGCGCGCCCGGTATTGGCCAAACCTGTCAGCCAGTCCACCGGGGCCTCGACCTCCCCGGCGATCAGATCGCCCTCGGCCATCAGCATAGCGTGCAGCCGTTCGGCGTCTTTGGGCTGCGGACGGTACACTGGCGCTTCGAGCAGCGCCCCATCTGGCACGATCGTCTCGGTGGCGGCCAGCGCCTGCTCCGAGGCGTGAATGGCCGCGGTGGGCGTCGGAAAGTACTCATACATCATCGTGGCCTCGACCTGCCTTCTCAGGGGCAGCGCCATAGGCGACGGCGACGGCGTGTGAATCTCGTGCACGGCGATCTCCCCGGCGCGCAGCCGCGAAAGCACCTGGTCCAGCGCGTCCAGGTCCATGTAGTCGTGCATGCACTCGCGCAGCGTCTCGCGCATCAGCGGGTGATCCATGTCCCGCGCGGCGTCCTGCAGCGCCTCGGCTCCGCGCACGCGCTGCACCCACAGCGGCACGCGTCCGCCCTTGCGCACGCCCATCATCAGCGACCGGTTGGCGTTGTAGCGAAAGCTCATCTGAAACAGCGGCGTGGCGGGCAGCATGGCGCGGATGATCTCCCGCGCGCGCAGCGGATCCAGCACGCTCATCAGCCCTTCGGGCACGGCGCGGGTGCTCAGGTACAGCAGAAACCCGTCGTCATCCGTATACGACTGCACATCCTGCCCGGTGAGGCGATTGGCTTCGTGGCGCATCAGCATCTCCAGCGCCGCGTTCAGCCGCCGGCCGAACACCGAGTGCACCATCAGCTGGCGCTCCCCCGCCTCGTCGGAGAAGTGCTCCAGGATGATCGTGCGGTCGTCCGGCAGCTGGCCGGTCAGCTCAAACTGGCGCTGCAGATGGCGCGCGGCGTTGCTGGCGGCAGCAGCGTCCATGTGCAGCGTCAGCAGCCGCTCAGACAGCCTGCCGGCGGCTTGCGCTTCGTTCAGCCCGCGCATGTATGCCCCGAACTGCAGCCCCACCTCGTATGCTCTGCCGCCGCCGTCTCCATGCCAGAACGGGATTCTGGCCCCCTCGGGCGCGGCGGGCGCGGCGATGACGCGGTCCTTCCGGATCTCCACCATCCGCCAGCCAAAAGCGCCCAGCAGGAAACGATCGCCCACGCGCGATTCAAACACCATTTCTTCATCGAGTTCCCCGAGGCGCGTGCCATCGGCGAGGAACACCGGGAACCAGCCCCGATCGGGAATCGTGCCGCCGGACGACACGGCCAGCATGCGGCTGTACGGGTCGCCACCCACCACGGAGTGGATGCGATCATAGATCAGCCGGGGCCTCGCCGGGCGATCTTGCGCGTGCTCATAGTCACCGGACAGCATGCGCAGCACAGATTCGAGATCTTCCATCGTCACACCCCGAAAGCTATGCGCCGAGGTGATAATCTGGAGAATTCGCTCCACCGGGTACACGCCCTCGGCGGCCATGGACACCAGGTGCTGCGCCAGGATGTCCAGGCAATTTTCAGGAGGACTCGCGGGCTCGATGCCCGCGCATAGCGCCGATGTGGCGGTCATACCAGCCGTCACGATCTCGGACGCCATGCGCGGAAAGATGCGCATCACGCTGGTGCGGCCCGGATTGTGGCCCGCGCGGCCCAGCCGCTGCAGCGCGCCCGACACGCTGAACGGGCAGCCGATCTGCAGCACTTTGTCCACCTCGCCCACGTCGATGCCCAGCTCCATGGACGACGTGGCGCACAGCAGCCGCAGCTGGCCGGACTTCAGCTGGCGCTCGGCTTCCAATCTCTGCTCCTTGGACACGCAGCCGTGGTGCGTGCGGGCAAAGCCCGCCCCGGCGATGGCATTCACCAGGTGCGCCAGCTTTTCCGACTGGGCGCGCCCCTCCATAAACGCGATGACCGTCCGGGCGCTCTGGCACTCGTCCACCACCGCGCGGGCGATTTCCGGCCATATGCTGCCCTCGGGCAGCTGGCGCATGTCGGGCACCACGCTTTCGACCAGGATGTCCGACGACTTCTCCATGCGCGGCGCGACAATTTGAACGGGCGCTTCTTTGGCCAGGTACCGCGCCGCCCGTTCCAGCGGTCTAATCGTCGCCGACAGCGCGATGCGCTGCACCGGGTGTCCGCACAGCGCATCCAGCCTTGAAAGGCTCAGCATCAGGTGCGCGCCGCGCTTGGTGCCGATCATCGCGTGCAGCTCGTCAACGATGACGGTCTTTACGCTCTTGAGCATCCCCCGCCCGCCCTTGGCGGTGAGCAGCAAGAACAGCGACTCGGGCGTGGTGATCAGGATGTGCGGCGGGCGCTTCAGCATGTCGCGCCGCTCGCCTGCGTCCGTGTCGCCGGTGCGCACAAGCGCGCGTACGCCCGGGCACGGAATGTCCTCGATGGGCCGCCGCAAGTTCTCGCGGATGTCGTTCCCGAGCGCCTTCAGCGGGGAAATGTACAGCACCTGCAGCTCGTCTTTCAGGTCGCCGGCCTGCGCCCTTTGCGCCAGCTCGTCCACGAACACCAGAAACGCCGCCAGCGTCTTGCCGGTGCCGGTGGGCGCGCTGATCAGCGCGTGCTGGCCGCTCGCGATGACGGGCCAGCCCTCTGTCTGCACTGGCGTGGGCTGGCCGACGCGCTGCTCGAACCATCGCGCGGTCTGTTCGCTGAACTGGCGAAGTGCTTGCGTCATATCTTCCCCCATGTGTTTGATGATTACCAGCATTATACCACCCGACCTCGCGGCTTGACAAGCCGAAACCGAGGCGGTCGCCCTCCACTCATAGCAATGCGCGCCGGTTCATAGGCTGGTTCGAGTGGAGGTGCAAGCCATGCAGACCAGTCAGAATCCCCGGGCAGAATCCAGCATCGCGCCGCTGAGCGGGCTATCGCCCGAGCAGGTGGAGGCGTCCCGCGCGCTCCATGGGCCGAACCATCTCAAGCAGCTCAAGCAGCAGAGCCTGCTGTCGCGGTTCTTGGAGAATTTCAGCGACCCCATCATCAGGATCCTGCTGGTGGCGCTCGGCATCAACCTGATCTTCGCGCTTGGCAACGCGGGCTGGTATGAGACATGCGGCATCGCGGTGGCGATTCTGCTGGCCACCTGGGTGTCCACGATCTCGATGTACCAGAGCGAGACGGCCTTTCAAAAGCTGCAGGAGGAGGCCAGCCGGGTTACCTGCCGCGTGGTGCGCTCAGGCAAGACCGCGCTGGTGCCCATCGCCGACGTGGTGGTGGGCGACCTCGTGCTGCTGCAGAGCGGCGAGCGCGTACCCGCCGACGGCGTAATGGCGCGCGGCGAGCTGGATGTGGACCAGTCTTCCCTGAACGGCGAAACCAAGGAGGCCCACAAGGCCCCCGGGAAGGCGATGCCCCAGGAAGGGCTGAAGGACCCGAGCGCGCTGTTCTCGGGCAGCGTGGTTTGCGCGGGCGATGGCATGATGCAGGTCAGCACCGTGGGCGACGAAACCTTCCTGGGGCGGCTGGCGGGCGAAATCCAGCAGGAGACCCGGGAAAGCCCTCTCAAGCTGCGGCTCGGCCACCTGGCGGGCTCGATCAGCAAGTTTGGCATGATCGGAGCGGCGCTCGTGGCGCTGGCCGACCTGTTCAACATCTGGGGGATCGGAAGCGGGTTTTCGATTCCCATCGTGGCCCTCATGGCCAGCGAGCCCGGGTTCGTGGTGGGGAGTCTTTTGCACGCGGTGACGCTGGCCGTGACGGTGATCGTGGTCGCGGTGCCCGAAGGGCTGCCCATGATGATCACCGTGGTGCTTTCGGCCAACATGCGGCGCATGCTGAGGGATCATGTGCTGGTGCGCAAGCTGGTTGGCGTGGAGACGGCAGGCAGCGTAAGCATGCTGTTCACCGACAAGACAGGCACGCTGACGGCAGGCAAGCTGCGCGTGCAGTGCGTGGTGCGCGGCGACGGCGTGCGAATGGACAGCGCGCTGCAGCTAGCCAAAGACGCACCCTTCTGGCGGGTGCTGCACGCATCGCTGCGCCACAACAACGCCGCCTGCATGGTGGACGGCGCGCCCGCGGGCGGCAACACCACCGACCGAGCGCTGCTCAGCTTCATCTCCGACGCGCCCTGTGCCGGCGCCAGCATTTCACGGGGGCGGGTGATCCCGTTTTCATCGAACGCAAAGTTCATGGCCACCGAGGTCACGGGGGATCTCGTCGCCACACTGGTCAAGGGCGCGCCAGAGCGCATCCTCCCCCATTGCACTCACCATCTGGCTCCGGACGGCAGCGAGCGCCCGCTGTTTGAGCGCGGCCAGATCGAGCGCGCCGCCGAATCCCTGGCGGGCGAGGGCATGCGCATGCTGGCCGTTGCCACGTCCAAAACGCCGGTAGGTCTGAAGGGCGAGTTTCATAACCTTACCTTCGTGGCGCTGGTGGCCGTGAGCGATCCGCTGCGCCCCGAGGCGCGAGACAGCGTGAAGCAGCTCGAGGGCGCGGGCATTCAGGTGGTGATGATCACCGGCGACGGCAAGGAGACCGCGCAGGCCATCGCCCGGGAGGCTGGGCTGCTGGACAGCCCCAAGGCGCAGGCGCTCACCTCTGGCGAACTGGCAGAAATGAGCGACGCCGCCGTTGCCCGGGCGCTGCCGAACCTGCGCGTGGTGGCGCGGGCGCTGCCCTGCGACAAGAGCCGGCTGGTGGACATCGCGCAGAAGAGCGGCGCCGTAGTGGGCATGACCGGCGACGGCGTGAACGACTCCCCCGCCTTGAAGCGCGCCGACATCGGTTTCGCGATGGGCAGCGGTACCGAGGTGGCGAAAGAGGCGGGCGACATCGTGATTCTGGACGACAACCTCAGCTCCATCGCGAAAGCCGTGCTGTACGGGCGCACCATCTTCCGCTCCATCCGCAAGTTCATTGTGTTCCAATTGACGGTGAACCTGTGCGCGGTGGGCGTGTCCATCATCGCGCCGCTGATCGGCTATGAGGCGCCTGTAACGGTGCTGCAGATGCTGTGGATCAATATGGTCATGGACACGTTGGCGGGGCTGGCGTTCAGCGGTGAGCCCGCGCTGCAGCGGTACCTGAAAAAAAAGCCGATTCGGCGCGAGGAACCCATCATCAACCGCGATATGGCGGGCCAGATCGCCGTGATGGGCGCATTCACCACCTGCCTGTGCCTGTGGCTGCTGGTCAGCCCCTGGGCACACAGCTTCTTCCGGCCCGAGCAGGGCGAGCGCATCCTGCTGACAGCGCTATTCGCCGTGTTCATCTACGCGGGCGTTTTCAATAGTTTTTCGGCCCGAACCGACAAGCTGAACCTGCTGGATCACATCCTGGGGAACAAGCTGTTCGTGGTGGTCATGCTGTTCGTGTTCCTGGTGCAGACAGCGCTGATCTATCTGGGCGGCAGCCTGCTGCGCACCTACGGCCTCACGCTGCAAGAATGGTTGTGCTGCCTGCTTCTGTCCGCGCTGGTCATCCCCGCCGACCTGATCCGAAAGGCGCTCGCCCGGCTGCGCGCGCCGGGCTGAATGGCTCCGCCGCCCAACGCGAAAACCCGAGCCCACGCACAGGGCTCGGGTTTTGTCTGATCGCCGCCATGCCGCTAACCCTTGATCCCGCTGAGAGAAATGCCCTTGACGATCTGCTTTTCAAAGGCCACAAAGAACAGCAGAATCGGGATTGATGCCACCGTATTGACGGTCATGGGCAGCGTCATATCGACCGTGTGCTGCTTGATAAACGTCGGGATGCCCACCGGCAAGGTGAACATGTCCTCGTTCATCGCGCACAGGTAGGGCCAAAGGTAGCTGTTCCAGTTGCCGATGAAGGTGAAGATGGCCACGGTGACCATTACGGTGCGCCCCAAC
>JAVBQA010000027.1:0-12955 GCA_031549325.1 Eubacteriales bacterium | reverse complement strand
TCGAACGGGAAGACGTACCTCGAGGGCGAGACGATCAGCTACCGCGTGACGGTGCGCAACACGGGGAACGTGGCGCTGACGAACGTGGCGGTGGCGGACGCGAAGATGCCGAACGGCGGCGAGACGATCGACCTGGCCATCGGCGCAAGCAAGGTCTACACCTACGACTACGTGGTGACCGCCGCAGACGCGCAGGCGGGCCATGTCATCAACGTGGCGACGGCGACGCCGGAAGACGGCGAGCCGGGCGGCGACAGCACGGACGAACCGGCGGGCGACCCGCGGCCGGGCGTGGAGGTCGAGAAGGAAGTCACGAGCAGCCCGTCGAACGGGAAGACGTACCTCGAGGGCGAGACGATCAGCTACCGGTTGACGGTGCGCAACACGGGCAACGTGGCGCTGACGAACGTGGCGGTGGCGGACAGCAAGCGGACCGGCTGGAGCGACACGATCGACCTGGCCATCGGTGCGGAAAAGGTGTACACGTACGACTACGTGGTGACCGCCGCAGACGCACTGGCGGGTAATGTCATCAACGTGGCGACGGCGACACCGAAGGAAGGCGAGCCGGGCAAGGACACCGAGACGGTGCCGGCGGAGCCGAGGAAGCCGGGCGTGAAGGTAGAGAAAACGGAGCTCAGCCATCCGTCGAACGGCAGGACGTACCTGGAAGGCGAGACGATCAGCTACCGCGTGACGGTGCGCAACACGGGCAACGTGGCGCTGACGGGCGTGGTGGTGACGGACAGCAAGCGGACTGGCTGGAGCGACACGATCGACCTGGCCATCGGTGCGGAAAAGGTGTACACGTATGACTACGTGGTGACCGCCGCAGACGCACTGGCGGGCCATGTCGTCAACGTGGCGACGGCAACGCCGAAGGAAGGCGAGCCGGGCAAGGACACCGAGACGGTGCCGGCGGAGCCGAGGAAGCCGGGCGTGAAGGTTTCCAAGACCGTGACCAGCGAGCCCGCCAACGGAAAGGCGTACGTGCTGGGCGAGAAGATCTCGTACCGTGTGGCGGTGACCAACGACGGAAATGTGCCGCTTACGAACGTGGTTGTTACCGACAGCAAACTGCCCAATTGGAAGGAAACCATTCAGACGCTGGGCGTTGGTGCGACATGGGTGTTCATCTATGAGTACGCGGTGAGCGAGGCAGACATCTTGGCGGGTATGGTGCACAACGTGGCGACCGCGGCGCCCGAACAGGGCGATCCGGGCGAAGGCGACAATGACCAGCCCACCGATACCCCGAAGCCCGCGCTAAGCGTGACCAAGCGGGTGACCAACACACCGGTCAGCGGCAACGCGTATGCAGCCGGCGAGACGATCAGCTACCAAGTGACGGTGCGCAACATTGGCAACGTGACGCTTGGGAACATCACGCTGACGGATAGCAAGCTGCCCGGTTGGAAGAGGACCATCGTCAGCCTGAAGCCCGGGGAGGCGGTTACGTTTAGCTACCAGTACGTGGTGACGAGCACTGAAGCCGCGGCGGGATATGTGCGCAACACAGCGACCGCGACGACGCGCTACAACGGCCGCGATATCAGCGACGACGACACCGTGAACACCCCGACGCGTAACCCGGGCAACAACGGTGGTGGCGACGGTGGTGATGGCGGCGATGGCGGCGGCGACGGCGGCGACACGCCGGGCGAGGAGCCGACAACCTTCCAGATCTTTGAAGGCGACGTCCCGATGACCGGCGCGGCGGCGCGCAATGTGGGCGACTGCATCGACTAACCGGCAATCTGAAACGGCGGGGATGGGCATACCCCATCCCCGCTGTCAAACAAACGGAGGGATTTTGAGTGAGATTAAAAAGAGCGATCAGTGGACTCCTGTCCGCGCTGCTGCTGGCGGGCGCCATGGCGGCGCAGGCGGAGCAGCCCAGTCTTGTGCAGGCGGAGCGCGCCCAGCCCGTTGTGGACACAGTTGGGTTGCAGCCGGACACACAGCTTGTGGTGGGTTCTCCCACGCAGATGAACGGCCTTTTCTCCACGGACCTGTGGGGCAACAACACCGCCGACATGGATGTACGCGCGCTCTTGCATGGCTATGCCACGGCTGTGTGGGTTCGGGACAAGGGCGTAGTGCTGGACAGCACGGTGGTGCAGTCGCTGACTGCCGATCAAGGCGCGGATGGCGCGCGCACATACACATTCACCATCGCGCCCGGGCTGATGTACAATGATGGCACGCCCATTGATGCGCGCGATTACCTGTTCTCGCTGCTGCTGTGCAGCGCGCCGGAAGTGGCTGAGCTGGGAGGCAATCCGCGCGGTTTGGATTTTCTGGTTGGATACGAAGCCTACAAAGCGGGCTCCGGCAGGCTTTCAGGCGCGCGGCTGCTCAATGACCACCAGTTCTCTCTGACGGTTACCAAGGAATACCAGCCCTATTTCTACGGGTTGGCGCTGACGAGCCTGTCGCCCTACCCGATTTCGGTGATCACGCCGGGTTGCGAGCTGCGGGACGACGGCGATGGCGCCTACATTGCAGCCCGACAGGATGCCGGCGCGCTGCCCGGGGATCTTGGCTATACGCCCGGCGTGTTCTCCAAAAAAATGCTGCAGGCGACCATGTTGGATCCAACCAACGGCTACGCGTTCAACCCATATGTGACCAGCGGCCCTTATGAGCTGGTCAGCAACGACCGCAATGTCCACGAGGCAAGCTTCCGCGTGAACCCCAATTACATGGGGAATTACGAGGGGCAAAAACCGCACATCGAAAGCCTGCTGTTCCGTCAGGTCAAAACCGCGGAAATCGCTGAGGAGCTGTCCAACGGCACGGTGGATTTGGTGAACAAGGTGGCCAACGGGGACGCGCTGGCGGAGACGAAGGCTTTGCTGGATGCGGGCGAACTCGCCCAGATGGACTATCCGCGCACCGGACTCACCTTCCTGTCGTTTGTGTGCGACCGCGGGCCCACCGCTTCTGTGGCGGTCAGGCAGGCCATCGCGCGCCTGGTGGACAAGCAGGCGCTGCTCGCCGAGATCGTGGGCGCGGACCGCGCGCTGCCCGTACATGGATACTGCGGGATGGGGCAGTGGATGATGAGCTACCAGATCCACAACCCGAACGGCGATGTCACCACGGGCGCGGAGGCCATGGAGGCGTTCGCCACAGCTTATGATCTCCAGGCCGCCCGACAGCTGCTGGAGGGCGACGGCTGGACGCTGAACGAGCGCGGCGAGCCGTTCGTGCCGGGCACGGATCCTGTGCGTTACCGCATGGCCAACGGCCAGATGGAGCCACTGACCATTCGCTGGGCCAAGAGCGCCGACAACCCTGCCGCCGACATCGTGGAACAGGCGCTGAGCAACCCGTTTGCCGAGCTGGGCATCGGGCTTGATATCACCACAATGCCATTCGCGATGCTGCTGCGCCAGTACTACAGTCCCAGCCAGTCCAGCTATGACATGTTTTACATGGGAAGCAACTTCACGTATCTGTTTGACCCGTATTACGATTACAGCACCGCGCCGGAGCACCTGGGCCTGCTGAATACGACCCGGCTCAAGGACGATGAGCTGATGGCGCTGGCCGAGGATATGCGCCGTACTGAGCCGGGAAACGCCGATCTGTACATGCAGCGCTGGCTGGCGTTCCAGGCGCGCTGGGTGGAGCAGATGCCCCTGGTGCCGCTGTACTCCAATACCTACGCCGATTTGTATCGGCCGGATCTGCAGAATTACAGCATCGCGCAACATTCGTCCTGGGCGTTGGCCATACCCTACGCATACTTCAGCGCCCCACAGGGCCGAAACGACACCTAGGTAAGCACTGATCAAAGCGGGCACCGGTCTTGAGGCGCCTTTTCCGCACCGGCGGCGGCGCTCTCCGCTTGAAATAGCTCTGCTATTCCTGCGCTCCGGCTTCTTGCCAGAACGAAAAATCCACCTCAATCCCGGCGGTCCCTTTAATCAGCGCTTACCTGGAACGGACGAAGGGAATCTGGCCGATGGATCGGTTTGCCTTTCCCTGTGGCGATTGGGGGTGCGGTGCGGGCGCCTTGACGGTCTGCTCGGCCGGGCGAAAAAGAACCGGCGCAATGGCGCGATAAAGTTTAAACAAGCCCCTTGTAGGCGTTCCGCCTGCAAGGGGCTTGTAATTATTTGCGTTTCCGGGTATTTCAACGGCTGCGGTGACCTTGTGATCCTTGTTGTAGCGGCGAATCCGACGGAAAACGGTGGTTCGCTGCCTGTCCAAAGTTCAACGCGTTGCAAAAAATTTGTTATATAAACACAATTATCCATGCAATTCATCTCACTCAATAGAAGATTTTTGTAATAAATACACACTTCAATCTGTTCAATTGATAAATATTCGCGTTGACAAACGCCCGGCGTGCGGGTATCATCAATTTGAACCGATTCAATTATCATACTGATAAACAGTAAAAAAAAGGAACTTTCTAGAATTGAATCAGTTCAAGAAGATGGAAATGGGTGCAAAGCATATGAGAAGTACAATCCGCGACGTCGCTGCGCTCGCGAACGTATCGGTCGGCACGGTGTCCATGGTGCTCAACGGCAGCGACAAAATCACCGAGCAGACCGCAAAAAAGGTTATGGACGCAGTCGCGAAGGTCAACTACCGGCGCAACCCGCACGCGCGCTCGCTCAGCTCCAGCCGGTCGTACACGATCGGCCTGGCGATGACCGACCTGACCAACCCGTTTTTCGGCATGATGGTTGGGCACCTGCAGCGCGAGATCGACCGGCACGGTTACAGCCTGATTTTGGGCATGACCAAGAACTCAGTTGAGCAGGAGAAAAAGCTCATCGAGAAATTCCTCGACGCCGGTGTGGATGGCGTCCTGATCGTGCCCGCGCACGAACGGAATCCGGAGCTATCCCACATCTACCAGCTCATCAGCCACCGCATGCCGTTCGCGTATGTATCGACCTACTACACGGGCACGAAGGGCAGCTGCGTGATGACCGACCTGGCCAAGGGCTCGTATGACCTGACAAAATACCTGCTCGACATGAACCACAAGAACATCGCCTTTATCAGCGGGTACCGCGAGCTTGTGCTGTCCGACCAGCGCATCAAGGGATTTATTCGAGCGCACCGGGATCGGGAAATCGAGATCAGGTACGACCAGATCCTCGAAACCGAACCCGATTTTCAAAGCGGCTACGATGCCGCCAGACGCGTGTTCGAGCGCTTCCGGCCGGACGCGATCATGACGATTAACGACGTGATGAGCATGGGTGTCATGGCGTACCTGCACGAGATCAATATGCGGGTTCCCGAGGACATCTCGGTGGCCGGATACGACGACCTGCTGTTCAGCAGCATGCTCGAAACACCGCTTACCACCGTGCGCCAGCCGATCAAGGAGATGTGCAGGCAGGCTGTGGACATGCTGTTCGGCGCCATCGAGGAGGACGATGGGTGCAGAGCCGAGGCAAAGCGCGTGCTGCTCGAGCCGGAACTGATGATCCGCAAATCGACGACGCTGCGCTAGCAGGACCAAAAAGCGAGTATGGAGGGACGCGCCATGATTCGAGGTATGCATTACATGTGTTGGCACGAGCGCGACTGGAACTACCATCCGAGCATGCCGATGAAGCGGCTCCAGAACGTTCAGGACATCGTCGACATGCGCGGGAACCTGCTTCTGTGGTCGTGCCTGGGCAGCGCGGCCATCGGGCTGCCCTACCTCGAGCGTGAGGCTTTTGAACAGATCCCGCCCAGGCTGCGCTTCTATGGGCACATCAATGACAGCGAGTTCTGCAAGGAGTGCGCCGATCACGGGATCAACGCGTACGCGGTCATCTGGAAGTCGCAGCTGTGGGAGTTCCCCGCGGAGTTCAACGAGGACGAAAGCGAGCTGCTCTCGCTCAACAAGCTGCGCGGCGTCGGCAAGCGCGGCTGGGTGGGCATGCGCGAGCTGTCGACCGACCGCTATCCGAAGATCTTCCCCTCAATCAAGAAATACTTCCCCGATGGGCTGAGAAACTCTGACGGCGCGCTGGTCAACGACTTTCTCGAGGAGTTCCGCGTCAAAACGCTTGAGGGCGACTCCGTGCGCTCCTCGTGGCTGATGGTGCCCGGCCATGAGCATGTGTGCTACACGCCGTGCGGCAACAACCCGGCGTACATGCAATTCCTGTTTAAAGAAGTGGAGCTGATGATCGACGCGGGCGCGGCGGGTATTTTGGTCGACGAATTCGACACACAGCTCCACGCGGTCAACAACGGCGGCTGCTTCTGCCGCGATTGCATGAAGGGGTTCCGGGACTGGCTGCGCGCACACCCGGCGGAGGATACCACCGGGCTGAACCTGGACACGTTCGATTACGGGGAATTCCTGCGCGCGAAAGGATTCCGCGACAACGACCTGCTGTCGCTCCAGGGCGAGCGAAGACTGCAAATTCCGCTGATGCGCGCGTTCATCGCCTATCAGGTCAACGGCTCCGAACTCAACGTGCGCGACATCGCAGCGCACGCGAAGCGGTACGCGGCCAGCGCGCGCGGCGACGGCAACTTCCCGGTGACTGCCAACCTGTTCAACTGCCTGCCGCATGGCGCGGCTGTGCGCAAGCACTGCGACATCATCGCGGGCGAGACGTCTGACGTAAAACTCCGCCAGGACGGGTTCAGCCGGTTCGCGAACGCGTTTTTTGGCGGCAAACCGGGCTCGTTCATTGAAGACCCAAGTCAGCACATCTTTGACATGGTGAAGGACATCCGCGCGGGCAAGAACGATCAGTACATCCTGTTCATCACCGAGGCGCTGGCGCACGGGTTCAACACGGCCATCCCGTACGGCGCATGGCTGATGAACTTCCGCCAGGACACGATCTATCCCCCGTTCGAGCTGGAGAGCAGGCTCGGTCCGTGGCTCGTCGAGCGCGACCGATTGTTCACCAACGTGCTCGAGGCCGATGTCGCGCTGGTGTACGACCAGCGGTACGCGCTCGAGACCCACCTGTATCAAGGCGGGCTTCAGGACGAGCACAGAAACGGCGGCTTCCCAAACTTCTTCACGCAGGCGCAGGGACTGTGCGACGCGCATGTGTTGTTCAATGTGCTGTATGTCGATGCGGACGAACCGCTTACCCAAGCGCGCCTAAGCGGCTACAAGGCGGTCATTTTGCCAGACTGCTGCGGACTCGGGGCTGAAGAACGCAATGCCATTCATGCGTTCGCCCAGTCCGGCGGGCGCGTGGCCGCCGTGGGCCGGGTCTCGCCGGAGTTTTATCCCTATCGCTTCCGCTATACGAAGTTCCAGGAGATGGTTGCGTGGGCAGACCGTTCCAACGCGATCCTCAGGGTTGAGGGCGAGCAGCGCCACCTGAGCGTATCGCTGCAAAAAACTGAAAAAGGCCACGCGCTGCACTTGCTCAACTTCAACGTCAACAACAAAACGCGGTTCGTCGAGCCGATTGACCAAGTAAGGATCCGGCTTGGGTTTGCGCCCACAAGCGCCGTCACGCACCGTTTTCCAGACGGTGGCTCCAACGCGATTCTTGACGGCCAGACCGTGCTCCTCGAGCAAATGGGCGTTTACGCGGTGGTTGAACTGGAGCGTTGAGTGGTTGCGTCAACACGCCGTGACCAGCGAATTGTTTTGAAGAAGGGGGGAGATCGCGACGACCAAGCAACCGGGCGAAACGACGAGAAGGCTGAACGCGATATCGAGAAGGAGGAAGAATCCGCGATGAAAAAGTCCGTGATTGTGATGCTGCTCGTGGCGGCGATGCTGATGAGCATTGCGAGCGTCGCGTTGTCGGAGACCAAGGTGAACACCGACATTTCCGGCGAGATTACCTACCTGACTTGGGGAGAACCATCCCGCGGCGTATCCATGGAGCGCATCGCGGCGCGGTTCATGGAGTATTTCCCGAACGTCAAAGTGACCATCGACTGCGCCGGTGACAACTTCGACACAAAATTTAAGACGCTCGCCGCGGCGGGCACGCCCGCTGACACAGTGCTGGTCAACGAACTATACGGCACCCAGAACTACGTGAACGGTATGCTCGAGGATCTGACGCCGTTCCTTGAAAAGGATCCTGAATTCGTCGCGCAGGTGATGGACAAGGTGCCAGACCCGGTCAAGAACCCGTTTCTGTGGGATGGCAAGTACTTCGCGCTGCCCACGATGAACTACGTGTTCTCGCTCTACTACAACAAGGATATGTTCGACAAGGCCGGCGTGGGTTACCCGGATGCGAGCTGGACGTGGGACACCGTGCGCGACGCCGCCAAAAAGCTCACCGTCAAAGCAGCGGACGGCACGACCGAGCAATATGGCATCTGCTTCACCCGTGAGCTGGTCTATGAGTTCTCATGGTTCTATAACAACAACGTGTTCGTCATCAGCGACGATCGCAAGCGCTGTGATCTCGGCACGCCCGAGGCGATCGAGACCTGGCAGTTCATGCAGGACCTGATCCACAAGGACGGCTCCGCGCCCATTCCCGACGCCACTGGCGGCTCGCAGCTGGCCACCACCAGCTTTGACACTGGGCGCGTCGCCATGCAGTTGTTCGGTTCGTGGATGATCCCGACGTACAATTCGCTCAGCTTCAACTGGGACGTGGCGCCGATTCCGAGCAAGGACGGCAGCAAGCCCGGCTTCTCCTCGTCCTGCCCGAACGGATTTGGCATCGGCAAGGGCAGCAAGAATCCGGAAGCCGCGTGGGAGTTCATCAAGTTCTGCACGTCTGAAGAAGGCCAGACGATGATCGCCGAGGAAGGGCTCGCGCAGCCCACGCTCGAATCGGTCATGAACTCCGAAGCGTTTATGAAGGCATCCGATCGGTGCGACATGAACATCATCAAAAACTCGTTGCTCACCTGCAAAGGCCCGAACGCCGTGCCGCGCTGGGGTGAGATGAACCAGAACTACATCAAGATCGCCATTGACAACGTGCTGATCTACAACAAGGACGTAGCCACCGAGGCCGCGAACTGCGCCGCTGGCGTGAACGGCCTGCTGGCGGAAATCGAACAAGGCATCGTGAACTAATTTGCGGTTGCGCGCGGGCGCCCGGCGAAAGGGCATGCCCAATCGCCGGGCACACCGGGCCATTGGAAAGGAAGAAGACGCATGGCGCAGATGCACGCTGTCGCGCGGCCGGGAAACAAGCTGCGCGGATTCAACCGGCAAAAGCGCGAGTTCATTGCGGGAATGCTGTTTCTCGCGCCAAACACCATCGGATTCCTGCTGTTCACGCTGGCGCCGGTTGTGGCTTCGCTGGCGCTGAGTTTCTGCGATTGGCCGCTGACCGGCGCGCCCACGTTTTCCGGGCTCTTCAACTTCCGGCGGCTGTTCACGATGGACCCCAAGTTCTGGAAAGTCCTGGGCAACACGATGTACTACACACTGCTGTTCGTGCCCACCGTTATGCTGGCGTCGCTTGGGTTGGGTATGCTCATCGCGCGCAAGATGCGCGGAGTGATCGCGTTTCGGCTGATGTTCTATCTGCCCGTGCTGACGAGCTATGTGGCGGCCGCGATGGTCTTTCTTTGGATCTTTAACAACGATTTCGGGCTGCTGAACTATGTGCTCAAGACCATCGGCCTTCCGACCAACAACTGGCTAACCAACCTGACGACGGTCATGCCATGCGTGGCGTTCGTGTCTGTGTGGAAAAATGCCGGACGCTATATGATCATATACATGGCCGGGCTTCAGAACATTCCCGAGCATCTGTACGAGGCCGCGCGCATTGACGGCGCAAATGCCGCGCAGCAGTTCCGCCACATCACGCTGCCCATGCTGTCTCCAACCACATTCTTTTTGCTGGTCACTTCGATGATCGATTCGTTCAAGCTGTTTGACATCGTGTGGGCCATGACAGGCGGCGGTCCGGCGGACGCATCGCTGACGCTGGTCACCTACATCTATCAGGTGAGCTTTCTGAACTTCCGCATGGGGTATGGGTGTGCGCTGTCGTGGATCCTGTTTGTCATCATCTTCAGCTTCACCATGGTGCAGATGCGCTCGCAGAAGCACTGGGTGCAGTATGATCTGTGAGGAGGGAAGCGACGTGTCACAATCTGTCATCGAGCTTTCCAAACGGAAAAAGAGGCGCGACAGGCGGACGCTCAATGCCGCGCTCATCGTTTTGATGGCGCTGATCGCAGCCGTCATGGTCGTGCCTTTTCTGTGGATGCTCTCCACTTCCCTCAAGCTCATCGGCCAGGTGATGGTGTTTCCGCCGCAGTGGATCCCTGATCCTGTCGTGTGGGGCAATTACGGAGAGGCCTGGTCACTGGCGCGGCTCAACGTGTTCTTTCGCAACTCCGTGGTCGTGACCGTGCTCACCACGCTTGGGCAAACGGTGACCTGCTCGCTCGCCGCCTACGCGTTCGCACGCCTGGAATTCAAGGGCCGGGATCTCATCTTTCTGCTCTATCTGGGCACGATGATGATCCCGATCCAGGTCACGATGATTCCGTTGTTCGTGCTTATGCGCGAGTTTGGCTGGATCAACAGCTTCAACGGTCTGATCGTTCCGTTTGTCTTCAGCGCCTATAACACCTTCCTGCTCCGGCAGTTCTTCCTGTCGCTGCCCAAATCGCTCGACGAGTCCGCCATCATCGATGGATGCGGCTACTTCGGCATCTTCATGCGCATCGTCGTACCGCTCTCTAAGTCCGCCATCGTGACACAGGCGCTGTTTTGCGCGCTCTGGGCTTGGAACGACATGCTTTGGCCGACGATCATCGCGCAGACCGACGAGGTGCGCACGATGGTCGTGGGATTGCAGATGTTCAAGAACCAGTACGCCGTCCAGTGGAACATGCTCATGGCCGGCACGATGATCTCCGTCTTGCCGATGCTGGCGCTGTACGTGGTTTGCCAACGGTATTTCGTAGAGGGCATCGCGCTGACCGGCATCAAGGGCTAAGGAGGCGGTTGACATGACCGAGCAGGCGAAGGTTGAATCGGCGTATGGGCAGATTCGAGATCATCTGGAGCGAGAGATCATTCCGTTTTGGCTGAAGCGCGCCTGGGATGCGGAATACGGCGGCTATCTGACCAACTACGACGAGGACGGCCATGCGATGCCGTGCGCCGAAAAATACATCGTGAGCCAGGCGCGCATGATCTGGGGTTTTTCGGCCTTCTACAAAAAATACCCCGACCGGGTTGAGTTCCGCGAGCTGGCGGCGCAGGGCGTCGAATTCTTCCTTGAGCACTTCTGGGACCGCGAGTTCGGCGGCTGGATCTGGAAGACCGATCGCGCGGGGCGCGCGCTTGACCGAGGCAAGATCACCTACGGAAACAGCTTCGCGATCTACGCGCTGTCCGAATACGGAATAGCGACCGGAGACTCGCGCGGCCAGGAATATGCGGAGCGCACGTTCGATCTGCTGCAAAAGTTTGCCGCCGACACATTCCGCGGCGGCTATTACGAGAACATGGAGCCAGACTGGAGCCCGTCCGGTCCGGGTTACGAGGCCGGGGACCGCAAATCGCTCGACATCCATATGCATTTACTCGAGGCCTTCACGACGCTCTGCCAGCTCACCGGCAAGGAGGTCCACCGGCGCAAGCTGGAGGAAGTGGTCTCCGTCATCCTGACGCGCATGTACGACGATCAGGCGGGCTGCGGAGGGAACCAGTTCGACCTCGCATTCAACCCGCTCCCGGCCATCCCGATCCGAAGAACCTGGAACGACGACCGCGCCGAGGGTGAGCGCATCGGGCAGCCCATGGATACCACCAGCTACGGACACAACGTCGAGCTGAGCTGGTTGCTCAACCGCGCGGCTGAAGCGCTCGGATCCGCCCCGCACCGCTTCGACGCCTACACGCGCGCGCTGTGCGATCACGCAGTCCGCTACGGACTGGACAAGGCGCTCGGCGGCGTGTACCGAGACGGCCCGCACGTCGGTTCCGCGCTCGTGCGCGACAAGGAGTGGTGGCAAAACTGTGAGGTGCTGATCGGGTTCCTTGACGCGTGCGCCCAGACTGGGGATGAGAGGTACTTCGACGCATTCGAAGCCTGTTGGGCGTTCTGCGACGCGCACATGATCAACCACATGTGCGGCGAGTGGCGGCAGTTGGTCGATCCATCCGGCCGCACGCTGATCGGCGACATGGGCAACCCCTGGAAAGTGAGCTACCACACAGGCCGTGCCATGATCGAGTGCTTGCGCAGGCTAAACCGATTGCGTAACCCGTCATATCCCAATGGAGCTTGATGCCAATTCAAAATATTAAAGCCTCGTCGCGCCGGATTTTTTTCCGCCCTGCGGCGTCGCCCTCCGCTTAGCGTAGCTCTGCTACGCTGCACTCCAGCTCCTTGCAGGGCGAAAAAAACGCTCGCCGCTTTGGAGGCGTTACTATTTTTCATTGGTATGAATGGCGGCTCAGATCCATCGGCTTTGCCACTTGACGACCTCGTGCCTGTCCCTCTTCCCTTTGTCCGCGCGACTGCGGCTTGCGGAACGTGGTGCTGACGCTATGAGCAGTGAGGCAACCAAGAACCCCTGAAGGCATTTGCGGCTTTCAGGGGTTCTTTGCGATGATGGAGGGCTTCAAATAGTCTTGAGATCCCGTGTTTTCGGGCTTTTCGGGCGTTGCGGGTAAATCCTCGCTCTCGTGGGGCCTGTGGGCCCCGTCGCGCCGGTCGCGCCGTCTGAGCCGGTGGCCCCCGCGGGGCCGGCCGGTCCGGTGATGCCGAGGCCGTCCGCGCCGGTGGGTCCTGTCGGTCCCGTTGCGCCGGTGGCGCCGGTGGGTCCTGTCGCGCCGGTGACGCCTGCGCCAGGCCCGGTGGGTCCGGTGGGTCCAGTGGGGCCGGTCGGTCCGGCACAGCAGGGGAAACAAGGCTCGCAAGGATCCGGCTTGCCGCATCCTCCCGGGCAACCACACTTGTGCGGATCCTTCAGACCGGACATCCCCGTGGACGGATCCATCAAGCTGTCAAACACTCCAAATAGACTCATGTCGTTTTCCTCCATTGAATCT
>JAVBQA010000046.1:0-48128 GCA_031549325.1 Eubacteriales bacterium | reverse complement strand
CAGGATCAGGTTGCTGCTCATGCTGGTGTCGAACAGCACGCGGGCGTCGGTGGACGTGCGCGCTTGGGTCAGGTAGGGCTCCCAGGTGGCGGCGGCGTCGACGGAACCGGAGAAGAAGGCCTTGCCGGCGTCTTCGGCGGTTTCAAAGTATACCATGCCGGCGCGGATGTCTTCCTGCTCCTGCTGGGTCAGGCCGGAATTGCGAAGCAGCCACTCCACCAGCGTCTGCGCTTCCGAGAAGCGGGGCACGGCGACCTTCTTCCCGAGCAGGTCTTTCACAGACTTGATGCTCTCGCTGGCGATGATGCCGTCGCCGCCGTTGCTGTAGTTGGTGATGAACGGCATGACCACCGGAAGACCCACGCCGTCGAAGCGATCCTGCAGGAACGCGTAGCGGTTCACCGTGTAGCCCGCGCCAGCCAGGTTGCCGTTGATGAGGTCGGTGGACGAGGTGGCGGGGTCGTTGATGATGACGAACTCAATGTTCAGGCCCAGCTTGTCATAGATGCTGCCGCTGGCGGTGGTGAGGCCGCCGTTGGCGTCAATCATCGACTTCCAACCGATCCACTCGTCCAGCGAGATGCGCACCCGCTCGGCTTCGGCGCTGCCCGACACGGGGGAGATGGCGAGGGGAACAAACAACGCCAGGGTCAGCAGCAAGGCAAACAGTTTCTTCATGGTTTAATCCTCCATAATATTGTGGGTTCTCCTAATTGAAGCGGGGCGTCGTTGGTTTGCGCCGCGCGGCGCGAAAGCCAGGCGGATCCATTGCCAGTGTCATCGCTCCCGTTTGACCCGACAGGCAGACTATACCAGAAACTGTGTCCACACCACAATGGGAAATGATTATACGCCATCAAAATGTGCCTGATTTGTCACCAGTACCAAACGTACGCAAGCACCAGCGCGAACAGAAGCGCCGTGAGCAGCTTGATCAGCGACATGCGGCCGCGCACCCACTCAGACACCTCAAACATGGCCTTGCCGCGCAGCAGAACCACGCAAAGCGCGGCGCTGGGGGCGATGAACCCCACACAATAGGAAACAAGCGGCAGCAAGCGCTGCACGCCCGAACCATGCTGAAGGCTGGCCAGCAGCGTGGCCAGATACACCTGTCCGGCGCACAGGAACTCGCTCACCGCCACCAGCGCGCCCAGGGACACCACGGCGGGCAGCAAGCGCCCGGGCGCAGCCATCGCGTCTTTGATCCGCGACTGGAGGAACCCGCGCACCCTTCGGGGCAGCTGGTTGCGCACCTGACCATAGGCCTCCCTGTGCGCCGCCCAGGCGTCGCTCAGGTTCAAAACGATCAGCACAATGCAGTACGCGCTCAGGAACAGTTTCAGCGCGCGGGGCAGCCAGGACGGGTTCCACGCCTGCAGCAGCGATAGCAGCAGCGTGCCGATCAGCAGGTAGGTGATGAATTTGCTGAGCAGGAACGACGCGGCATAGCGCCCCGCATCCTTCTTCAGGGGCAGCAGCAGCGACAGAAACAGCAGCAGCATGCTGAGCGCGCAGGGGTTCAGCCCGCCCACCAGCCCGGCCAGCGCCGCCGGGCCGATCCGCGCCGGGGGAAGCGGCGGGGCGGCCTCGGTCATCAAGGCGTTGCCCACGGCCTGCCCCAGTTCGACCGCGCTCGCAAGCCCGCGTTCGATGGCGTTCGCGCCCGCGAAGTAGCGGTCTTTCACAAACGCCATCGGCGCGATGCGTGCGTCCTCAGGCACGCGATATTCCTCAAACAGCGCCAGCGCCAGCGGGGTGTTTTGGCCGATGTTGATGCGCTCCACCCGCACGGGCGAGTCAAAGCTGAATAGCCCACGCTGGACCCGCACCTGCTCGGGGAGCGCATCCAGCACGACCGCGGCGCGGGCGCAGCTCTCGCAGGCCGAGACGTACAGATAGTAAACCACGCTCTCCCTGGACGACTCATCCCGCGCAAAATCCTGGGGCAGGGAGCGCTGGATTTCTGTGTTGCCCGCGTAGACCACGCCGTCCAGGATCAGCAGCGGCAGGCGCTGCTTGTCCTCCGGGATTTTGTAGGTTTCGATGGCGGCATCCAGCGCGGCGCGGCTCGCGCCCTTTTGCATGTCATAGAAGCTGCAGGCGTAACCTTCCGCGCTCTGCCCGGTCAGCGCGCCAAAATCGCGCAAAAACGCCTGCTCCAAGGAGCAGGACTCGCAATAATTCTCATAAAAATACAGCAACGGGGGTTTTTCGGCGCGAGCGCAGATGGGGAACGACAAAAAAAGCGTCAGCAACGCAAGCAGCGCCGTCACCCGGCGCGGCGCGCTCACGCGTCCTCCTTGCGCAGAAAAAGCTGGTCAACGCCCGGATAGCAGCCCAGAAACCCGGCCACCCGGGGCGGCAGCGCCTCGATGCGGGTGGGGTTGCCCGGGGCCAGCGCCTGCTCGATCTCGAGCAGCGCGCGGTGCATGACGGCCGAGCGGTGGATCTCGCAGGGCGCGGAGTCGTTGTAAAACTCAACGCTCAGGCGCAGCACGCAGTCCTCCTCAAAGCGCAGCTGCGACATGGGCGCGTCAAACAGCGCATTCCCTCGCGCATCGGTAAGCAGCAACCGGGCTGGCGGGTTTTTCTTCTTTCCCCAGGCCATGCGTCCTCCTGAACACTGGCGCGCAAGTGCGCCGTTTCGCATGAAATGATTATACGAAACGGCGCTGAAAATGTCAATGTGCGGCTTAGCTGCTGGCGCTCTTATAGTGCTTCAGCCCCAGCTTCCACAGGCGCATCGCCAGCGCCGTAAACGCGAAAACGACGAGCATCGCCGTCAGCAGGCCGGGGCCGTCCAGGTGGTTTGTGATCCACTGGGTGGGCGCTGTGGACATGATGCCATAGGGAACAATGAAGCACAGCAGCACCTTGGCGAACCCGTTCAGCAGCACGCCCGGCACCTTGAAACACAGCTCCAGCAGCGATTCCTCCAGCTGGTGAATGCCCGTGGCTGAAGCCCAGAAAAACGTCAGCGTGCGCAGAATCAGCAGCATGTCATACCAGAGCAGCGTCATCAGCAGCACCAGCAGCGCGTAGACGAGCGCCTGCCCAAAGCTCGGCTGTATCCCGGCCACGCGCAGTCCGTAACCGACAATCCCAAGACTGAGCAGCACCAGCGGCGCGGAGCCCGGGTTGACCTGCTCAAAGCTGAGCCGAAGCAAGGGGTTCACGGGTTTTGTCAGATACTGGTCCAGATCGCCGCGCCGGATCATGCCTGGCAGATCCATCAGCCCGAAGGCGTAGATCAGCATGTTCAGCGCGTTGATCATGGAAAATGTGCCCACGAAGACGATCATCTGGCCGCGACCCCAGCCGCCGATGCTGTCCACTTGCGAGTAGATCGTCTCAAACGCCAGCAGTTGCACCAAAAACAGCACGCCGTCCGCAAAGAACGCGGTGAAGAAGTCGGCGCGGTACATCAGCATCCTGCTGAGCTTTAGCCGGATCAGGAGCAGCACGATGCGCAGATTCCGCCTCATACGCCCACCCCCTCGTGGCGCACGCGCAGCCGCTGATAGCTCAGCTGGCAGACGGCGGCCGCCAGCAGCGTCCACACGGCGAGGATGAGCAGCCCCATCGGCGCTCCGGGCGCGCTGTGGCCGGTCAGCAGCATGGAGGGCAAGTAGTTCACGTAGTAAAACGGCAGCGCGCGCAGCGCGGTCAGCACCGGCGCTGGCAGCAGCAAAAGAGGCACCATCGCGCCGGTGAGGAACTGGGTCAGGTGCCCGGCCACGAACCGCAGCCCCAGCACGCTGACGAACTTGAACGCCAGAATCCCAAGCAGATACTGAAAGCAGATCATGAACACCAGCCCTAAAACCGCCATGCCGATGGCCATGACGAGCTGCGCGCCACCCGCGAACGCGGGCAGCGCGATCCCCAGCAGCAGCGACATGGCAAGCGCCGCGAGCAGCGCGAACAGCGCATGGAACATCGACTGCCCGAACACCATGCTGCCGAAAAACCCAAGGGGGTTGAGGGGCACCACCATATGGCCGGAGAACCGGCCCGTCTGGATCAGGTTCGACACCTCGCCGCTGACGTCGCTGGATTTGTCGATGGACGCCAGCAGCGAGCTGACCACGTAATAGCTGAGCATGCCCGGCAGCGTGAAACCGGCCACCTGTTCACGGGTCTGAAACGCCGCGCTCCACAGCAGATACGCCGCGAGGATGCGGCAGGCCGCCCCGAGCATCGTCATCAGCACGTCGAACCGCCACACCAGCTGCATCTTGAAGCTCAGGCGGAGCACGGAGGCGTACTTGCTCATGTGCGCACCTCCCGGTAGATTCTTTCGACCACCGCTCCGATGTCCTCCTCCTCGACGGAGATGTCGCGCAAGTGCTCGTCTTGCGTCAGCCTCTGCAGCACCGCGCCGCAGACGGCGCGGGGGGCCATGAACACCAGCTTATGCCCGGTTTGTTCCACGATGTCGCAGCCATCCGGCGCCTGCGCCGATGTGGGCTGGTCGAACAGCGCCGTGACCTTTCGGTGGGTCTGGTAAGCGTCGAACAGCGCGTCCGTTTTGCCGTCGTACAGCTTGCGTCCGCCGCCCAGCACCACGCTGCGCGGGCACAGGCTGCGCACATCCTCCATGTAGTGGGAGGTGAGCAGTATGGTGGTGCCGTCCCTTCTGTTGACTTCTTTCAGAAACTCGCGAATCTGGCGCTGGGCGGGCGCGTCCAGCCCGATGGTGGGTTCATCCAGAAACAGCACGCTGGGGCTGTGCAGCAACGCCGTCACCAGCTCCATCTTCATGCGCTCGCCCAGCGACAGCGCGCGCACCTGTACGTTCAGGTATTCCCGCGCGTCGAACAGCTCGGTGAACAGCTGTAAGTTGCGCTTGTACTGCGCGTCCGGGATCTCATAGATCTCCTTGAACAGCTGAAAGGTGTCCTGCGGCGTCAGGTCGAAGATCAGCTGGCTCTTTTGGCCCATGACGACGGCATACTGCTTTTTGAAGGCGTTCTCGAGTTTGTTGGGGTAAAAGCCCAGCACGGACACCTCGCCGGACGTGGGCGCGATGATGCCGGTCAGCAGCTTCACCAGCGTGGTCTTGCCCGCGCCGTTGGGGCCGATCAGGCCGACAAATTCGCCCGGCTGCAGCGTCAGGTCGAAGCGCTGCAGCGCGGCCTTGGTCTCATATTCGCGCACAAACAGCCCGCGAATGCTGTTCATCAGCCCGGGCTGTTTTTTGTAGCGCCTGTATTCCTTGGTCAGGTTGGCGGTTTGAATGATGCTCAATGTGGAGCCCTCCCGTTGCGCATAAAAATAGCCCGCGGCGAGACAAGCGCTCACCGCGGGCAGAATGCGCCCTCGGATGGTGCGGCAATGTCTCTCAACAAATGGAAAAGCAAAGCTAGGGGTTCACATCCCCGCTTTGTCCTGAGAGACTAAACCGACATCCACACACCACAATCCAACGAATTCTGTGCACAGTATAGCAGAATTGCCAGATTTGTCAAGCCCGGGCATTTCAAGGAAAAATGCATACGTTTTGTATTATTTTTCAGGTTATCCATTTTTTGGTGAACCATCCCGCCCAATGCAGCGTCCTATTATTGACACAAAGAAAACACAATAAAAATCGAAAACGAGTCGAACCCCAACAAACCGCCAGCGTTTCATCCGCCCCGGTGGCGAAGAACGATATTGGAGGATGCTTTATGTTCACAAAAAACGGATTCTTCGGGATGCTGTGCCTGGTTCTCGCGCTGCTGCTGATCGCGCCTGCGGCTTTGGCGGCAACCGGGGATACGGTGCTGTTCGAGCAGGACACGCGGGGTTACAGCTCCGAAGGCGTGGAGTGGGCCTTGGCGCTGGGCGACACGCTGTACATCACCACCTGGGACAATCTGTACACCTATAAGATGGGTGACGCCGAGCCGACCAAGGTGTGCCCGCTGCGCGAGGAAGTGCCGCCGCTGCCCGCGGGGGAAGAGTATCCTCCGGATTACCAGTGGCCGGCGCGCATGTGCTGCCCGATCAGCTATCAGGGCAAGCTGTATTTTCTCAACGAAGAGAACGGCAAGCTGAACGAGTATCAGGATGGCAAGTTCACCGAGACGGAGATGCTCATCAAGAAGCCCGACACCGGCGAGGAGGGCTATTCCATCAGCGGCTCGTTTGTGACGCTGTTCGAGTTTGAGGACAAGCTGTTCGCGCTGGCCCGTCCGGACGCAAACAACTGGGAGTTGACCGAGCTGTGGGTGATCGATCCCCAAACCGGCGACCACCAGACGATCAAGACCGAGCAGAACATCAGGGGCCTGTGCGGCTATTTGCCGGGCAAGCTCTTGTGCTGGACGCAGCCCGAGTGGACCCAGGACATGAAGGTGGAGGACTATGTCGCCAAGCTGTTCGTGCTGGACATCGCCAGCGGCAAAGCGCAGGGCGATATGCTGCCCATCGAAGCCACCGCCGGCACCTGGAACGGCATCTATGGCCTGACCTACGATCCGGCTACGCAGAAGATCCTGTTCGGCGTGCAGAACAAGCTGATGAGCATGTCCGCGCTGGACGCCAAAGCCGAGGTGGTGAGCTATTTCAACCGCGATCTGTACCAAACCAACGGCCAGCCCGCAATCCTCGCGGGCACGCACCTGGTGCTGCCCGGCTACGACGGCGTGTTCATTCGCAACATCGCAGAGAGCAAGTTCGATGGGCGCGTGCTGAAGGTGGCCAACGGCTGGATGAGCCAGGCGGCCTCGGCGTTCATGAAGCAGAACCCGGACACGCCGCTGGAGTTCGTGCAGATCGACTCGCTCTACAGCGCGGGCGTGGACGAGATCATCACCAAGATCGGCAGCGGCGACGGCGCCATCGACATCCTTCGGCTGTGGGATACCAGCAAGACCAAGCCGCTGATGGAGAAAGGCTACGCCATGGACCTCGGCGAGAGCGAGGCGCTGAGGAAGGCGTTCGACCGCATGTATCCGGCCATCCGGGACGCGATGTCGATGGACGGCAAGTTTTTCACGTTCCCATCCGAGATGAATCCGAGCATGTGGCGCTACAACAAGGCGAAGTTCGAAGAGATCGGCATCGAGTTCCCAGAGACCTACGTCGACCTGATCGATCTGATGGAAAAGTGGGATGACGAACTGGCCGAGCAGTATCCGGAGTTCTCGCTGATGGACGGCAACACCCAGTATTCCGAGAACGAGAAGACGATGATGTTTTCCCGAATACTGAGCACCTACATGCAGGAGACCGTTACGCCCGACGCGCCGGTCCGGTTTGATTCGCCCGAGTTCCGCGAGGCCATCCAGCGCACCGAGCAGATGGCGGGCGAGTATCAGGTGCCGGGCGAGAGCACCAGCGTCACCAACTACAGCGAGGAGTACAAGCCGTCGCTGATGTACAGCTACTTCGACCTGGAGTATTACGATACGGATTCGGGCGCCGTGGACATGCACTATCCGCCGCGCGTGTCGGCGTCGGTGGAACCCGCCATGAACATGAGCTATGGCGTGTACATCGTAAACCCCAACTCGCCCAACAAGGACCTGGCGCTGAAGTACCTGGAGTACCTGGCTGAGAACAACGACAAAGCGATCATGATCAGCATGTACCCGGACTGCAACGAGCCGATGGAGGAGCAGTGGGCGGTGGAGCAGCTTGAGGAAACCGAGAAATGGCTGGAGGAGCTGCGCGCCACCGAGATCACTCCGGAGAACCAGCGCGACACCGAGCAGTCCATCAAGGACGCGGAGGAGCAGCTCAAGCGCATGGAGGCCCGCCGCTGGCGCATCAGTCCGGAAACCATCGAGCAGTATCGAAACTTTGCCGAGCACATGACGCTGTCCGGCAATGAGATGGGCATGTTGTCCAATGAGACCACCCAGAAGGAATTCATGGACGTGATGACGCGCTATATGCAGGGCCAGCTCAACCTGGACCAGATGATCCGAGAGATGGATCAGAAGATGCAGATGATCTTCTTGGAACAGCAATAACCGGGTTGCACACGCCATGTATGGCGTCCCCGCAGTCGTTCAGGCGCGCAACTGCAGGGACGCCTTGCGCGGCGGCTGTTCAAAAAAGTGATCGAGGGATGTGTACGAATGATCCGAAACCGCGGCGCGCTGCTGCTGTTCCTGCTTCCGGGGCTGACGGGCCTGCTGGTGTTTTTCGCGGTGCCCTTCTGCTGGGGCGTCTGGTACAGCCTGACGGACGGCACGCTTCAGAACCAGTTTGTGGGCATCGCGAACTATCTGAAGGTGTGGGACAACAAGATGTTCCAGCTGGGCTTGACCAACTCGCTGCAGCTGTCGCTGCTGTGCACCCCGCTGATTTTCGCGCTGTCGTTCCTGGTGGCGGCCATGCTGCGCCCGCTTGGCTCGCGGTCCAGCGCCACCTTCACCAGAAACGCGCTGCTGATCCCTTACCTCATGCCCTCGGCGGCCATTCTGCTCATCTGGCTGTTGTTGTTCGACTACGGCGGCGTGGTGAACCGGATCTGGGTGCAGCTGGGGCTTGAGCGCATGACCTGGAAAGAGGGCGACGCGCTGCGCGTACCGGTTGTGCTGCTGTATGTGTGGAAGAACCTGGGGTTCTCGGTGGTCATTTTCACGGCGGCGCTGCAGGCGGTGCCCGAAGCGCTGTATGAGTACGCCCGGCTCGAGGGCGCGTCGGGCTTCAAAATCGAAACCAAAATCACGCTGCCGCTGATCGCGCCGACAGCGTTTTTGGTGTTGGTGCTGGCTTGGATCAACGCGTTCAAGATCTTCAAGGAGGTCTATTTTATCGGCGGCGCTTACCCGAGCCCGGCGGTCTACACGCTGCAGCACTTCATGAACAACCACTTCCAAAACATCAACTACCAGTACGTCACCACCGCCGCTTATTCTTTCGCCGCCATCGTGATCGCGCTGTTCGCTCTGCTGTATTCCATCGAGACGCGGATGCGCAGGGGGCTCTCATGAGGAGCGGCGGAAAGCTGTCCCGGGGCGTGATCGCGCTGGTGCTGCTCGCGGTGGCCTGCGTCATGCTGCTGCCCATCGTGTTCACGCTCTTCTACTCGTTCTTTTCGGCGGGCGAGATCAAGAGCTACCTGGGCGCGCGCGACAACTACGAGGCCGCCAAGTGGCTGCCCGTGCTGGTGTCGCCCAAGATGTTCTCCCTGACGCAGTACTACACCGTGCTCATCAAGGAACCCATGTACCTGCGGCTGTTTTTGAACTCGGTCGTCTACACCGGCTCGATCCTGCTGGGGCAGATGCTGGTGGTGCCGATGATGGCCTTCGCGCTGAGCTGCTTCCGGTTCCGGGGGCGCGGGCTGCTGTTTTTCATCATCCTGATCCTGATGCTGCTGCCGTTCCAGGTCACCATGATGCCCAATGTCATCATGCTGCGCGCGATGCGCCTGATGGATACGCGCTGGGCCGTCATCATCCCGATGTGGTTCGCGCCGTTCTACGTGTTCCTGATCCGCCAGTTCATGATCTCCGTGCCGGGCGAGCTGCTGGAGGCGGGCGGCATGGATGGCGCCGGGCCCCTCAGGCTGTACATGCACGTGATGATGCCGGTGTGCCGCCCGATCCTGGGCGCGTTCATCGCGCTCAGCTTCGCCGACTGCTGGAACATGGTGGAACAGCCGCTGGTGTACCTGTCCAATCAGGCCATGCAGCCGCTGTCGGTCATGTTCAACCAGATCAACGTGGACAAGGCCGAGATCGCCTTTGCCGGCGCGGCGCTCTACATCCTGCCCGCGCTTCTGTGCTATTTCTATTTTCAGGAGGACATCCTGATGGGCGTGCAGCTCAGCGAACTCAAGTAGCGGGCGCGCGGTTGGCTTTTGCGCACACCATTCCGCAGGGGCGAACACAGTTCGCCGGCCATGGAGTCACCAATTCATAGGCAGGGGGAACCCCGATGAACCTGAAACGAATGGCGCTCAAGGGCGCGGTCATCCTGGCGGTCGTCATCGCGCTGTGCATGTTCTTTGCGCAGACCGTGCTCACCATCACCACGCCCAAGATCAAGATCGTGACGGCCAAGCGCGGCAAGCTGGAGGCGAAGATCCCGCTGACGGGCGAGCTGCACTATCCCGCGTCTGAACCGTTCACGCTGGATGAGGCCAAGACGCTGTCGGCGGTGGTCGAGACGGTGTATGTGCGCGAGGGCGACGAGGTGAGGAAGGGCGAGCTGCTGTTCACCAGCCGACTGCTGCCCGCCAGTGACGAGGCGGTCAAGAAGGCCAAGGAAGAGCTGGAAAAGGCGCAGGATGCCCAGATGAAGACTGCCGCCGACAACGCCAAGCAGAAGGTCAAGGAGACCGGCAAGAACAAGGCCTATCGGGACCTGACCGCGGCGCAGCAGGCCGTGATCGATCTGCAGCAGACGATCATCGTGCAGGCGCAGTCGGATGGGGTGACGCTGCCTTCAGACCCATCCACCTGGGAGGGGGCCATGGGCATCCAGGGCAGCCCCAAGCTGAGCACGCTGGTGGTGCGGATGGTGGAGCTGCAGCAGGCCGAGCGGGACGCGCTGAGCCGCTATGTGGCTGCCCACGCGAGCATCGGCAGCAAGAACGAGGACTTTCAGGCCATCAAGAAGCGCGACGACGAGCAGAAAGCCACCGACAAGGCGCGCGCCGACCTGCTCGAGCTGGCGCTAAACATGGAGAAGATCAAGGCTGTGCGCGCGCCGCGCGACGGCGTCATCGCCAAGCTCGACGTGAACCCGGGCGACATGGTGCCGGGGGACAAGGCGGCGTTCACGCTATCCATCGGGCAGCCCGTGCTCAAGGCCGACCTGGCCGAGGTGCGCAAGGAAGTTACCAAGGACATGCGGGTGGACATCAAAGAGGACTGGGAGACCCTCAAGACCAAGGTGCTCGAGATCAAGCGGGAGTCGGCCAGCAAAAAGTACGCCATCATCGAAATCACCGACGAGATGCTGAGCTACTATGGCGGCTATCGCGGCCTGAGCGACCAGAAGCCGAACATGAGCATCACCTATCACGCCAAGAGCAACAACTCGCTGCTGCCGTCCAACGCCGTGCGCACGGAGAACGGCCAGGATTATGTGCTGGTCATCGAGGATCAGAACAGCTTCTGGGGGCAGGAGAAGAAGGTGCGCAAGCTGGACGTGCACGTGGCCGAGCGCTCGGACACCCAGTGCGCCGTGGAGGATGAGCTGAGCTTCATGTCCATCGCCAACGGCGAGGACCGCCCGATCAAGGACGGCGACCGCGTGATGGAGTACCTGTCGTGACGCCGCAAGGCGCGAAGCCGGCCACGCGCGTCAGCAAGCTGGCGCTGGTCGCAGCGCTCGTGGCGCTGGCGCTGCTCGGGCTTGCATGTCTGCAGGTGTTTGCGCTGCCTGACCTGCTGCAGTATGTCACGCCCGCGCCCATCGGCCAGGCGGGAACGCAGACGCGGTCGCCCGATATGGGCGAGGATGAGGGCGACCAGGCCCAGACGGAGCCGCAAGCGGTGGCGCGCACGCAGCTGCTGACTGATATCCAAAGCCTGCGCGACGCCATGGCCGAGTTGACAGGCGTCGTGAGCGCCCATACGCTGACTGGGTATGCGCACGATGTGGCGGTGAGCGACGGCGGGCAGGCCAGCCAGAAAGCGGAGCTGTTCGCGCTGTCCGAGAACGCACAGGCCATCTATCCGATGGTGGCGTTCACCGGGCGGTTGCTGTATGAGGAGGAGCTGAGGTACGGAGACCGGGTGGCGCTGCTGTCGGCGCAGCTGGCGGTGGACTTGTTCCGCATCAGCGACCCGACGGGCAAGGAGATCACCATCGACGGCGAAAAATACGTGGTGATGGGCACCGTGCGCCGGGACAGGCAGGTGGGCGACGCAGGCAAGTACTTTGTGTATCTGCCGCTGCGCGCGCTGGCCAAGCACGGCAAGACCCAGCTATCGCTGCTGACGCTGAGCGCCGTGCCGGTGCCCGCTGCGGGCGCGGCGGCCGCGCTGCAGCAGGCGGGATCGGCGTGGCATCCATTGGGCAGCTTCTATCAGCTGGAGCGGGAGAAGCTGCGCGCGCTGATGACGCCGCTGGCGCTTGCCGGGTTCTTCTGGCTGTATGCGATCGTGCGGCTGTTCAAGGCGCTGTTTGCCTGGGTTGTTGGCCATGCGGACTCCGTCAAGCGGCGGCTGCGCACCGAGTACATGCGGCGGATGCTGCCCGGCATCCTGGGCAGAACGCTGCTGATGCTGCTGGCACTCGGGGCGCTGCTGGGCCTGTGCGGGCTGTGGGCGCGGTTCATGATGCGCCCGGTGCTGTTGTTCCCCGAGTGGGTTCCCGAGGTGCCGGTGGAGTGGGGCATGATCGAGGCGACCTTCTGGAACCTGCAGTTCAACGGCAGCGAGCTGATGCAGCTGCTGACGCCCCAGCTGACGCGGCTGCGTTTCTTCGGTGGTCTGGCTGTCACCGGGTCGATCGTGCTGCTGCTGGCGGTGATTCTGCAGCAGATCCACGCGCGCCGGAACCGATAGGGAGAGTTTTCGCCCGGCGATGAATGGATGCGCCCATTTACTGGAAAACTATTGCCTGGACATGGTTTTCGGGGGAATGGGATATGCGGGATTTCAGGCGGTGGGCGCTGGCGCTTGGCATGCTGGGCGCGGCGCTGTACGTCGCGATGGTGCTGATTGGGCAGGCGCTTCGGCCCGCGTATGCCCCGGAGAGCACGTTTATCAGCCATCTGACGGCCGTCGGCGCGCCGAACGCGCGGGCATTGCGCGCGCTGAACGACGCGCACGGCATCTGCCTGCTGATCTTCGCGGCGGCGTTATGGCAGGGCTCCCGGTGGGACGGAGGCGCGCTGACGCGCAAGGGATACTCTCTGTTGCTCGCGATGATGACGCTGAACTATGTAGGGTATGCCGTCTGCCCGCTGATGGAGAGCGAGTCATTCACCAGCCTGCGCAACCTTACGCATTTTGTGATGAGCATCGCGCTGATCCTGGCCGCCATGGCCTCGATCCTGATGATCGGCGTCGGCTATCGGCGGCAGGCGGGGGAACGGGCGCTGGGCGCGTTTTGCCTGGTGATGGACGGGCTGATCGCTGCGTTTGGCGTTTGGACGCTGCTTAGCATGTGGCGCTGGCCGGGCACGCTGGGGCTGGCGCAGCGCGCGATGGTGTTCTCGCTGGACGGGTTCATTTTCGGGCTGTCGCTGGCGCACACGCTGCGCGCGGCCCGGCCGGTGTTTCTGCAAAGAAAACAGCCCGCGACTTGATGTCGGGGGCTGTTCTTGATCGCCATGCGCTACCGTTTCTTCAGCCGCTTTAAATCCTGGCGACGCCAGAATCGCGGGCTGCCTTGGCCACGGCCTTGGCCACGGCGGCGGCAACGCTCTTGTCGAGCGCGGAAGGGATGATGTAATCCGCGCACAGCTGCTCGGGCGTGACGCAGTCCGCGATGGCGCGGGCAGCGGCGATCTTCATCTCGTCGTTGATGTCGCTGGCGCGCACATCAAACGCGCCGCGGAAGATGCCCGGGAAGGCCAGCACGTTGTTGATCTGGTTCTTGTAATCGCTGCGGCCGGTGCCGATGATGGCAGCGCCCGCGGCGATGGCGGTCTCCGGATCGATCTCGGGCACCGGATTGGCCATGGGGAACAGGATCGGGTTGGGGGCCATGGATTTGACCATTTCAGCCGTCACGCAGTTGGGGGCGGAAACGCCGATGAACACATCCGCGCCCACCAGCACCTCTGCCAGCGTGCCCTTTTTCTTGGCGTAGTTGCTGATCTTGGCCATCTCTTCCTTCTCAGCGTTCAGGCCGTCGCGCCCCTCATAGATCGCGCCCTGGCGGTCGCACAGGATCACGTTCTTAAGGCCCATGGCCTGCAGCAGCTTGATGATGGCGATGCCCGCCGCGCCCGCGCCCGAGGTGACCACGTTCAGCTCCTCGAACTTCTTGCCGGTCAGCTTCAGCGCGTTGAACATGGCGGCCAGCGTGACCACGGCGGTGCCGTGCTGGTCGTCGTGGAAGATTGGGATGTCGCAGGTTTCCTTCAGCTTGCGCTCGATTTCGAAGCAGCGGGGGGCCGAGATGTCCTCCAGGTTGACGCCGCCAAAGGATCCGGCCAGCAGGCGCACGGTGTTGACGATGTCGTCCACCGACTTGCTGCGCACGCAGAGGGGGAACGCGTCCACGTCGCCGAAGTGCTTGAACAGCGCGCACTTGCCCTCCATGACCGGCATGCCGGCCTCAGGGCCGATGTCGCCCAGGCCCAGCACCGCGGTGCCGTCGGTCACAACCGCCACCAAGTTGCCCCGGCGGGTGTAATCGTAGCTCAGGTCCACATTCTTGCTGATCTCCAGGCACGGCGCGGCGACGCCCGGCGTGTAGGCGACGGACAACTCGTCGCGGTTGTTGAGCGGCGGCACGGCGATTACTTCGATCTTGCCTTTCCACTCCTTATGCTTTTTGAGGGCCTCTGCTGCGTAATCCATGGTTGTGTCTCTCCTTTATGCTTAAATCTGGATGGATGCGATGACGTTCTTGAGCGCGGCGGCCGATGCCTGCAGCTGCACCAGCTCGTGCTCGGGCAGCGGAGGCGTGATCTCGCGGATGATGCCCCGGGCGCCCACCACGAACGGCAGGCTGAGGCACACATCTTCAATGCCGTAGCGGCCGTTGATCATGCTGGACACGGTCAGCACAGACTCGCTGTCCTGCAGGATGCACTCGACAATGCGGCGCACGGACAGGGATACCGCGTAGAACGTCGCGCCCTTGAAGGCGATGACCTTGCCGCCGGAGGTGCGCATATCGTTCTCGATGTCGCTCAGCTCGACCTTGCCGCACTGGTTGTGGCGCTCGCACACATGCGTGCAGTACTGGCTCATCTCCATGCCCGCGATGGTCACCAGCGACCAGGGAATCATGGAGGTGTCGCCGTGTTCGCCGAACACGTAGCCGTGCACGTTCTTGGGGTTCAGGTTCACGTGCTCGGCGAGGCTCGAGCGCAGCCGCGCCGAGTCCAGCATCGTGCCCGAGCCGATGACCTGGCTTTCCTTCAGGCCGAAGGATTTGATGACGGCATAGGTGAGCACGTCCACCGGATTGCTGACCACGATGTAGATCGCGTCCGGGGCCACCTTGACGATCTGGGGCATGATGGACTTGATGATGTTGACATTGCCCTGCGCAAGATCCAGGCGGGTCTGGCCGGGCTTCCTGGCCGAGCCCGCGGTAATGATCACGATGTCTGACTCGGCGGCGCGCGCATAGTCACCGGCGTAAATGCTGACCGGTGCGCAGAACGGCGTGCCTTGCAGGATGTCCATGGCCTCGCCGCGCGCCTTTTCCTGGTTGACGTCAATCAGGACGATCTCCGAAGCCAAGCCACCGATGGTGAGGGTGTAGGCGATGGTGGCGCCAACGTTGCCCGCGCCCAGAACCGTGATTTTTCTGCCTTTTTTCATATAAACCCAAGCCTCCCAATGTAATTGAGTGATGATTCCATCATGTGGGGGTAAAGCGCCGCATTGGACTGCCTAAACGGGTGGCGCGAGCCCGGATTCGGGCAGGGCGATCACCGATGTGCGGGGAAGACGGCGCGGCCACGGCGAAAGCCAGGCGCGGCATCGCTTGAGCAGCGGCATCAGCGCGAGCAGCCATGGGAGCGCCACCAGGGGCAGGGGCAGGGACTTCGTTTCGAAATCCAGTTCAACGCTTATATAGGAAGGCTGCTCGTGTGCTTGGTCGAGCAGCTCTTGGGGCGCGGACTGTGCGCGGCCCGGATCGTAAAAATGAAGGCTGGGCACACAGAGCATCAAGGAAACGGCGACCGCAAAGAGCAGCGAAAAACCGAATCGGCATCTCATGGGGTCACCGCCTTCGTTATTTTTGCGTCAAAGTCATAATAGCATGCACAATGTAGCGTTTCAAGGTGAATTTCGTTACGCATTCACACCTTGATACATTATTAACATGCAAAAAATGCCCGAAGATGTCGGGCACTTTTTGGGTCGTCAGTCGATGTTCACTCCGCCGCTGGTGATTCTCAGCCGCTCCGCCGCGCGGGCCAGCGCGATCTTGCTCCACTGGTATTCCTGCATGCTCTTCTGCTGGCGCATGCGCTCGCGGATGCGGTGCTCGGCCTCCTCGGCCCTCTTGGCGTCGATGTCCTCCGGCCATTCGCAGGCCTGGGTGAACACAAACGCGCCGTCCGAGTTGACTTCCAAAAACCCCTCGGATTGGAACGCGCGCTTCCACCGGCCGTCGATTTTCACATCCAGCTCGCCGACAGTCAGGGGGGCCGTGATGGGGGCGTGATCCTTCAGCACCTCAAGCTTGCCGTCCGAGGTGGTGATGATGAGCCCCTCAACGTCCTCGTCCAGAAACATGCGCTCAGGGGTCAGGATCTGCAGGCGAAAGGTGTTCATTTGCTTCCGGCCCCCAGTTCGGCCGCCTTTTTGTGCGCGCCGTCCAAGTCGCCCACCATGAAGAACGCCTCTTCCGGCAGGTCGTCCGCCTTGCCGGCCATGATATCCTGGAAGGACTGGATGGTGTCGGAGAGCGGCACCGAGACGCCCGGCGAGCCGGTGAACGCCTCGGCCACGTGCAGCGGCTGGGACAGGAAGCGCTGGATGCGCCGCGCGCGGTGCACGGCGTTGCGGTCATCGGTGGACAGCTCATCCATGCCGAGGATCGCGATGATGTCGCGCAGCTCGTTGTAGCGTTGCAGGCACTGCTGCACCGCGCGCGCGGTGTCGTAGTGGGCCTTGCCCAGAATCTCCGGATCCAGCATGCGGCTGGATGAATCCAGCGGGCTGACGGCGGGATAAATGCCCATCTCTGCCACTTGGCGGCTGAGCACCGTGGTGGCGTCCAGATGCGAAAAGATCGTGGCGGGGGCGGGGTCGGTCAGGTCGTCCGCGGGCACGTAAATCGCCTGCACAGATGTGATGGAGCCCGCCTTGGTGGACGTGATGCGCTCCTGCAGCTCGCCCAGCTCCGTCTGCAGCGTGGGCTGATACCCGACGGCCGAGCTCATTCGCCCGAGCATGGCCGAAACCTCGTTGCCCGCCTGGATGTATCGGTAGATGTTGTCGATGAACAGCAGCACGTCCTGGTGCAGCTCGTCGCGCAGATACTCGGCCATCGTAAGGCCGGTCAGCGCCACGCGCATGCGGCTTCCCGGCGGTTCGTTCATCTGTCCGAAGGTCAGGATGGTCTTGTCGATGACCGAACTGACGGTCATGTCGTGAATCAGATCGCCGCCCTCCCGGCTGCGCTCGCCCACGCCCGCGAACACGCTGTAGCCGCCGTGGCCGATGGCGATGGCGTGAATCAGCTCCATGATGAGCACAGTCTTGCCGACGCCCGCGCCGCCAAACAGCCCGATCTTGCCGCCCTTGGCGTAGGGTGCCAGCAGGTCGATCACTTTGATGCCGGTTTCAAACAGCGCGCTGCCCGGGTTCTGGTCGGCCAGGGAGGGGGCCTTTCTGTGGATGCTCCATTTCTGCTTGGCGTCAATCGGGCCCTTGTTGTCGATGGGCGCGCCCAGCACGTTGACCACGCGGCCCAGCAGATCTTTGCCCACTGGCACTTGGATGCCTGCGCCGGTGTCGGTGACCCGCTGTCCGCAGAACAGGCCGTCGGTGGCCTCGATGGCGATGCAGCGCACCACGCCGGGGGCGATGTGCGCCACCACCTCGATGTGCACGCCGCTCTCGGTCACCAGCAGGTTGTAGATGCCGGGCTCATGCCCGTCCGAAAACTCGACTTCCAGCACCGGGCCGCTGATGCGGACCAGCGTGCCAACGCTGGTCACGACCGGATTGTTTGCGGATTCCATAGGATAAAGCCTCCTGTGGCTCAATTTTCTCTGGCCAGCTGCGCCATGGCCGCGCCGGTGATCTCGGTGATCTCCTGGGTGATGGCCGACTGGCGCGCGATGTTGAATGCGGATTTGAGTTTTGCCAGGATCTCGTCGGCGTTTCTCGTGGCTGACTGCATGGCGTTCATGCGCGCGCAATGCTCGGACGCGTAGGCCTGCATCAGCGCGCCATACAGTATGCCCAGCGTGTATTGCGGCACAAGCAGCTGGAACACCTCCTCCGGGGAGGGGTGGTAGATCATGCCGGGGTCGCGGTCTTCATGAAAGTGGGCGGCGGCGCGGGTCCGGATGGGCAGCAGCCGGATTACCCGCGGCACCCAGCGCACCGAGTTGGTGTAGGACATGAAGATCAGATACACGCGGTCGGTCTCGTGCGCGTTGTACATGCGGAAGATGTCCTGCATCAGATGGCGCGCGTAGTACAGCGACGGATCCTGCGACGCGCCGATGATCGACTGGTTAGGCTCCATGCCGTGGGCCTTGAAAAAGCGCTCGGCCATGATGCCCATGGTGATCAGGTGGTGCTCAGGATACTGCTGGATGCAGGTCATCGCAAACTTCAGAACGTCGGCGTTGTACGCGCCAACCATGCCCTTATCGCCCGCCACCACGATAAACGTGGCGTGATGGCCCTTGCGCTCGCGCAGGTACTTGTGGTCGAAGCTGTCGCTGCTGGCCAGCACGTGGCGCATGGAGCTCTCGATCCGCTCCAGGTATTCGCGGTTGTAATCCATGTGCGGCAGGATCTTCTTGATGCGCGCCGAGCTGATCAGGTGCATGGCGCCGGTGATTTTGCGGGTCTGCTCCACGGCATGGATGTGATGCCGGATCTCATTCATGTTGGTCATGCGTTTCGGGCCTCTGGCCGCTTGGCGCGGTCGTCGAAGAAGCGCTTCATGCTGGCCACCAGCGCGGCGCGGGTGTCGTCCGATAGATCCTGTGTGGTGTCCACGGCGCCCAGCGGCCCCTTGGCGCTGATGCGCAGGCTCTCGAGCAGCGCGATTTTGGCCTCCTGTGTCTGCTCCACGGGCGTCTGGTCGAACAGCCCTTCGGCGTAGGCCACCAGCACCGCCACCTGCTCGGACAGCGGATACACGGTGTTTTGGTCCTGCTTCAGAAGCTCGGTCAGGCGTTCGCCGCTCATCAGCAGCTTTTGGGTAGAGGGGTCGAGGTCCGAGTCGAACTGGGCGAACACCGCCAGCTCACGGTACTGCGCCAGCTTCAGGCGCAGCTGGCCGGACACCTTGCGCATGGCCGGGGGCTGCGCGGACCTGCCCACGCGGGACACGCTCAGGCCCACGTTTACCGCCGGGCGCACGCCCGAGTGAAACAGCTCGCTCTCCAGATAGATCTGGCCGTCGGTGATGGAGATCACGTTGGTCGGGATGTAGGCCGAGATGTCGCCCGCCATGGTCTCGACGATGGGCAGCGCGGTCAGCGAGCCGCTGCCCTTGGCGTCGGACAGCTTGGCGGCGCGCTCCAGCAGCCGGCTGTGCAGGTAAAACACGTCGCCCGGATACGCCTCGCGTCCCGGCGGGCGCTTGAGCAGCAGCGACATGGTGCGGTAGCTGGCCGCGTGCTTGGACAGGTCGTCGTACACGATCAGCACGTCGCGCCCCTGCAGCATGAAGTGCTCCGCGATGGAACAGGCCGCGTAGGGGGTGATGTATTGCATGGCGGCGCTGTCGGCGGCGGTCGACGCCACCACGATGCAGCTCTGCATCGCGCCGCGCTTTTTCAGCGTTTCCACGAACTGCGCCACGGTGGACGCCTTCTGCCCGATGGCGCAATACACCGAGATCACGTTCTGCTTGCTCTGGTTGAGCATGGCGGAGAGGGCGATCACGGATTTGCCCATCTGCCGGTCGCCAATGATCAGCTCGCGCTGGCCTTTGCCGATGGGGATCATGCTGTCAATCGAAAGGATGCCCGTCATCAGCGGCTGGTTGACGGGCGCCCTGTCCATGATGGAGGGGGCGGGGCATTCAATGGGGCGGGATCCCTTGACCTCCAGCGGCTCGCCGTCCAGCGGGCGGCCCAGCGGATCTACCACGCGGCCCAGCATCGCGTCGCCGACAGGCACGCTCAGCACCATGCCCGTGCCGCGCGCCATGGAGCCGGAGGACACCGTGTCCAGCCCTGAGAACAACACCGCGCTGACGCCCTTGCTGGACAGCTCCAGCGCCATGCCATATGCGCCGTTTTCGAACTCGAGCAGCTCGCCATACAGGCTTCTGCTCAGTCCGTCGATGTGCACGATGCCATCGGCACAGCTCTCGACGGTGCCGTAGTCGTATATGCGCGCGCCGCTGTCCATCTCGGACAGCCTCTTTTTGAAGTGTTCCTCCAGGTTTTCAGCGATGCGCTGTTTGTCTTCCTCGGTCATGTACACCGGTACGTCCGCATCGCGCTGGGCCTGCTGGCTCTGTTCCATCACCAGCGCCTGCAGCTTGGCTTTCATGCTCATGTCGTAAAGCTTGCCGTCCACCTGCACGGTGAAACCGCCGATCAGCGAAGGATCCAGCTCGAAGCGGAACTCCACGCCCTCGCCGAACTGGGCGGCAAAGCGCTGCTTTAGGGCGGTCAGCTCCGCATCGGATAACGGGCTGGCCGTCCGGATGATTCCCTGTTTCATGTCTACACCGCCTTGTTGAAGAACGAATCGATCAGCTTCTGATTGTCGTCGCTCTTCACTTCGCGCTTGAGCACCTCGCTGGCCAAACCGATGGCCATCTCGGTGATCTGCGGCTCGAGGGATTGCACCATCTGTTTGCGCTCGTTCTCAGCCTTCTCGCGCGCCTTGTCCACGATTTCCGTGGCCTGCTGTTGGGCGAGGGTGACGATGCTGGCCGCGGCTTCGCTGGCCTTCTGCGTGCCTTCGAGCAGACGCCTCTGCGCCTCTTCGTCGGCCTGCCGGATGCGCTCGTCAAAGTTGGCCTTCAGCTGGTCTGCCTCGTCGCCCGTTTTTTTCGCGCTGTCCAGCGATGCCTGGATGGCGGCCGTACGGCCGTCCATGAATGCGCGCACCGGCTTGTACAACAGGAAGCGCAGCAGCACATACAGCACCAGGATGTTGAGCACGTGGATGACGATGTCCATCGGTTGAATGTTCATTTTATATCGCCTGCTCTTTCAGGGTCATTAGCCCTTCATGGTGAACATCATGATCAGCGCGGTGACGAAGCCGTAGATGGCGGTGGACTCCGTCAGCGCCAGGCCCAGCAGCAGGATCGCGTTGATCTTGCCGCTCGCCTCCGGCTGGCGGGACACCGCGTCGACGGCCTTGCCGGTGGCCAGACCCATGGAAATGCCCGCGCCCGCGCAGGCCAGAACGCACATGCCGATGCCGATGGGAAGAAAGTCCATAGTGGTAACCTCCAGTAATCTCGTTTTTTATTCGATGGCCTCGTTGATGAAGGTCAGGGTGAGTGTGATGAAGATGAACGCCTGAATCAGCGGGTGGAACACGTTAAAGTACAGCCCCAGCACGCTCGGGATGCCCACGGCGCCGCTGCCCAGGGCGCTGTACAGCAGATCCATTACGATCATGCCGCCCAGCATGTTGCCGAACAGTCGGCACGCCATGGACACCGGGATCGCGCAGTCCGAGATCACGCGCAGCACCATCACGATCGGGCCTTGGGCATTTAGCGCCTTCACGCGCCCGATGGGGCCCTTGCGCTTGACGCCGTAGTAGTTGATGAGCACAAACGTGATCAGCGCCAGCGCGAAAGTGAACGTGATGTCGGAGGTGGGAGCGCGCACGCCCATCAGCTCCACCGACGCGCAGCCGACCAGCAGCACCGCGATGGCAAACAAGTAGGCGCTCAGGTTTTGCCCAAGCCCGTGAGCCTGCGCGCTGGCGTACTTGTCGATCTGTTCCACCATAATCTCCAGCACATTTTGGATGCCGGTGGGCACCTGCTTCATGTGGGGGATCACCTTGAGGCGGATGGCCAGCGCGACGCACAGCACCACCAGCATCACAGCCCAGGTGACGAGAATCGTGTTGCTGATCATCAGCCCAAACACATTGGTCGCGGGCGGGGAGATTTCTACATTGAATTTTTCGCTCTCGCGGGGCCCAAAGAAAATGGGCAGCAGCTGCGAGATGAACAGCCACGCGCCGACGATCGACAGCGCCAGCCCGAGCTTGGGCAGCATTTGGGCCAGTTTCGTCTGCGCGCCATTGGCCAGTTCGCGCCTGCCCCGGCGGCGCAGCATCTCGCCGGTGGCGGCCAGCAGCGCGCCGATCACCAGATAGATGATGTCCGCCACGCTCACATGAATCATTTGTTTTCACTTCCCATCGCATTGCGCGCGGATCTGTCCCGCGCCTTCAAAAGAACGAACCAGACCAGCGAGAACCCGATCAGCGTAGCCGCCGCGGCGATGCCGCAGCCCATCAGCTGATCTTTCAGAAGCAGCGCGCAGGGCACCAGAAACGCGGCCAGCACCAGCAGTTTCGCGGGCAACACCCAGATGGGCACGCCGCCCTTTGAGATGCCAAGCACCAGCACCCGGAGCAGATAAAACTCGGCCGCCCCGCAGGCGACGCCCAGCAGCAAACCCAGCATCCCCCGCCCCCCTCTCGCGATTGCTTAGGCTATTGTAATCCTCTTATGTTGAGAACTCTAGCGCAATGCATAGAATTAACAATACATAGGAAACATATACGCTCCCACAAAAAATCGGGCGCTTTCGCGCCCGATTTTGGGGTAAAATCCTCAGGCTTTCTGGGCCTTGAGCTTGCTCTGCTTGTGCTTTTGCCACATGGTCCACAGCGGGCCCGCGATGAACACGGTGGAGTAGCAGCCGCTGATCGTGCCGACCGCCATGGGCAGCGCGAAGTCCTTGACGGAATCCAGGCCGTTGCCCGCGGCGAAGATGTAGATCAAGAGCACCGACACGAACACGCACAGGTTGGTGTTCAGCGAACGGGTGAAGCTCTGCGAGATGCTCAGGTCCACCATCTCATTCACCGGCATCTTGCTGTACTTCTGGGCGTTCTCGCGGATGCGGTCATAGATGACGATGGTGTCGTTGATCGAGTAACCGATGATCGTCAGCGCCACCGTCACAAACGCGTCGCCGATCGGGATGCGGAACACGATGAACGCGAAGAACACCACCAGGATGTCGTGCAGCAGCGCCAGCAGGCTCATCACGCCGGCCGACAGGCCGTGGATCTTGCGGAAGCTGAACCACACGTACAGGATGATCAGCAGCGCCGACAGCGCAAGCGCCGCCATGCCCCTGGTCAGGAAGCGCTGGCCGAAGAACGCGGAGACCGAGTTGGTGGCCGCCTGTTCGAAGCCCTGCTCGGGGTAGGCCGCGTTCAGCGCGTCGTTCAGCTTCAGCAGCTCATCGTTGGTGAGGGACTGGTCGCCTGCCAGGCTGATCTTCAGGCGCATTTGGCCGGTGGCGTAGTTTGTGGTGGTCTGGGCGGTAATCAGCTTGTCCGGCAGCGCGGCGGTAACGACGTTGTCCACCTCGTCAATGTTCAGCGGGATCGTTTCAGACATTTCGTAGGTGAGGATCGTGCCGCCCTTGAACTGGATGTCTACCAGCATGCCGTTGGTGAAGAACATCGTAAGGCCCAGCACCATGATCACCGCCGAGACGGCGAAGAAGATTTTGCGCTTGTTGTAGAACGGGAACACGCGGGTTTCCTTCCTGGACAGCAGGCGCTTGGGCAGGAACATGGTGGGCTTGCGCATGAGCGGGAAGCGCACCAGCGAGAAGGTCATCAGGCGGGTGGCGGTCACGCCGGCCACGAAGTTCATGACGATGCCGAACAGCAGCGTGTAGCCGAAGGACAGCATGGAGCCGCTGCCCAGCCACATCATGATGACGGCCACGATGAGCACCGTGATGTTGCCGTCGAACACCGAGCTGAACGCCATCCTGAAGCCGGTGGACACAGCGTCGTCGATGGTGCGGCCCTGGCGCAGCTCGTCGCGGATGCGCTCGGCGGCGATGATGTTGGCGTCGACGCCCATGCCGATGGACAGGATGATACCGGCGATACCGGACAGCGTCACGGTGATCTGCGGCCAGGTGATCATGATCAGGATGCCCGCGATCTGCAGCAGCAGCGAGATCGACGCCACGATGCCCGACGCGCGGTAGTACAGAATCAGCGCCAGGCAGATCAGCGCGAACGCCCAGATGCCCGCCTGCACCATCACGGCCAGCGCGTTGGCGCCCAGGTCCGGGCTGATGGTGTTGAAGTCCTCAGTGGTCAGCGAGAAGGGCAGCGCGCCCGAGTTGATCTGGTTGCTGAGCAGCTTCGCTTCCTCGCCGGTGGCGATGTCCGAAATCTGGCACTCGTTGGAGTCGATTCGCTCGCGCACGGTGGGGGAGGAGATCAGCTGATCGTCCATGTAGATGGAGATGGACTTGCCAACCAGGTTTCCGGTGGCTTCGGCAAAGGAACGGCGGCCTTCGTCGTTGAGCTCAAGGTGCACCACGAAGCGGCCGGAGGCGCTGGATCTGTCGATGTCAGAGGAGGTCTTGACCACGTCCTTGCCCTCGAGCACGATGTTGCCCGACGGGTCGCGGAAGGTCAGGTGGGCCATGGAGCCCAGCTCCTGAATGGCCTTGGCCGGATCGAAGTCGGTCTCGTCGGCTTTCCAGGGGAAGCGCAACAGAATCATGCCGTTCGTCTGATCGGTGGTCACGTCGCGATCCAGGATGTTGCGCTGGTCAAGGCGCGTCTCGATGACGGTGCGCGCCGCTTCGAGTTCTTCTTTGGTGGGCAGGCGGCCCAGATCCTTGGGCGCGAAGCTGGCGTCCACGCCGCCCCGAATGTCGATGCCGAAGCGCATGTCCTCGGCGCCGATCAGCCGGGCGTTGGTGCCGGGGATCTGGAAGCCGAAGAAAGACACGTAGGACAGGAGGAGCGTGACGATCAGCACGGCAATGAACGTCGCTTTGCTGTTGCGGAGTTTCATGATCAGATCAACCAACTTTCACTGTATTTTTTGGAGTGCATCTCAACGGCGCCTGGTGGGGCGTGTATGCTGTGGGGAATGATCAGGTGGCGGGTGAACGCATGCTCGGCGCTGCCCGGCTGGAGCATCAGCAGCGCGCGGCGCACGACCGGGCAATCGCCGCCCGAAAACGTGGTGGGGGGAAGGCGCGTGCCGTCCGGCCCGTTGATCCGCCGCGACGCCACCAGAGATGTGCCGTCCCGTGTGGGCTGCGCTTCACCAAATCCGGTGCACTCGGCGGCGGCGAGCAGCTGCGCATCATACGCAAACAATGCACCCAGCGAAGCGATCGGCGCGAAGGCGCTGAACGCCGCCAGGAGCAGCGCGAAACTGAGTTGTGCGCGCCGTTTTCGCATGCCCTGCCCGTCACATCCTTGTGCAGGATTCGTCATGCCATACGCATAACCGCTAGCATTATAGCACAGATCAATCGTGAATGCATAATGAAATGAGTGTTAACAGAAGGATTCTTAGTGTGTTATAATGGGAGAAGTGGGCGACGCTGTTGGGAAAGGTGAGCATGCAAATGGAAGAGCTGATTCAAAAGGCGCTGGATTTCGGATTCGACCAGGCGGCGATACTGGCTGCCGAGACGCTCGTGCTGCGCGACGAGGTGCGCGACATGTGCGCGGTCGGGCGCTGCCAGCTGTACGGCAAGAGCTGGATGTGTCCGCCCGCCTGCGGCACGCTGGAGGAAAACCGGCGAAAGATCGAGCGCTACGCGCGGGGTCTGATCGTGCAGACCACGGCAGTGCTGGAGGACGAATTCGACTATGAAACCATGCACGGCGCCGGGCAGCTGCACAAGCGGCGCATGGTGGAGCTGGGCGCGGCGCTGAGGGAGGCCTATCCCGGTTTGCTGACGCTGGGCAGCGGCGGCTGTGAGCTGTGCGCGAAGTGCACCTATCCGGATAGCCCCTGCCGAAGGCCGGACGAGGCGATCGCCTCGATGGAGGCGGTGGGGCTGGTGGTCAGCGACGTGTGCAGCGCCAATGGGCTAAACTATTATTACGGCCCGGGCACGCTGACGTACACGGGCTGTTATCTGCTGGAGTAGCAGAAGGGGAATCAGCCCGCCTCCCGGCTGGCATGTGCGCGGCCGTCGCGACAGGCGCAAACCCGCGGGGGGGGGGGAGCCGCGCTGGCCCGTTTCTTCATTATAAATGTCAGAACCGCATCCCCATGCTGGGCACCAGATTTTCCTCGGCCACCTCGTCCATCCCGATCATGGGCACGTTTTTGTGCATGGATTCCCGCGCCACCGACAGCATCAGCTTGATGCGGTTTTCCTGATTGACGCGCGTCGCGCCCGGGTCGTAGTCCACGGCCACGATGTTGGCGTCTTCCCGGATCTCGCGGATCTTTCGGATCATGCCCTTGCCCACGATGTGGTTGGGCAAGCAGCCGAACGGCTGCGCGCAAACGACGTTGGGGTACCCGAGTTCGGCCAGCTCGATCATCTCGGCGGTCAGCAGCCAGCCTTCGCCCATCTTGCAGCCGTAACCGATCACGCCGTCCACCAGCTGCTTCAGCTTGTGATAGGGGGAGGGGGCAACGAACCGGCGGCTGCTTTGCACGGCGTCGATCAGCATGGTTTCGATGCGCGACAAATACTTCATCATGATCTCGCACAGGCCGCGCTTGAGCTGGCTGCCCCCGTACAGTTTGACGTCCTCCAGCCGGTTGTCCACCTTGAACATCATGAAACCCATCACGCCGGGCACCATGGTCTCGCAGCCCTGCTCCAGCAGGAACTGCTCCAGGTTGTTGTTGGCCAGCGGGGAGTATTTGACGTAGATCTCGCCGACCACGCCGACTTTCGGCTTTTGGACCTTCAGCACCTCGATCTGCTCAAAATCCCGCACGATCTGGTTCAGCTGCGCGCGCATTTGCTTGGGCGCGTAGTCGTCCCCGCGGGAGAAGGCGTCGGTCAACCGCTGCACCCAGCGCGCCACCAGGGAATCGCTCTCGCCGGGTGTCTTTTCGTAGGGCTTCACCTGATTCTTCAGCAGCATCAGCAGGTCGCCATACACCAGCGCGGCCAGCAGCTTCCGGATCAGCGGCAGCGTCAGCTTGAAGCCGCTGTTTTTCTCCAGGCCCGACATGTTCAGTGAGATCACCGGAATGCTTCCGTAGCCCGCGCGCTGAAGCGCCTTTCGCAGCAGGTGGATGTAATTGGACGCCCTGCAGCCGCCGCCGGTCTGGGTGATCATCAGCGCGGTTTTTGACAGGTCATACTGGCCGCTGTTCAGCGCGTCGATGAACTGCCCGATGCACAGCAGCGCCGGGTAGCACGTGTCGTTGTGCACGTATTTCAAGCCCACGTCCGCGATGTGTGGGCCGTCATTTTTCAGCAGCTCCACGCGGTAACCGTAGGTGTTGAACGTCTTTTGGATCAGCTCGAAGTGGATCCCCAGCATCTGCGGGGCCAAAATCGTGTAATCCCTTTTCATTTCCTGGGTGAACTCGATGCGCTTTTCCGCGGTATCCACCTTCAGCACACCTCCTATTGTAGTTGAACCGCCGTGAACAGGCTGCGCAGCCGGATTTTCGCCGCGCCCAGGTTCGAGATTTCATCGATTTTGATCTGCGTGTAGATCTTGTTTTTTCGCTCAAGGATCGCGCGCACCTCGTCCGACGTGATGGCGTCCACGCCGCAGCCGAACGAGATCAGCTGCACCAGGTTGGTGTCCGGATCGGTGCTGTCCGCCACGTAACGCGCGGCGGCGTACATCCGCGCGTGGTAGGTCCACTGGTTCAGCACGTCGGTTTCGCCCTTCTCCATCTTCGGGCTGATGGCATCCTCGGTGACCAGCACCGCGCCAAAGCTGGTGATGAGCTGGTCGATGCCGTGGTTGATTTCCCTGTCGATATGGTATGGCCGCCCGGCCAGCACGATGACCGGCAGCCCCTGTTCCCTGGCCAACTGCAGGAAAGCCAGGCCCTTGGCCTGCACCCGGTCGCGGAAAGCGCGTTGCTCGGCATAGGCCGCGTGGGCGGCCCGCTCCGCCGCGCCGATGGAATGGCTCATGCCGTGCTTCTTCAGGATCTGCTGCATCTTGCCGGGGAAATCCTTCTCCCGGTGGATGCCCGCATAGTCCTGGATGAACGGAATGCCGGAAAAATCCTGCGTGTTGGCGGCGATCACCTCCGGGTAGTAGGCCACAACCGGGCAGTTGTAGTGGTTGTCGCCCAGGCCCTCGTTGAGGTTATAGCTCATGCAGGGGTAGAAAATCCAGTCCACGCGCCGCTCGATCAGCGCCTCCACGTGGCCGTGCATCAGCTTGGCCGGGTAGCACACGGTGTCGGAAGGGATGGTGTGCTGCCCTTTTTGGTACAGCGCGCGGTCAGACGCGGGGGAGGTGATCACGCTGTATCCCAGGCTGGTGAAGAACGCGTGCCAGAACGGCAGCAGCTCCAGCATGTTCAAGCCCAGCGGGATGCCGACGGTGCGGGAGGCGGAAACCGGCCGGTATGCTTCCAGCAGTTCGCGCTTGTATTCCACCAGGTTGTGGGCGATGCGGGCGCTCTCCACGCCCAGCGCCTTCTCGCAGCGGTTGCCGCTGATGTAGCGCTCGCCCAATCCAAAGTCGTTGACCGTCAGCCGGCAGCGGTTCTCGCAGCGGCCGCAGGTGGCGGATTTCACCGAGTGGACGAACTGCTCCAGCGCCCCGACGGACATCAGCGAGCTGGCTTCAAGCGCGCGCGATTTCGCGAACAGCGCCGCTCCGTAAGCGCCCATCAGCTCCGAAATCTCGGGGCGAACCACTTCACGCCCGGTCTCCAGCTCGAATGCGCGCAGCACCGCGTCGCTCTTGAACGTGCCGCCCTGCACCACGATCTTTTTGCCCAGCGCGTCCGGGTCGGCGATGCGGATCACCTTGTGCAGCGCGTTCTTGACCACGCTAATGGACAAGCCCGCCGAGATGTTCTCGACGCTGGCGCCGTCCTTCTGCGCCTGTTTGACCGAGGAATTCATGAACACCGTGCAGCGCGACCCGAGATCCACCGGCTTGTCGGCGAACAGCCCCAGCCGCGCAAATTCGGCGACGGACAGCCCCATCGCGCCCGCAAAGGTCTGCAGGAACGAGCCGCAGCCCGAGCTGCACGCCTCGTTCAGAAAGATGTTGTCGATGGCGCCGTTTCGGATCTTGAAGCACTTAATGTCCTGGCCGCCGATGTCGATGATGAAGTCCACATCCGGCTGAAACGCGCGCGCGGCCAGGTAATGCGCCATGGTCTCGACCAGGCCCAGGTCCATGTGGAACGCGTTTTGGATCAGCTCCTCGCCGTAACCGGTGGCGGCCGAGCCAGCGATCACGAGATCCGGGTGGTTCCTTCGGAATTCCAGCAGAAAGTCCCGCACCAGCGGCACCGGGTTGCCGGTGTTGGGCAGGTAGCGGCGCTCGAGAATCGCGCCCGCCTCGTCGATGGCCAGCATCTTGACGGTGGTGGAGCCCGCGTCCACGCCGATGTAGCAGTGGTTTCCGGCGGCCGCGCTGGATTGCGGCGGCTGGCCGGTCAGCGCGTGGCGCTGCTGAAACGCGTCGTAATCCTGCTTCTCGATGAACAGGGGCGCGCAGCGCTTGTATTCGGATTGCCCAAGCCCCTGTTCGATGCGCTGAGCTGCCCCCAGCACGCTGGCGGGCCTGGCATTGCCTGACAGCGCCGCGCCGATGGCCACAAAGTACAGCGAATGCTCGGGGCATGCGCCCGTCGTGCGCAGCTCTTCATCAAAGCACTTGCGCAGAAAGGGGAAGTAGGTGAGCGGGCCGCCCAGGTACACCACGCTGCCCTCGATGCGCCGCCCCTGGGACAGCCCGGCGATGGTTTGGTGCACGACCGCCCAGAAGATGCTGGCGGACACGTCTTCCCGGCGCGCGCCCTGGTTCAGCAGCGGCTGGATGTCGCTCTTGGCGAACACGCCGCAGCGGGACGCGATGTCGTACGTTCGCTCGCTGCCTTCGGCCAGCGCGTTCATTTCAATGGATTCCACGCCCAGCAGCGAGGCCATCTGGTCGATGAACGCGCCGGTGCCGCCTGCGCACGAGCCGTTCATGCGCACCTCGGGCATGCCCGAGACGAACAGGATCTTCGCGTCCTCGCCGCCCAGTTCAATGACGGAGTCGGCGCCTGGCAGCGCAAGCTTCACCGCGGTGCGCGTGGCGTAAACCTCTTGCTCGAAGCCCAGATCCAGCGCCTCCGCCATGCCCATGCCCGCCGATCCCGACACGCACAGGCGCGCCTCCGGGGCATCAGGGAACAGATTCGCAATCTCGCGCAGCATCCGCGCTGTGCATTCCTGGATCTTGGCGAAGTGGCGCTCGTAGCTCTCGTGCAGCACCCGTCCCTGCGCGTCCAGCACGGCGCATTTCAAGGTGGTCGAACCCACATCCAGTCCGATTCTCAGCTCACGCATGGGTATGAAGATGCTCCTTAGCGCCCATATCTTATGAGCGTACAATTTCCTATTATAAAGACATTGTACTCCAACGATGTGAACTCTGTGTGAAGTACACAAAGTATTTGTGCGCAAGTCGGCGGGTTTTATCTGGCGCTTGGCTACACTTTTTTGCCATGAATGAGCAGTTTTTCCATTCGCTTGACAGCGGCCAAATATTACGATATAATGACAAATATTAATCAAATACTACGAGGTGCCGAATTGATGAAAGCCAAACGGATCGCGCCGTGCCTGCTGCTGTCGCTGCTTTTGATGCTGGCGCTTGCGCCGCTTGCTCAGGCGGCCAGCGAGTGGAAGCGCCCTTACCTGAACGCGCTGAAGCAGAACAGCGGCAAGCGCTTGACGGCGCTGTGCGATCTGACGGGGGACGGCGAGCCGGAGTTGGTGGTGCTGTGCATAGAGCCGTCCAGCGCGGCGTCGCTGAAGGTATACACGATGGGCGGCGGCCAGGCGGAGCCGCTCGGCTTTGCGGGGGAGCAGCTGTCGCTGACGGGCGTTAGATCGGCCAGCATGGCGCTGCGCGTGGGCAAGGGCAAGCAGACCTGCCTGTCGATCGGCCTGACCGCCGTGGAAAAAAAGCGCACCACCACCGTGAAGCTCGGGCTGGTCGCCGCCGAAACGGGCGGGCTGCGCGCAGTCTTCGACGCGAGAATTGAAAAACAAAACGGCAAGACCAGCCGCTTTCTGGGCGGCGAAGCAGTCACCAGCGCCGTGTATGCCCAGCGAAACCGCGCTTACGAGGCCGGCTACAAGAAGATCGGGTCGCTGCCCAGCAAGGCCATCTTAAAAGCCGACAAGGGCGCCGCCATCGACGCCAAGTTTGACCGGCTGGTGAAGAGCTACCAAAGTTATTCCACCGTGCGGTCGATGAAATTGTCCAAGAGCAAGGCCGAGCTGCGCGCCGGGAACACCCTGAAGCTGAGCGTCAGCATCGCCCCGGGAACGGCCGTCAGCGACGTGATTGCCTGGCAAAGCTCGGACACCGCGCTGGCAACGGTGGACGAAAACGGTAAAGTCAAAGCGCTGAAGGCGGGCGAGGTCGTGATCACGGCCAAGACGCGAAGCGGCAAGAAGAAGACCTGTCTGCTGACGCTGAAGGGTCCGCTGCCTGCCTCCGTGGAGCTTGAGGACAGCGTGCTGGCGCTGGTTCTTGACCAGACGGTGACGCTGAAGGGCAGCGTGCTGCCCGAGGAGGCGAATCAGGCGATCCGCTGGAGCAGCTCCAACAGCAAGGTGGCCAGCGTGGACAAGTCCGGCACGATCACCGGCGTCAAGCGCGGCCGCGCCACCATCACCGCCAAGAGCGCAAACGGCAAGACCGCCAGCTGCAAGGTGGTCGTGAACGACGGCCCCGCCGTGATCATCGACATCTCGCAGCACAATTACAGCGCCAACATCGACTGGAAAAAGGTGTCCGAGAATGTGCACCTCATCATCATCCGCTGCGGCGTTACGCGCACCGAGACCGAGCCGATTGGCGTGGGGAAGGACGACCGGTTTGCGTATTTCGCGCAGAAATGCAAAGAATACGACATACCATTCGGCGTGTATTTCTACGGCAAGTGCTCCGATGAAGAGATGGCAAAGGCCGAGGCGCGCATGACCTGGGAGGTCGCGAGCCCCTACAAGCCGCTGTTCTACGTGTATGACGTGGAGGAATCGCGCCTGAACAAGAAGCTGATCGAGACTTACATGAAGACATTGCAGGGCCTGGGCGCCAAGCGCACCGGGTACTACATCGCGCATCACCTCTACAGCAAGTTTAAGCTGGACACGTCGCTGGTGGATTTCATCTGGATCCCGCACTACGGGAAAAACAGCGGCCAGATCGAATCCACGCCCAGCTACGCCTGCGACATTCACCAATACACCAGCATGGGCAAGATCCCCGGGTTTCCGGGCAACATGGACGTGAACCGGCTGATGGGCAGAAAGACGCTGACCTGGTTCCTGGGCGGGAAATAGGCAAAATGGCAGAGCACAAGGAGGCAACGACCGTGGACAAGATCAAGCTGCTGGGGCAGATTTCAAACGCATTTGGCCCGTCCGGGTTCGAGGATGACGTGGTGGCCGTCGCGCGCAAGCACGCGCCGGAAGATGCGCTGTTGACCGAGGACAGCCTGCGCAACCTGTACATTCGCCGCCCGCAAGACGCGGGGGAGGACAAGCCTGTCGTCATGCTGGACGCCCACACCGACGAGGTGGGGTTCATGGTGCAGGCGATCAAGCCCAACGGCCTGCTCGCCATCGTGCCGCTGGGCGGCTGGGTGAACTACACGATCCCGGCGCACACCGTGCTGGTGCAGGCGAAAGACGGTCAGCTGCACACCGGCCTCATTGCCACCAAGCCCCCGCACTTCATGAGCGAGGAGCAGCGCAAGGCGCCGCTCGACATCTCGATGATGAGCGTGGACGTGGGCGCCTGCAGCGCGCAGGAGGTGCGCGAGCACTTCGGCATCGAGGTGGGCGCGCCTGTCGCGCCCGACACGCGGTTTGTGCTGAACAAGGACAGCGGTGTGATGATGGGCAAGGCGTTCGACTGCCGCGTGGGTTGCGCCTGCGTGATCGACGCCATGCACCGGCTGGCCAAGGAAAAGCTGAACGTGATTCCGGTTGGCGCGCTGGCCGCTCAGGAGGAAATGGGCATGCGCGGCGCCACGGTGACCGCCAGCACCGTGAAGCCCGCCGTGGCGATCTGCTTTGAGGGCTGCCCGGCCGACGACAACTTTGCCGAGGACTGGGCCGCCCAGACGGCGCTTCGCCGCGGCCCCATGCTGCGCCACATCGACCAGGGCATGATCACCAACCCGCGATTCATCAAATTGGCCATCGAGACCGCCGAGACCATGGGCATCCCAATCCAGCGCGCGGTGCGCTCAGGCGGGCGCACAAACGGCGCGCCGATTCACCTGTCCGGCCAGGGTGTGCCGACGATCGTGATCGGCATTCCGGTGCGCTACATCCACACCCACTACGGCTACGCGACGCTGGCTGATTACGAGCACAGCGTGGCGCTGGGGTTGGAGCTGATCCGCAGGCTGACGTCGGAGCTGATCGCGGGCTTCTAAACTTGCGAAAAGGTATAATTACTCATCAAACCGGCGAAAGTGAAACTTTGCTTTCGCTGGCTTTTTTATGGCAAATCGTATTGCGTTTCATGAAGTGATGTGCTAATATACATGCATGTCACGCAAATGACGGAAAAGCGCCGGATTTGCGGACGTTTGTATATTTATGCGAAGAAGAGAGGCGGCTGACCGATGAATGCGACTTCCAAACGGATCGGCGGCAGCTTCGCGCCCGAGGCGTTGCCCCAGACGGAGAACGCTTTTCTCGCTTCACTTTTGAAGCCGGGGGACGACCTTGTGCATATGATGTCCGGGCGGTGCGGCATCATGCTGAGCATCATGGACTTTATGCAAAGCGATAAAAAGCGCGTGGCCTATCTGCCCGCGTACACCTGCGAGACAGTCAGCGGTTGCTTCTACAAACTGGGCTATCGCGTGCGGTACTACGGCGTGGATCAGGCCCTCAATCCGCTGTATGACGAGGGCGCGCTGGGTGAGATCAGCCTGGCGCTGCTGTGCGGATACTTCGGATTCCCGCAGTTCGATGCGGCGTTCGCGCAACAGTGCAAGGCGCGGGGCATCGGCATTGTGTTCGACGCCACCCATTCGCTATTTACCCGGGGAGGCATTCCGGAGGAAGCGGATTATGTGGCGGGCAGCATGCGCAAGGTGCTGCCTGTGGCTTGTGGCGGCATCGCCATCAAGCGCGGCGGACGGTTTTCGGTGGACCCTGAGCCCATTCACGAGGAGCACTTGCGGCGGCGCTATCGGTTCTTCGACGACATCGGAGCGGCCGGGGACGACCGGAGTTTTCACGCGGCGGCAGAGACCTTTTGGGAAGCCGAGCTGCTGCTCAGGGAGGTCTACGGCGCGCAAGAGAGCGACGAGCGCTCCATAGAGGTTGTGAAGCGCTATCCATTTAAGGACATGATCGACAGGCGCGCCGCCAATTTTAAGGCGCTGCTGGCGGCGTTTCCGCAGGCGGAGCACGCCAGGCCCGTGTTCCATGAGATTGCGGACGGCGTGTGCCCGACGCATTTTCCGCTCTACAGCGATGCGCGTGAGGCGCTGATGGCGCACTTGAGGGAGCGGAACATCCTGTCCACGGTGTATTGGCCGGTGCCGCCGTTCATCGAGGATTCCATTGGCAACTATCCCGGCGCGAAGTGGGTATATGATCATATCCTGTCGCTGCCGATCGACCAGCGGTACGGCCCGGAAGACATGCGGCGGATGGCTGCCGCGATTTCTGATTTCCAACGTTAGGGGGACTACGCAATGTACAGATTCGTGTTGAAACGGCTGCTGATGATGATCCCGGTGCTGATTGGGGTCACGTTCGTGGTGTTCTTCATCCTGGCGCTGACGCCGGGTGACCCGGCCAAGATGATCCTGGGCGAGCAGGCCACACAGGAGAGCATCCAGGCGCTTCATGATGAAATGGGGCTGGATGACCCGGTCATCGTGCGGTATGTGCGCTATATGGGCGGCGTGCTGCGCGGCGATTGGGGCAAGAGCTACAAAAACAACCTGGACGTGGCGCAGCAGGTGCTCTCACGCTTCCCGAACACCATGGCGCTGGCCGTGGCGGCCATGCTGGTGGCGGTGCTGATCGGCGTGCCCATCGGGATCATCTCCGCCAGGAAGCAGTACACCTGGATAGACAACGTGGTCACCACGCTGGGTTTGGTGGGCGTGGCCATGCCCATTTTCTGGATGGGATTGCTGCTGGTCATATTGTTCTCCCTGAATCTGAAGTGGCTGCCGTCCTCCGGCATGGGCGAGGGCTTCGTGCCGCTGGTTCGCAGCCTGATCCTGCCCGCAATCACGCTGGGCACCAGCAGCGCGGCGACCATCCTGCGCATGACGCGCTCCTCGATGCTGGAAGTCATCCGCAAGGATTACATCGACACCGTGCGCGCCAAGGGCCTGAAGGAGTCTAAGGTGGTCACGCGCCACATGCTGAAAAACGCGCTGGTGCCCATCATCACGGTTGTTGGCCTGCAGTTCGGCAACCTGCTGGGCGGCGCGGCGCTGACCGAGACGATCTTCTCCTGGCCGGGCCTTGGGCGGTTCATGGTGGACTCCATCAAGTCCAAGGACATGCCGCTGGTGCTGGGCTCGGTGTTCTTCCTGGCGGTGGTGTACTCGGTGGTGAACCTGCTGGTGGACATTCTTTACGCGTACGTCGACCCGCGCATCAAATCGCAGTACAACGCCTCGGGCGCGCGCCGGCTCAAGAAGACGGCGGCCGCCTAGCGCACCGATGATAGGGCAAGGAGTGAAAGACATGGGCAAGACAAACGCGCAGACGCCGGGGTCCGGCAGCGGGCGCTCGCTGTGGGAGGACGCTTGGCGGCGCTTTCGAAAAAACCGGCTGGTCATGGTGTTTCTGGGCTTCATGATCCTGCTGGCGCTGATTTCCATCAGCACCGTGGTGATCGATCTGGTCACGCACAACAAGTTTTACGACGAGCACGTCATCAATCAGGATCTGGTGCACAAGCTGAAGCCGCCGAGCGGTGAGCATATTTTCGGGCAGGATGAGTTCGGCCGCGACGTGTTCATGCGCATTCTGTGGGGCACCCGGTACTCGCTGTTCATGGGCATCTTCTCGATCGCGGTGTCGGTCGTGATCGGCGGCACGTTCGGCGCGCTGGCGGGCTTTTACGGCGGCAAGGCGGACAATGTCATCATGCGCGTGATGGATGTGCTGATGGCCATGCCGTCGATCCTGCTGGCCATCGCCATCGTGGCGGCGCTGGGGCCGGGGCTGGTCAACGTGCTGATCGCCATCGGCATTTCCTACATGCCCACCTTCGCGCGCGTGGTGCGCGCCGCGGTGATGACCGTGCGCGGGCAGGAGTTCGTCGAGGCCGCCGTGGCCATCGGCGCATCCGACCGGCAGATCATCTTCGGTCAGATCATCCCGAACGCCATGGCGCCCATCATCGTGCAGGCCACGCTGGGGGTGGCGGGCGCGATCCTGTCCATCGCCGGCCTGTCCTTCCTGGGACTCGGGATTCAGCCGCCGCTGCCCGAGTGGGGCGCGATGCTGTCCAACGCCCGCACCTACATGCGCGACGCCTGGCACATCACCGTGATCCCGGGCATGATGATCCTGCTCACCATCCTGTCGCTGAACATCGTGGGCGACGGGCTGCGCGACGCGCTGGATCCGAAACTGAAGACATAAGAAAGCGAGGTTAATGAACATGAGTAAACTGCTTGAGATCAAAGACCTCGTGGTCCGATATGAGACCGACGACAGCGTCGTCGAGGCGCTGAACGGCGTGAGCTTAAGCCTTGAGCAGGGCATGACGCTGGGGCTGGTGGGGGAAACCGGCGCGGGCAAGACCACGCTCGCGAAATCCATCATGCGGCTGATTCAGACCCCGCCGGGGCGCATCGCGTCCGGCGAGGTGAACTACGGCGGGCGCGACCTGCTGAAGCTGCCGCTGTCTGAGATGCAAAAGGTGCGCGGCGCCGAGATTTCCATGATCTTTCAGGATCCGATGACGGCGCTCGACCCGGTGATGACGGTGGGCGAGCAGATCGCCGAAGTGGTGCAGATCCACGAAAAGCTGGGCCAGGCCGAGTGCATGGAGAAAGCCGAGCAGATGCTCGAGATGGTGGGCATCGACCGGGGCCGCGCGGGCGAATATCCGCACCAGTTCTCGGGCGGCATGAAGCAGCGCGTGGTCATTGCCATTGCGCTGGCGTGCAACCCGAACCTGCTGATCGCGGACGAGCCCACAACCGCGCTGGACGTGACCATCCAGGCGCAGGTGCTGGAGCTGATGCGCAATCTGCGCAAGCAGATGAACACCTCCATGCTGCTGATCACCCACGATCTGGGCGTGGTGGCGCAAAACTGCGACCATGTAGCCATCATCTACGCGGGCGAGATCGTCGAGTACGGCGACATCCGCGTGATTTACCACCACTTCCAGCACCCTTACACCGAGGGGCTGTTCGGATCGATCCCCAACATCGTGGACGACGTGGACCGGCTCACGCCCATCGAGGGCCTGATGCCCGATCCGGCCAGCCTGCCCGCGGGCTGCAAGTTCAACCCGCGCTGCAAATACGCGACCGACGAGTGCCGCAAGCAGATTCCTGCGCTGCGCGACGTGGGTGGCGGCCACATGGTGCGCTGCGTCCGCGCCGGGAAGGAGGCCTAACCTATGCAGCAGCAAAAGCCAATCCTCGAGGTCAGGAACCTCAAAAAATACTTCAAAACCCCGCGCGGCATGCTGCACGCGGTGGACGATGTGTCGTTCTCCCTTGACAAAGGAAAGACATTGGGCGTGGTTGGCGAGTCGGGCTGTGGGAAAAGCACGCTTGGGCGCGCCGTGCTGCGGCTGCACGAGCCAACGTCCGGCAGCGTGTGTTTCGAGGGGCAGGACATCCTGGCCTTCGACAAGCGCCGCATGAAGGACATGAAAAAGGAAATGCAGATCATCTTCCAAGACCCGTTCGCGTCGCTGAATCCGCGCATGACGGTCAGCCAGTCGATTGCCAGCCCGCTGGTCGTGCAGGGCAAATACAAGCCCAACGACCCGAAGCTGTTCGAGCGCGTGCAGGAACTGATGGACATGGTGGGCCTCGCGAAGCGCCTCACCAACAGCTATCCCCACGAGTTGGACGGCGGCCGCCGCCAGCGCATCGGCATCGCCCGCGCGCTGTCGCTGGAGCCGAAGTTCATCGTTTGCGACGAACCGGTTTCGGCGCTGGACGTGTCCATTCAGGCGCAGATCCTGAACCTGATGCAGGACATCCAGCAGAGCCTGGGGCTGACCTACATGTTCATCACCCACAACCTGTCCGTGGTGCGCCATCTGTCCACCGACATCATGGTGATGTACCTGGGCAATGTGGTGGAGATGTGCCCGTCAAAGCGGCTGTTTGCGAACCCGGTGCATCCCTACACCCAGGCGCTGCTGTCGGCCATCCCCGCGCCCGACCCGGACCTGGCCATGGACCGCATCATCCTGAAGGGCGAGCTGAGCTCTCCCATCGAGCCCAAGCCCGGTTGCCGGTTTGCGTCGCGCTGCGTGCACGCCTGCCCGGACTGCAGCGGCAAGGACATTCCGCTGACCGAGGTCGAACCCGGCCACATGGTGGCCTGCGTATTGGCTCAAAAATAGCGCAGCGGGCGGCTCGCCCATCGTCCCCAATGCCGCGCGCGTGCGGCAGGGCGCGCCGCGTTTGCCCGCAATCATCCGTTGTCTGCGCCGGAGATCCGGCTTTGACATAGCATCACTGATTTGAGGAGGTAGACCCATGAAGAAGATCCTGGTACTGATGCTCGCGCTTTGTCTCGTGTTCACAAGCGTCAGCGTGGCCTTCGCCGAGAAGGACTCGCTGATCTGGGTGCAGGGCGCGGACGTCACCTCGATGGACCCGCACAAGGGCAAGGAGACCCCGGCCGTGGAGGTCACTTGCAACATTTTCGACACGCTGATGCTGGTGGGCGAGGACGGAAGCCCGATTGGCAGCCTGGCCGAGAGCTGGCAGCAGGTGGACGATGTGACCTGGAAGTTCAAGATCCGCGAGGGCGTCAAGTTCCATGATGGCTCCGACATGACCGCCGAGGACGTGAAGTTCTCGCTGGATCGCGCCATCGCCAGCCCGGCCGTCGCCTACATCGTGGACTTCATCAAGGAAGTCGTGGTGGATGATCCCTATAACATCACCATCGTCACCAAGGCGCCCTACGCGCCCATCCTGGCCAATCTGGCCGTGCCGTTCTCGGGCATCGTGCCCAAGGCGCTGGTCGAGAAAGACCCGGAGAATTTCTTCCTGAACCCGATCGGCACCGGCGCCTATAAGTTTGTGGAGTGGAAGCAGGGCGACTATGTGAAGCTCGAGGCCAACCCGGACTATTTCCGCGGCGCGCCCAAGACCAAGTTCCTGCAGATGAAGGTTGTGCCCGAGGCCGCGCAGCGCACCATCGCGCTGGAGACCGGCGAGGCCGACATCGCCTACGACATTCCCAGCAACGACGTGAAGCGCGTTGAGGAAGATTCCAACCTCACCCTGATGACCGCGCCGCCGAACAGCGTGTGGTACGTCAGCATGAACATGAAGAAGGCCCCCTTCGACAACGAGAAGGTGCGCCAGGCCATCCGCTACGCCATCAACTCCGAGGACATCCTGATGGCCGTGCGCTACGGCATGGGCGAGGTCGCCAATTCGCTGATCCCCCCGTCCGCGTTCGGCCACTCCGAGAAGTCCATGGCGTATCCGTACGACCTGGAAAAGGCCAAGGCGCTGATGGCGGAGGCTGGCTATGCCGACGGCTTCAAGTGCAACCTGTGGGTCAATGAGAACCAGGAGCGCGTCGAGGCGTGCCAGATCATCCAGAGCCAGCTCAAGCAGATCGGCATCGACGTCGAGATTTCCGTCATGGAGTTCGGCACCTACATCGAGCAGACCAGCGCGGGCGAGCACGACTTGGCCTACTTTGGCTGGACCTGTTCCACCTCTGACGCCGACTACAACTACTACTCGCTGTGCCACAGCACCCAGCAGGGCGCCCCGGGCAACCGCGCGTTCATCAACGATCCAGAAGTGGACAAGCTGGTCGAGGAAGGCCGTTCCACGGCCGATCCCGCCAAGCGCCAGGAGGCCTATGACAAGCTGGAAGAGCTGCTGGGCCCGATGAGCCCCAACGCCACGCTGTTTTACACCGTGCTGAACGTGGGCATGAACAAGAATGTGCAGGGCTTCACGGTCGATCCGAACGGCTATCACAGGCTGTATCAGGTCTCCTCAAACTAAGCGTTTCTTAGAACCAATGGGCACAGGGCGGGGGCTTGCCCCCGCCCTGGTTTGATGGAGGGCAATTCAATGCGTTTGGCGAAAATGAGCTGCCGCCAGGTGGCGGAGTATTTCATGAATGATGACACGGTGATCCTGGCGATCGGCAGCATCGAAAACCACGGAACCCACAACGTGCTGGGCGTGGACACGCTGATCCCGGACCGGATCCTGGAGCTGATTGAGCAGAAATCCGATGTCCTGATCGCGCCCACCATGCCGTATGGCGCGTGCGACTCGCTGGCCGCCTATCCGGGTACGGTGACCCTGGGCGCGGATGTGCTGTATCAGGTGTTGCTGAAGATCTGCGAAGGGCTGTATAGCCACGGGGCGCGCAAATTCCTGTTTTTGAACGGCCACGGAGGCAACATCTCGGCGCTGGACCGCGTGGGGCTGGACATGTTCGCGAAGGGCGCGCTGTGCGCACAGCTCAACTGGTGGCTGATGGTGTGGGACATCAACCCGGCCTGGAAGGGCGGCCACGGCGGCGCAGAGGAAACCGCGGCCATGTTGGCGGTGGACAAGGCGCTGGTGGACATGAGCAAGATCGAGGAGATGAACCTCATCAACGACCTGACGGACGAGCTGCCCACCGCCGGCTTCAAGGCTGTGCGCTACAAGGGCGTGGAGATCCCGGTCAGCCGCCCGGTGCACGCGTTCACCCAAAACGGATGGATTGGCCCGGATCACCCCAGGGAGGCTGCCGAGCAGTGGGGCGTCGAGATGCTGCAGGCCACGGCGGATTACATCGTGGATTTCATCGGCGCGTTCAAGAAGGCGCCGTTGCCGAAGGAATAGATCGGGGTCTTCCCATGCGGACGCCATTTAGGGCAACCGATCAGGCTGCCAAAATACTGCGTCTTTTGACAACAAAACCCCTGAGATGGTTCTCAGGGGTTTTGTCTTGTCATCGGATCAAATGATGCTGACCTTGCCCTCGCCGATGGGGTGTTCTGGCTTGGTGGTGGCGGGTGTGCCAATGGAGATGCAGATCCTGAAGTCGTAGCCCTCCGGGAACTTCAGCGCCTTGCGCAGTTCGTCGGCTTCGTCGCCTTCGAACGCAAAGCGCGGCAACCCCAGAATCACGCTGCCCAAGCCCATGCCCTGAGCGGCCAGCGCGATGTTCTCCACCGCGATGCCGCAGTCGATGTCGGCATAGTGCAGCCCGCTGTTTGTGGCCGCCGACAGAAAGATCACCAGCGGCGCGTTGTAGAACACCTGAAAGTCGTCGGACATGAAGCGCTCAATGGGCAACGACAGCTTTTTCACCTGCGCCGCGGCGGCGTCGTGCGTCCGCTGCAGCAGCGCCTGGTCCTGCACGACGGAGAAGTGCCAAGGCTGGCTGTTGGTGGCGCTGGGGGAAGCCAGCGCGGCCGCCACCAGCGCGTCAATCTGTTCGGTCGTTAGCGGGGATGGCGCGTAGCCCCGGATGGAGCGCCGCTCGAGGATGGCCTGTTGCACTGGATTCACTGGATCGCACCTCCATAATCAAAGGCGCGCGGTCCCGCGCGCCTTGTGTTGACGGTTTACCAGAAGAAGGGGAATTCCGAATACTGCCACTCGTCGTTCTTCAGCTCGCGGGTGTAGTGGAAGCTCTCGTCCGTCGTGCCGTACTCGTCCGGCTCCAGATAGTGCACCAGCACGTTCAGCTCCACCTTGCTATCGGTCTTGCTCAGCACGCTCACCTCGGTCTCGCCGATGCGTTCGTCCATTTCGCGCCCCTCACCGGTGGTGTACAGGTAGCCGTTGATCTCGGTGTATGGGTTGGTGCTGGAGTTCCACAGCTCATTCACGATCTCCTCTGAGAAGTAGAAGTGCAGCATGTCCAGCAGCAGCTCCTTGGTGTTGAATCGGTCGTCCAGCACGCGCCACATGGTGCCATCGGGTGAGGGCAGGGATTCGTCGACATCCAGCGGCTCCAGCGCGAACCAGGAGTAAACCTCCATCGCGCCCAGCAGGTCGTCCTCATCTTCGGTCTCGAGACCGTCGGAGGGCTCAACGCCGTCCTTGCCAACCTCGGCCAGCTGCGCTTCCTCGTCGGTCAGCTGGTCGTCTTCCTCGGCGGCGTCCTCATCGTTTGGGTAAAGCCATTCGTCGATGGCGGCATCGCCCGGGTCGGGGGCGGGTTCAGTGGCCAGCGCGGGCAGGGGCAGGCAGAGCAGAAGCAGCAGCGCCAGCACCAGGGCAAGCAGCTTTTTTGACATGTAATTGTACCTCCGTGCATGTTTTCACGCGCAAGCGATAAAATCGCAATTTGCCTACATTATACGGCATCCCGGCCCCGACGGCAAGTGCAACCCGCATATCTGTTACATTTTTACATTCATGGCGGGGCGGGATACTTAACCGCCTGTTCCTTGACAGCACCGCTGTCAGGCATTATAATGTGAGTTGCAATTGGATATGCCTTATCCAGAGTGGTCGAGGGACGGGCCCGATGACACCCGGCAACCGGCGCGCAAGCGACGCGGTGCCAAATCCCGCAGCGGGCATCCGCTGGAAGATGAGGCGCATGTTAGACCCATGCAAGCTCATCTTTTGATGAGCTTTTTTTGCGCGAGAATCCAGAAGGAGAGAGAGCTACCCATGAGAAAACTGTTTACCTCGGAATCGGTGACGGAAGGGCACCCGGACAAAATCTGCGACCAGATTTCGGACGCCGTGCTGGACGCGATCCTCGAAAAGGACCCCATGGCGCGCGTGGCCTGCGAGTGCGCCACCACCACCGGGCTGGTGCTGGTGATGGGGGGGATCACCACGGACTCCTACATTTCGATTGCCGACATCGCGCGCCAGAAGGTGATCGAAATCGGCTATGACCGCGCGAAATACGGGTTCGACGGCAATTCCTGTGCGGTGATGGTGACGGTGGACGAGCAGTCCGCCGACATCGCCATGGGCGTGAACGACGCGCTGGAGGGGCGGGCGCAGAACCGCTTTGACATTGGCGCCGGCGACCAGGGCATGATGTTTGGCTACGCCTGCGATCAGACGGACGAGTTCATGCCCATGCCCATCGCGCTGGCGCACCGGCTGACCAGGCGGCTGTCGGAAGTGCGCAAGAGCGGCCAGATTCCGTACCTCAGGCCGGACGGCAAGGCGCAGGTGAGCGTGGAATACGAGAACGGCGTGCCGGTGCGCGTGGAGGCCGTCGTGCTGTCCACCCAGCACGCGCCGGAGACCGCCCACGACGAGATCGAGCGCGACATGATCGAGCAGGTCATCAAGGCGGTGATTCCAGCCGCGCTGCTGGACGCGGACACCAAGTTTTTCGTGAACCCCACCGGGCGGTTTGTGATTGGCGGCCCGCAGGGCGACTCGGGACTCACCGGGCGCAAGATCATCGTGGACACCTACGGCGGCTACGCCCGCCACGGCGGCGGCGCATTTTCAGGCAAAGATCCGACCAAGGTGGACCGCTCGGCGGCCTACGCGCTGCGCCACGCGGCCAAGAACCTGGTGGCGGCCGGGCTGGCCAGGGAGTGCGAGATCGGCGTTGCCTACGCCATCGGCGTGGCGCACCCGGTGTCGCTGACGGTGGACACCCGGGGCACTGGCGCGCTGCCGGACGACGTGCTGGCGAACATTGTGGATCAGGTGTTTGACCTGCGGCCGGCGGCCATCATCGAGCGGCTGAATCTGCGCCGGCCGATCTACGCCCAGACCGCCAGCTACGGGCACTTCGGACGGAACGAACTGGATCTGCCGTGGGAAAAGCTGGATCATGTGGAGAAGCTGAAACAGGCGGCGACAGGCCAATAGTCAAATGGTAAACGAACGCAATCTGCCCCGTGGGTTGGCGCGCCGACCCACGGGGCAGATTGCGTTCGCATGCATTTCAATAAACAATCACCGTCGTCCCCGTTGGGCAATGGTCATAAATCCATCGCGAGTCTTCCACCGTCAGCCGCACGCAGCCATGGGACGACTTTCGCCCCAGGGTTTTGAGCGAGCTCTGGCGCAGCGTCTCCTCGTTCGCGTGCTCATACAGCACCGAGTGAAACAGCACCGCGCCTTCGATCCGGTAGGCGTACTGCGCCCAGCAGCCGTACACCGGGAAGTAGCACCAGCGCGACACCGCGCCTTCCGCGCTGAATACGCCGTCCGGCGTGGGCGTGTTGGGCAGCCCGGTGGAGCACACCATCTCCCGGTCCAGGGCGTAGCCATCACCCGTCCAGGCATACACATAGGCCCGCTGCTTGAAGCGGTCGATGAACAGCTGATAGGGGCGCGTGGGCGCGTCGCACGGGAGGGCGTGGCTTCCGAACAGCCGCGTCAGCGTGTCTTTGTCGGGCTGGCCGGTCTCGGGCAAGCCGTTCGCCCGCTGGAACGCGGTCAGCGCCCACACGGTGTGGATGCGCATCAGACCGTTGATCTTGCCCTCGAAATACCCGAGCGCATCCAGCCGGATCTGCACGCGCCGCACGCTTTCGCTCGGGTCGGCGGGGCCGGGATCGAGGTATGGAACAAACACCCCGGAAAACAGATAGTCGTGCTGCGCCCGGGTGATGCGGCCGTCCGCCTTGATGGGATCGGGGAACAGCAACCGCGCGAACTCGTCCAGCTCGCGCAGCTCGATCAAGTGCTGTTGGTAGCGCTGCACGGCCAGCGCGGTTTGCGTGCTGTAGCGCTCCTCCTGAGGGACAAAGTAAAACCCATAGCTCGTCAGCTGGCGCTGCAGGTCGTCCACGGCCTCGCTCTTTTGGCCGCGCCGGGGCGTCAGATCGGCGGCGCGCGCGGGCAGCGCCTGCGTGGCGCACAGAATCAAAAGCACCAGTGCAAGCCATCTTTTGTGTCGCATCAGCTACCTCGTGGAGTGTCGAATGATCAGCTCGTGGGGGAGCAGCAGTTCCCGCGCCTCCTGACAGCCCTGCAGGCGCTCCAGCACCAGCTCGACGGCGGCGCGGCCCAGCCTCCGTCGGGGCTGCATCACGGTGGAGAGGGTGGGTTGGATCATCTTGGCCATGTCCAGATTGTCAAAGCCCATCACGGAGAGGTCGCCCGGAACAGAGAGGCCCGCGTTCATGATGGCGCTGATGCAGCCGGCGGCCACCACGTCCGAGATGCCCATGACGGCGCTCGGGCGCTGTTTGTGTTTCAGAAACACCTGCATATTCTCGTAGCCGCTCTCAAAGCTGTAGCTGCCTTGGCGGATCCGCTGTGGATCCAGCGGCAGGCCCGCGTCGGCGTGCGCCTTCTTGAAGCCTTGCTCGCGCAGGCGGGTGGAGGGGTAATTGTTGGCCGAGCTGCTCATGGCAATTTGCCGGTGCCCGGCGCGAATCAGATAGGCGGTGGCCTCGTAAAACGCGGTGTAATTGTCCACCGATACATAGGAGACGCCGATATCTTCTATATATTCACAGCACTGCACCACCGGGAACTGCGCGTTGATGGCGGAAAGCTCGGCGGCGGGCAGGGTGGGGCTCATCAGCACCACGCCGTCGGCCTGGCGTTGATGCAGCAGGCCAAGTAGCTCGCGCTCGCGACCGGCGGAAGCGCCGTGGGCCGTCACCAGCAGCCGATAGCCGCTGTCGCGGGTGCAGGCGTCCATGCCCGCCAGGATCTCGCTGTAGAAAGGGTTGCTCAGGTTGGGCAGGATCACCAGGATGATGCGGGACTCGCGGGTGCGCAGGCTGCGGCTGTTGGTGTTGGGCGTGTAGCGCAGCTGGTTGACCACGGAGAGCACCCGTTCGCGCGTCTCGGGCAACACCTTGTCGCTCTGGTTCAGCACGCGCGACACCGTGGCCGTGGACACGCCGGCGCGCCGGGCCACCTCCTGAATCGTGATGCTCATGGCCGCCTCCCGCCGCTTTCTTTGCGTTCATTATAGCCCGCGCATCTTCCAAAAACAAGCCGGAGGCCATGAATGTTTTGTTACATTGCGTTACATGAAAGTACATGCTTCGAAATCGTTTGAAATCGTGCAAGACAACTAAAATGGCGGCGTTCCGCGATTGACAGGCTGTGCGGATATACCTATAATCAAGAGGTGAAAACCATTACACTCGACCACGAAGGGAGCGCTGTGCATGTTGAAGGTAGGCATCATCGGCTGTGGCATGATTACCAAGCACCGACACGCACCGGAGTACGCCGCGCGCAGGGATGTCCAGCTCTGCGCCTGGTATGACGCGGCGCCCGGACGCGCGGAAGAGATGGCGGCGCAGTATGGCGGCAGGGTTTATTCAGATTGGAAGCAACTGATCGAGCAGGGAGAGCTGGACGCCGTGTCCGTGTGCTCGCCAAACGCCACCCATGCCGAGATCAGCGTGTTCGCGCTGGAGCGCGGGCTGCATGTGCTGTGCGAAAAACCCATGGCCACCAGCCTTCCGGACTGCGAGCGCATGGTGAGCGCGGGTCAAAAGGCGGGCAGGCTGCTGTTCATCGGGCAAAATCAGCGCTTCAGCAAGACCCATATCAAGGCGCGCGCGATCATCGAGAGCGGCCAGATCGGGCGCGTGCTGCGCTTTCAGTCCAGCTTCGGTCACGAGGGCCCGGAGATCTGGACAAAGAACAGCAACACTTGGTTTTACGACAAGAATCAGGCCGCGTTCGGCGCGGTGTTTGATCTGGGGATCCACAAGGTCGACTTGCTGCATTACCTGCTGGGCGAGCGCTTTGTTGAGGTGTGCGCCATGCTGGGCACGCTGGACAAGAAGCACTCGGACGGCACGCTCATCTCGGTGGACGACAACGCCGCCATGATCCTGCGCACGGCGGGGGGCGCCATCGGCACCGTCAGCGCCAGCTGGACCAACTACGGGCAGGAGGAGAACGCCACGAGGATCTATGGCGCCGAGGGCGTGCTGCACATCTTTGAAGACCCGAAGAAACCGCTCTACATTCAGAAAGGCAAGCGCCGCCGCATCGTGCGCGACATAGAGGCGATGCAGACCAATGAAAACCAGTTCGACACGGGGATCATCAGCGCGTTCGTGGAGGCCATCCAGGGCGGACGCGAGGCGAGCGCTGCGGGAGAGAGCGTGTGCCACGCCATGCGCACGGTGTTTGGCGCGGTGCAGTCGGCGCAGACCGGCAGAAGAGTGAGGATCTAGCCGCAATGGGCTTTGATTTGCAGAGCGCACGCCACTGGGCGCAGTCGCTGATGTTGCAGAAGCTTCGGCCGGGCATGACGGCCGTGGACGGAACGCTGGGGAACGGCGGCGACTGCGAGTTCTTGTGCCGCGCGGTCGGGGCCAGTGGCCGCGTGATAGGGTTCGACGTGCAGCGTCAGGCGATCGACAGCACGCGCGCGCGGCTCGAGGAAGCCGGGTTGGACGGCCGTGCCACGCTGATTCTGGCCGGACACGAGCGCATGGGGGAGTACATTAAAGAACCCATCGACGCGGCGCTGTTTAACCTCGGATGGCTGCCCGGCGGTGACAAGCGTGTGACCACCCATGTAAGCACCACGCTGGCCGCCCTGAGCGCCTGCCTGGGGCTGATGCGCAAGGGCGCGCTGCTGACGGTGTGCGCCTATCCCGGCCACGATGAGGGCAAAAGCGAGCGCGACGCGGCGCTGCAATGGGCGAGGGAACTGGATGGAACCAAGTATCAATCGCTGCTGAAGACCTACCTGAACCAGCCCGCCCAGACCTCGCTGATGCTGGCCGTTCACAAGCTGCGGGAATGATGCGAATAATTGTTAAGAAATGAGCTGGCCTATTGACTTGTGAACGGTTTTCGATATATAATAGCACCTGTCAGTTCGAGATTCTAGCCGGTTTCACGGTGCGGATCCGGACGGACAAAGCCCTTCGATTGACGGCTCCAGAGTGGCCAGTGTGCTGGCGTAGCTCAATTGGCAGAGCAGCTGATTTGTAATCAGCAGGTTGCGGGTTCGAGTCCCATCGCCAGCTCCAGATTTTCTGAGGCCAGGCGAAGGGCGGCGGCGATCAATCGGGCATATGGATGGGTTCCCGAGTGGCCAAAGGGAGCAGACTGTA
>JAVBQA010000083.1:0-8144 GCA_031549325.1 Eubacteriales bacterium | reverse complement strand
TTGTCCTCGCCATTTTGGGTCTATCCCACGGGCTTCTCGTACAGCCGGAACCAGTGAAGCCCATACTGTCCGAGCCCCAGGTCGTACATGCCGACAAAAGCATAGCCGTGCTTTTCATACATGCCGATGGCGGGCGCGTTGTGCTCGTAGGTGTCCAGCCTGATCGTCCGTTTTCCGCGCTCTTTTGCCAGGGCGTCCGCGAAATCCAGCAGCGCGCTGCCGATGCCGCGCCGATGGTAGTCTGGGTGCACCACGAACCGGTGCACGGCCAGCGCATCGCCGTCCGGGACGGCGGTCGGCCACGGCGCGTCGGCCGGCTCCGGCTCGCCGCCGAGCGCCACCGCGCCCACGATCCGGCCGTCCAGCCGGGCCACGTACAGCGTGCCCTCGCGAGCGTCCGCCTCGGCGTGTTCGCGCGTGGGGTATACGCCCTTTCGCCAGCCGGGGCCCGGCCCGCCCAGCGCCAGGCGGTCGTTCAGCTCGTCGAACAGACGCTCCATTTCCTGCGCATCCGCCGGCGTTCCCCGCTCAATCGTCAAGCTCATGATTCCACCTCAAACGGCGTGGCCGGGCATGCGCTGTTGGGCCGGAAGAACTGCCGAAACACCAGCGTGAACCCCAGAAGTCCGGAAAGCAGCATGGTGAGGTAAACGGGCAGATATCCGAAGCGCTCGGCCACGAAACCGGCCAGCGTGGTGCCAAACGCCATCGGCGCGAGCACCAGCCCGGTGAGCACGATGAAGCTGGGGCGCTGCTCCTCGGGCGCCATGATGACCACCTGCTGGGTGAATCCGGTGTAGGCGGGTTTGTTGATGGCAATCAGCACCATGGTGATGGACAGGGGCAGCATCACATCGCCGCCCGAAGAGGCCACGCCCAGGCACAGCAGGTTCATCAGCGCGCACAGCACGCCGGCCCCCTCGGCCATCAGCATCATGGTGGGATAGCCCAGCCGCTTGCAGACCTGGCTCCACAAAAGCCCCGCCGTGGTCTGGCCGATCACCGGCATGAACACCAGCAGCGCCAGCTGTTGCGCGGACAGATGCCCAACCACCCGCCCAAACACCAGATTGATGGGCGCGGAGATCAGCGTCAGCAGATACAGCGCCCGGCAGACCAGCACGTTTCGGATGGGCGCGTTGCCCGTGAGCAGCGGCACCAGATTTCTCAGGTAGCGGTGCAGCCCGAGCACCGGGCGCTCGGGGGCGCTCGGGTGGGGCACGTCCTTGAGCAGGGCCAGCACGGTGGCGTCCAGAATCAGCATCAGCCCGCTGAGCGAGAAGATCACGGCGTACTGGTGCTCAAACGACAGGGCGCTGCCCAGGATGCGGTTGACGAGCAACCCCGCGCCAAAGCCCACCAATCCGCTGAACGTCTGCTGCAGCGAGATCACCTGGCCGCGCTTGCGCTCGGGCAGCGTGCGCGTGCATAGCTCGATCCAGAGCAGCGAGATTGCCCCGTCGATCAGGAAGAACAGCGAATACAGGATCAGCAGCGCGGCGGCCGCGCCCGGGCCGTTCAGTCCGGCCATCAGCAGCGGCACCATCAAGAGCAGCAGCGGGCGGTCGATGAACCCCAGAACCGCCATCAGCCGGGACTGCACCTTGACCTTGTGGATCAGCATGCCCATGAACAGCTGGCCGACCATGGGCATCACGGCCATGCAGGTGGCGGCCAGTCCCACCAGCGCGGCGCTGCCGGTGGCGGCATCCAAAAACGCGCTGACGACCACATCGCCCTGCAAAAACGCAAGGCCCGCCCAAAACAGCGTGCCTTCGAGGATCAGCAAATAGGAGTTTTTCCGTGCGGCCTGGGATGCGTGCATGGCTCGCTACCCGCCTTTTTTCTTCTTCACGTGCGCGTTGATCTGCTGGATGACGTTCTTCACGCCGTCGGCGGCCTGTTCTTTTTCCATGGCGTCGATCAGCTCGCCCCGGTTCTTGTAGAGCTCCTGGATGCGCTTGACAAGCGCCTCGGTGGTCATGTCCTCCTGCATCAGCACGTGCGCCAGGCCGCGCGCCTCGGTGGACTTCGCGTTTTCCACCTGGTCGCCCCGGCTGGCGGTCAGCGGATAGGGAATCAGCAGCGACGGCTTGTTCAGCGCCAGCAGCTCGCACACGGTGTTGCTGCCCGCGCGGGAGACCACGATGTCGGCGCAGGCATAGGCGTCTTCCATGCCGTCGGTGAGGTATTCCAGCTGGCAGTAATTGCGCGCGCCGTCGAGCGAGTCGTCCAGATTGCCGCCGCCGCACAGGTGCAGCACGTGAAAGATCTTCAGCAGCTCGGGCAGCGCGTTTCTGAGCGCCAGGTTGATGGACTGGGCGCCGCTGCTGCCCCCCGTCACCAGCAGCACCGGGCGGCTGCCGTCGAACCCGAAGCGCTTCAGCCCGCGCTCCCGGTTGCCGGTGAACAGCTCGGCCCTCAGCGGGGTGCCCACATGCACGCCCTTGGGGCCAGCCGTCTTCGCGGCCTCGGGGAAGGTGCACAACAGTTTCTTCGCGAACGGAATGGACAGCTTGTTCGCAAGGCCCGGCGTCATGTCGGACTCGTGCAGCAGCACCGGCACGCGGTTCAGCGCCGCGCCATACACCACCGGCACCGACACGAACCCGCCCTTGGCAAACACGATGTCCGGCTTGAGCCTCCGGATCAGCGCGGCCGACTGGTAGGCCCCGGCCACCACGCGGAACGGATCGGTGAGATTCTTCACGTCAAGATAGCGGCGCAGCTTACCCGAGCGGACGGCGTGATAAGTCACGCCATCCAGCGGCTCGATCAGCGAGCGCTCGATGCCGTCTGCGGTGCCGATGTAGTGCACGTCCCAGCCACTCTGCTGGAGCGGCGCGATCAGCGCGATGTTGGGCGTAACGTGACCCGCAGTGCCGCCGCCAGTCATGACGATCCGCTTTGACAAGATGGAAAAACCCCCTTCTGCTTTATAACGGCAGAATATCAGGCAATCTACGCGCATTATAGCATAGGAAATCGAAAATTGGTTTAGCTTGATGTAAAACCCCTTTTTTAATTTCTCGTTTTCGTATATGATAGAGGCGTATACCCTGCGCAGGACTGCGCGTTTTTCCGGACAGCGCCTCCGTCCGGCTGGCGTGGCGCTGCCGCGCCTGTGCCGCGGCTTTCCGCCGGCCTAAAGAAACTGGTGCAGTTCCATCGCATTCCAGCTTGCGGGCGCGCTCCGCGCTCCGTGACGGATGACATTTGAGGTGATTTCTTGAGCTATCAAGCGTTGTACAGGGCGTTCCGCCCGGACGGATTTTCAGGCGTGGTGGGGCAGGCGCCCATTGTCACCACGCTGGTGAACCAGGTCAAATCGGGCCGCGTCGCCCACGCATATCTGTTCTGCGGCAGCCGGGGCACGGGCAAGACCTCCACCGCCAAGGTGTTTGCGCGCGCCATCAACTGCCAGCAGCCGCGCGAAAACGGCGACCCCTGCGGCGCGTGCGACGTCTGCCGCGCGCTGGCCTTGGAAAACAACATGGACGTGATCGAGATCGACGCCGCGTCCAACAACGGCGTGGACGAGATCCGCGAGCTGCGCGACAAAATCAAGTACCCGCCCACGATCGGGCGTTATAAAGTGTACATCGTGGACGAGGTGCATATGCTCTCCGCCGGCGCGTTCAACGCGCTGCTCAAGACGCTGGAGGAGCCGCCCGCCCACGCGGTGTTCATTCTGGCCACCACCGAGCCGCAAAAGCTGCCCGCCACGATTCTGTCCCGCTGCCAGCGCTACGACTTCAAGCGCATCCCGGCCCAGGACATCATCGGCAAGCTGCGGCTGGAGCTGGCCGCGCTGAACCGCGACGCCGAAGCGGCGGCGCTGACCGAGATTGCCCGCGCGGCCGAGGGCGGCATGCGCGACGCAGAGAGCCTGCTCGACATGTGCCTGGCCTATGGAGAGGGCACGCTGACCGAGGCGCTGGTGCTGGACGTGCTGGGCGCCAGCGGGCGCGCCAGCCTGTTTCGGTTTGCCGACGCGCTGATCGCCGGAGACGCGAAGTCCGCGCTGCTGCTGATCGACCAGCAGATGCAGTCCGGCCGGGACGCGCAGGTGTTTGCCCGGGAGGTGGCCGCGCACATGCGCGCGCTGCTGCTCGGCAAGATCGCCCCGGAGGATCTGCAGGATCTGCTGGAGCTGACGGGCGAGGACGCGGAACGCTTCATCGGGCAGGCGGCGAAAACGCCCACCGAGCAGCTGATGCGCTTCATGGATCTGTTCATGGAGGCCGAGGGCGGCATGCGCTGGGCCAGCCGCCCAAGGGCGGCGCTGGAGCTGTGCGCGGTGCGCGCCTGCCATCCGGAGCGCGAGGCGGGCGCCGAGGCGCTGCTGGCCCGCGTGGCGGCGCTGGAGGACAAGCTGAAAAACGGCGTACCCGTTTCTTCTGTGACCGCGCCCGCCGCGGAGGCGGCAAAGCCCGCGGAGGCCGGCGGGCGCGTCGTCCCGCCCGTCCCCGCGCCGGTTTCCGTTGCCGCTCCGCCCAAGCCCGTGGAATCCGCCGCCCCCCAGTCGTCCGCCTCCTGGGACGCCGCCGTGGAGGCCGTCCGCAAGAACAGCCCCGGGCTGTATCATCCGATGGCGGCGCTGAAGTGCCTGGGTGAGGAGGGCGGCGTGGTGCGGCTGGCGCTGCCCAAGAAATGGAACATGTACCTGGGCGTGCTGACCAATGACGCCAAAAAGCAGCTGCTGGAGCAGGCCGTCAGCGCGGCCTACGGCCGCCCGATGCGGACCCAGATCACACTGGAAGATGAGACGAAGAAGCCAGTTGTCGCTCAGCGCGATGTGCTGGATCAGGTGTATGATTTGTTTGGGCGGGAAAATGTCAGCGTTTTGGATGATGAGTAGTGCGCCGGGCGGGCGCCGTTTGCCCGGCATCCCCGCTCCGGATCTTTACTTTACTTCCACCCATCCGATGGGGTATAATACTCGAAATTGGCGATTTCATAAGGAGGTTGCGTTGTCATGGACTACCGAATCAAACAGCTCTATTCAAAAATCCCGGTCGTGGCCATGAATAACGTGACCGTTTCCGGCTGGGTGCGCACGCTGCGCGACTCGAAGGCGTTCGCGTTCATCGAACTGAACGACGGCACCTACTTCAAAAACCTGCAGATCGTGCTGGAAGAAGACAAGCTGGCGGGCTATAAGGAGCTGGTGCGCCGCATCGGCGTGGGCGCGGCCATCGAGGCCACGGGGACGCTGATCCCCACGCCCGACATGAAGCAGCCCTTTGAGCTGAAGGCCGAGCAGCTGACCGTCGTGGGCGAGAGCCCGTCGGATTATCCGCTTCAGAAGAAGCGCCACACGCTGGAGTACCTGCGCACCATCGCGCATTTGCGCCCTCGGGCCAACCTGTTCCAGTGCGCGTTCCGCGTGCGCTCGGTGGCGGCCCAGGCGATTCACCGGTACATGCACGACCACGGATTCCTGTATGTGCACACGCCCATCCTCACCGGCAGCGACTGTGAGGGCGCGGGCGAGATGTTTCAGGTGACGACGCTGAACGTCGACAAGCCCGAGCGCACCCAGGCCGGCGCCGTGGATTACGACAAGGACTTCTTCGGCAAGCCGGTGTCGCTGACCGTGTCCGGCCAGCTGAACGCAGAGACCTTCGCGCTGGCGTTCCGCGATGTTTACACCTTCGGCCCCACCTTCCGCGCCGAGAACAGCTACACCGCGCGCCACGCCGCCGAGTTCTGGATGATGGAGCCCGAGATGGCTTTTGCCACCCTGAAAGAGGACATGGACCTGCAGGAAGATCTGGTGAAATACCTGATCGAAGCGGTGCTGTCCGAGTGCTCGGAGGAGATGGCCTTCCTCAACGGGTTCGTGGATCAGGGGCTGATCGAGCGGCTGACCAAGGTGCGCGACGCCGACTTCGCCCGGGTCAGTTACACCGACGCGGTGAGGATCCTGCAGGACAGCGGGCAGGGCTTTGAATACCCGGTGAGCTGGGGCTGCGATTTGCAGACCGAGCACGAGCGCTATCTCACCGAGCAGCACTTTGGCCGCCCGGTGTTCGTGACCGATTACCCGAAAGACATCAAGGCGTTCTACATGCGCATGAACGAGGACGGCAAGACCGTGGCGGCGGCCGACCTGCTGGTGCCGGGCATCGGCGAGCTGTGCGGCGGCAGCCAGCGCGAGGAGCGCCTGGACGTGCTGACCGCGCGCATTCGGGAAATGGGCATGAACCCCGAGGACTACTGGTGGTATCTGGAGCTTAGGAAGTATGGCTCCGTGCCCCACGCGGGGTTTGGCATGGGCTTTGAGCGGCTGGTCATGTACCTGACAGGCGTCGCCAACATCCGCGACGTGCTGCCCTTCCCCAGGACCACCCGCAACGCGGAGTTTTAGGGAACCGCGGATCCCCTGGAAGGCCCGGGGTTTTCGGTGACAGAGACAGCTGAATAACAGACAGTTCGAGGCCCTCCTGTCTCTAAACAAAACCAGGTTGTGATGGAATCACCGGGCGTGCTTGGCACGCCCTTGATTTTTGGAGGGGCGCGATTCGCGCCCCTCATGATATATCTGAAAGCGAGGAATCCACATGAAGATCTCCACCCGGTACCTGACCCAGGCGGCCATTATTGCCGCGATTTACGCCGTGCTCACCATCCTGATCGCGCCGCTCAGCTATGGGCAGACGCAGATTCGGTTCTCCGAGGCGCTCACCATCCTGCCGGTGCTCACCCCGGCAGCCATCCCGGGCCTAACCGTGGGCTGTCTGATCGCCAACATCGCGGGGGTCAGCATGGGTGCGACCACGGTGATGGACATCGGCTTTGGCACGGTGGCTTCGCTGGTCGCGGCGGCGCTCACCTATCTGTTGCGCAGAAAACCGTTTCTGGCCCCGCTGCCGCCCATCCTGGTCAATGGCGTGATCATCGGCTGGATGCTGAACCTGGCGTATCAGCTACCGCTGCTGCCTTCCATGGGCTGGGTCGCGCTGGGTCAGATCCTTCCCTGCTATCTGCTGGGGCTGCTGCTGCACTATATGCTCAGGAGGCTGCCAAGTGACATGATCGCAGTTACAAAATAGAATAAATGTAATAATTTGTGTTAATTAATGGACAAAATGCTTGATTTTGTCATATAACTGAAATATAATACAATGCATAGGCAAAGTTTGCACGAAAGTGTAACTTTCGGAGGTGTCGATGTGTTGTATCGAAGGCTGATTCGCTCGGTGTGTCTGCTGGCGCTGATCACGATGTTGATGCTTACAGATCAAGGATTGGCTGCGGGGTTTGGCGGGATTCAGGCCGCGAACTTCGGTGCAAACTCCTTTGGCGCGTCACCGATGAAAAATGGTTACATGACCGTTTCAAAGGTAAAGCACAAGCCCGCTGCCAAGAAAACCAAGACCGAAGCGCGCAAACAGCTGCGCGCCGGGAACAAAGGCATGGCGGTGAAAAAGCTGCAGCAGGAGCTGGCCGAGCGCGGTTACCTGGCCAAGGGCAGCGTGAGCGGTCAGTACGGCGCGAGCACGACGCGCGCGGTGCGTGAGTTTCAGATGATGAACGGGCTTTCGGTCAGCGGCCGGGCGACGGTGTCCACCCAGAAGAAGCTGGAGGACGCGGGGAACAAGCCCGGCGTGTCGATGGATGCGTGGGGCAAGAGCGACATCAACAGGCGGTTCCCCAGCCACGGCGGCATGGCGACGATCGTGGACCTGAAGACGGGCGCCAGAATTCGGATCCGCAGGCTGTACGGCAGCAACCACTGCGACGTGGAGCCGGCGGAGAAGTCGGACACGGCCCGATTGAAAACGATCTACGGGGGCAAGTGGTCGTGGGACAGCCGGGGCGTGCTGCTCATCGCCGGCGGGAAGTACTACGCGGCGGCGATCAACTCGATGCCGCACGGGGAAGAGATCAGCAAGACGAACGGGTATCCGGGGCAGTTCTGCTTGCATCTGCATGGCAGCAAGACGCATGGCTCCGGGAAAGTGAATGTGGAGCACCAGGCGAACATCAGGCGGGTATACGACTACTTCGAGTAGAGAGAAGCAAACGGGTCGAGCGGGGGCGCGCGGGGGGGGGGGGGGGGGGGGGGGCCGGCCCCCCCCCCCGCCCCCCCCCCCCGCGGGCGGCGCGGGGAGCAGCCCACGCAAACACAACACCAA
>JAVBQA010000004.1:0-3584 GCA_031549325.1 Eubacteriales bacterium | reverse complement strand
TCTTCACAACGATCACCAGATCCGAGCTGTAGTAGGGATCGGAGAAATCGATCGTCATGGAGCGCTCGGCGGTGGGGCTCATGCCCGCGATGATCGCGTCGATCGCGCCGGTCTGCACGGCGGGGATCAGCCCGTCCCAGGGGGTCTTGTCGATCACCAGTACCCTGCCCATGCCCTCGGCGATGGCCTTGGCGATCTGCACGTCGTAGCCGTCCGCAGAGCCGCCGCTCTCGATCGGCACCGCCGAATCGCTCGGTTCCACCTGCGTCCAGTTGAACGGCGCGTAGTCGCACTCCATGCCCACCTTGAACGGTTCGGCGGAAGCGGCGGCGGTCAGCATCACAAGCATCAGGGTCAGGATCAACATTCTCTTCATGGGTTTATTCCTCCTCCAGATAAAAAATAGGGGCGGCCGGAGCTTCTCTCTCTGGCCGTCCCAAACATGGACACGGGCGAAGATAGCACTCCACAACGATCGTTGTGACAGACCGGCGGATGTTCTCCGTCCGGGCCAACGGGGACGCCGCAACCGCGCCCTCGTTTCGGCGGCAACCCCCTTTCGCGCCCATGTCATCGCCGCGTTGCCGGCTGCATTGGGGCTACTGATGGATCCCGCGCCTCTATCGATTCTTCTATTCATTATAACAGACACAGGGGGTTTGTCAAGTGTGGTCTTGTTTTCGCGGGCAAATGCATATATAATCACATTATGGCGTATATATGGCATAATCCCTCAGGATTCACATCAAAGGAGATGGATACATGGCCTCTTCGGCAAAAACCGTGCGGCTGAACACCGACACCGGCCTTCTGAAACTGATCGCGATCATTTCCATGCTGATCGACCATGTGGGCGCGGCGTTCTTCACGGGCAGCGACCTCATGATCGGCTCCTGGAAACTGTACACGGTGATGCGCATCGTCGGGCGGCTGGCGTTCCCGATCTTCGCGTACTGCATCGCGGTGGGCGTGAACTACACGCGCAGCGTGCCCAAATACGCGCTCCGGTTGTTGATCATTGGCATCATCAGCCAGCCGCTGTATTGCCTCGGATTGAACCATATGCCCCAGGTAGCCGTCGAAATGGGGCCGGGCTTGTTGCTCTCGTCGGTCGACTGGTTCCTGGCCAGCATGAAATACAGCAACATCATGTTCGAGCTGCTGCTGGGGCTGCTGGTGCTGTGGAGCATCCGCGACCAGAAATACGCGCTGACGGCGGTGCTGATGGCGCTGGCGTACCACCTGAGCCCGGCGTTCCTGAACGCCAGCTACGGCTGGAACGGCGTGGTGCTGATGGTGCTGTTCTATCTGTTCATCGACAACCCGACGGCGTCGTTTGCGTGGGTGGCCGGCTTCATGGCCTGGTGGGGGCTGTCCTACACGCTGCCGCTGAACGGCGCGCAGTTCCAGTGGAGCGCCAGCACCCAGATCTGGGCGCTGCTCGCGCTGCCGCTGATCTACATCAACACCAAAAGCGGTCTGAAGCTGAACAAATGGGTGTTCTATCTGTTCTACCCCGCGCACCTCGGCGTGATCTATCTGATTGACTATCTGATAAAGACATGATAAAATTCTTGTAATCTACAAGGGAGGGTCACCGCAATGACGATACTGCCTGTCGCAAATCCCGCGTTCAGCGCTTACGGGCGCGTGATCACCGGGTATGACACAAGGGCGCTGATGGACGCCATGGGCAAGCTGCCCGCGCCAGAGGATGCCGTGACCTATGTGCCGAGCGAGAAGAGCCTCGAGGCGCTGCCCATCTTCCGGCAGTTCCAGGACGAGCTGTTCGGCGGCATGCCGATGCAGCTTGGCTACTGCAACGGCAGCAACCACAAGCTGAACGCCGTGGAGTATCACCGGGACAGCGAGTTCAACTTCGCCGCCACCGACCTGATCATGCTGTACGGCCGCCAGCAGGACATCAATTACCGCGATCTGAGCTACAACACGGCGCTGATCGACGCGTTTCTGGCGCCCGCCGGCACGCTGTTTGAGTGCTACGCCACCACGCTGCACTACGCGCCATGCTCATCGGGGAACGCGGTGTTCCGCTGCATGGTCGCGCTGGCGCGCGGCACCAACGAGCGGCTGCCGAGAAGGCGCGGGGCGTCGGGCGAGGACAGCCTGCTCACCCATGTGAACAAATGGCTGATTGGGCATCCCGACAGTGGGATTCAGGAGGCGCGCCTGGGGCTCAGCGGCGCGAACATAGAGGTTTGACCAGGCGGGGAGTCGCGATGAGGCGACGGCATCTCCTTCTCATGGGCGGCAGCGCACTCGCGGTGCTGGCGTGCGCGGTCGTGCTGTTCTTCGTGCTGCGCAACCGGGGCGACGCCCAGACACAGCCGCCCAGCCCGACGCCCGCGCCCACGCAGACGGCGGCGGCGACGCCCACCCCCACCGATCCGCCCCCATCCACGGCGCAGGTGCGCCTGCGCGCGGCGGGCGACGTGATCATGGACACGCCGATGCTGGAGAGCGCCTACAACAAAAACGGCGGCTACCGGTTCGGGCGCTACTTCAACCTGATCAAGGACCAGCTTGCGGACGCCGACCTGACGGTGCTCAACGTGGAGGGCAGCATGGGCGGCGCGGGCCAGCAGGGGTACATGGGGTATCCGTCGATCAACACGCCGCCCGACCTGCTGGACACGCTGAAAAAGTCGGGCGTCGACATGCTGACGCTGGCCAATAACCACGCGCTGGACCGCTTTTTCGACGGCCTGCTGGCTACGGTCAGGAATGTTGACAAGGCGAAGCTGCTGCGGGTGGGCGGCTACAAATCCAAGAGCGACTTCAACACCCCGCAGGTGGTGGACGTGAACGGCATCCAGATCGGGTTCGCGAACTACACCACCGGCCTGAACGGCATGGACGCAAAGAGCGACAAGCGCGCGGTGGAGTACGGCGTGCGCACCACCTCGAAGGCAAATTTCAAGAGCGACATCCAGGCCATCCGGGACGCCGGGGCCGAGGTGGTCGTGGTGTTCATGCACTGGGACAGGGAGTATAAGCACAAGCCGTCCAACGAAACGAAGAGCTTGGCCAAGCGGCTGGCGCAGGCCGGGGCGGACGTGGTGATCGGCAGCCACTCGCACATGGTGCAGCCCATCGAGTGGCTGGAGACCGAGGACGCGGAGGGCAACGCGAGAAAGACGCTGGTGGTGTATTCGCTGGGCAACTTCCTGACCAACCACAAAGGCGAGTTCCTGGACAACGGGATCCTGTTCGAGGTCGGATTCTCAAGGGACGCCGAGGGCGCGGTTTCGGTGGTGGAGCCCAGGTACCTGCCCGTGTGGGTGTGGGTGCAGAAGAACGGCGAGGAGCGGAACTATCAGGTGTTGCCGGTGGGCGACACGATCGACAACCGGCCGGACGGAATGACGGACGAGCAGTATGCCCGGGTGACGGCGGCTTGGAATGAGAGCGTCGATCTGCTGGGGGATGCGATCGCTCAGCCGCTGCGGAAATAGCACAGCGGGTGGCGGGCCAGCCGGGGGGAGGGGGAATTTTACCCATGCCCCCCCATTGGGGCAATCAATAGCGCGGCTTTTTGCCGGGGCGCGGGGGGGGGGGCAACC
>JAVBQA010000058.1:0-74077 GCA_031549325.1 Eubacteriales bacterium | reverse complement strand
ACGGGAACTTGGCGGAACCGAAAGCCTAAAAAATCAGGCATTCGGACTTGACGTTCGTGTATCTTTTCGCATCCTCATTGTGCATAGCGACAGTCGCGAAATGGGTTTCTTGACACTCCAAAATCTACCGGGTTTTCCGGTAGATTTTTCTCATCATCGGATTTTTGCGCTGAACTTATCCGCGGTATGCGTCTGCGAAGATCAGGGAGCCTTGGGCATCGCGCACCAAGCCCTTGACATCCAGCTGTTGCGCAGTGATGTTGGTGTAATAGTAAATCGGCATAACCGGCATCTGATCCATCAAAATGTCCTCGGCTTGGCGGCTGAGTTCGAAGATCTTGGCGATGTCGGTCTCAGCCTTGAGCTGATCGATGAGGGCGAGGAAGTCGTCATTCAGCCACTTGGCTTCGTTGCCAACCTTGATCTCGGCGGGGGTGAACAGCCGCAGCAGGTACGCCGGATCATAGTCGGTGGCGATGTTGCCGCAGCGCGCAATCTGGTGCAGCCCCTCGCGGCGGTCGGCGGCGAACACGGCGGTTTCCTTATTGGACAGAGTGACGTTGATGCCCAGGTTCTTGCGCCACATCTCCTGAATCGCCTCGCCGATCAGCTTGTGGGTTTCAGAGGTGTTGTAGAAAATGTCGATCGTGGGGAAGCCTTCGCCACCCGGGTAGCCGGCTTCAGCCAGCAGACGCTGCGCCTCCGCCACATCGCCCTTGGGATCGAAGTAGGACTTTTCCTTGCGGAAATCCTTGCCATCCGGGCCGACGACGCCTTCGGGCACGAACCCGTACGCCGGGGTTTCGCCGGTCTTGGTGACCACGTTTACCAGCGTCTCACGGTCGATCGCCAGGTTCAGCGCCTTGCGCACTTCCACCTTGGACAGCGCCTCAAACGCGACCGGGTCGGCGTTTCCGAGGCCATTCATGTTGACGGCATAGTAGTAGGTGCCGATGCGGGGGGAGATGACCAGCTCGCCCGAATCGCGCATGGACTGCACTTCCGTGGTGGGCACCTGGGTCATGACGTCGATGTCACCATTGCGGAAGCCGTTCAGCGCGGTGTTGGGGTCTTCGACGAACACATAGGTCAGCTTGGTCAGTTTGACGCGGTCCTTGTCGTAATAGTTGGGGTTGGGCTCAAACGTGATCTTCTCCTTGGGCAGCCACTCGGTCATCACGAACGGGCCGTTGCCCACCGCGGTGGAGGCGTCCAGCGTCCAGTCCGACGAATCCACGTCGGCGACGTGCATGGGAACGGCGGCCAAGTTGACAGAGGAGAACAGGCTCAGCGCGAACGGGTCGGCTTTGGCCAGCGTGCACTTGAGCGTATAGTCGTCGATCGCTTCCACGCCCAGTTCCTCCACAGGCTTCTCACCCGTGATGATCGCGGTGGCGTTGGCCATCACTTCGTATTCGCCCGCGGAAAAGGACGCAAACGCTGGATCGACGCCGGTTTGGTAGGAGAACACATAGTCCTTGGCGGTCACGGGAGTGCCGTCCGACCACAACATGCCTTCGCGCAAGTGGAAGGTTAACACGGCGCCATCTTCGGAGAACTCCCAAGAGGTCGCCGCGCCGGGCAGCAGCTGGCCGTCCGAGGTTTTGCGGATCAAGGGCTCAAAGTTCTGGGTCAGAACCATGCGATGGTCGGCTCCGTTGGCGTTGCGCGGATCATAGAATGCGCAATCGGCAAAGGCGTTGTAGGTGATTTCCTGCTTGGGCGCTTCGGCGCTCGCGGACAGGGCGCCAAACAAACCGAGGACCAAAGCCATTGCCAGGAACAGGGCCACAAAGCGGATGCGTGTCATGGGGTACCTCCATACTTTCTATACTCATACATCAGGCGTTCTGACGCATGGCTTCAGGGATTTTGACACAGGTGACAGGCTACCTGATGACCGGGTGAGCCCTCCAGCAACGCGGGGGACTGTTCGACGCACACGGGCATGGCGTAGGAACAGCGCTTGCGGAAGGGACAGCCCGAGGGCATGTTCATGGGGGAGGGCACGTCGCCCTCCAGGATCACGCGCTGCCTGGTCGCGTAAGCCTTTGGATCGGGTACCGGCACCGAGGAGATCAGCGCCTTGGTGTAGGGGTGTTGCGGATGCGAGTACACCTCGTGCGCGGGGCCGACCTCGACCAGCTTGCCCAGGTACATCACGCCAATGCGGCTGGAGATGTGCTTGACCATACAGATGTCGTGCGCGATGAACAGATACGAAAGGTTGCGCTCGGCCTGCAAGTCCTCCAGCATGTTCACGATCTGCGCCTGAATGGACACGTCCAGCGCCGAGATAGGCTCGTCGCAGATGATGAACTCCGGATTCATCGCCAGCGTGCGCGCGATGCCGATGCGTTGGCGCTGGCCGCCAGAAAACTCGTGGGGAAAGCGGTTGGAGTGCTCGCTGTTGAGCCCCACGCGCATCAGCAGGTCATCCACCAGCTGCCGCACATACGCCTTGTCGCGCTTTTTCGCCGGATCGATGCCCTCGGCCACAATCTCGCGGCAGATCATGCGCGGATCCAGGCTGGCATAGGGATCCTGGAAAATCATCTGCATCCGGCGCTTATAGGGCATCAGCGCGCTCTTGTCGAGCTTGGTGATGTCTACGCCGTCGTAGACCACCTCGCCGCCTGTGGGGTCGTACAGCCGGATGATCGTGCGACCGCAGGTGGTCTTGCCGCAGCCGGATTCGCCCACCAGGCCCAGCGTCTCGCCCCGGCCGATGGTGAAGCTCACGCCGTCGACGGCCTTGAGCACGGCGTGCTGCTTGTTCATCCATTGGCCGCCCATGGAGAAGTGTTTTCTGAGGTTGCGCACCTCAATGATGGGTTGCTGGCTCATTTGGCGATTCCCCCCTTCGCGCTCGGGTGGTGGCGCCAGCAGGCGGCGCGGTGGCCGTCGCCCATCTCATACCAGGGCGCGGGCTTTTCGGCGCACACGCGCATCGCGCGGTCACAGCGCGCGCAAAATGGGCAGCCCAGCGGCGGCTTGAACAAATCCGGCGGCTGGCCCTCGATGGGCACCAGGCGCTCTGGCGTGATCTTGTCGGGGTTGGGCACGCTTTTGAGCAAGCCGCACGTGTAAGGATGCGACGGATTCTCGTAGATTGAAGCCGTCGGGCCTTCCTCAATGATGATGCCGCCATACATCACGTACATGCGCGTGGTGATGTCGGCGACCACGCCCAGGTCGTGCGTGATCAGGATGGTGGCGGTGCCGAGCGTCTTGTTGATGTCCTTCAGGATGGACAGTATCTGCGCCTGGATGGTGACGTCCAGCGCAGTGGTGGGCTCGTCCGCAATCAGCAGCCTCGGCTGCGTGACCAGCGCCATGGCGATCATTACGCGCTGGCGCATGCCGCCCGAGAACTCGTGCGGGTACTGCGTGAGACGCCTTTCCGGCTCGGCGATGCCCACGCGCGCGAACATCTCCAGCGCGCGCGTTTGGGCTTCCCGGCGGGAAATCTTTTTGTGGATCAACTGGTGCTCGATCATCTGGTCTCCGATGGAAAAGATCGGATCCAGGCTGGTCATTGGGTCCTGGAAGATCATGGACATCTCGTTGCCGCGCAGCTTCTCCAGTTTCTTGTCGCTATAGCCCGCGATGTCCACGCCGTCGAACAGGATGCTGCCCGACTTGATCCTGCCGGTGTCCTCCAGCAGGCCCATCATCGACATCATCGTGACGGACTTGCCGCAGCCGCTTTCGCCCACGATGCCCACCGTCTCGCCGCGCCCGACATGCAGCGACACGCCGCGCACCGCCTGCACTTCGCCCACGTGCGTGTAAAACGAGGTATAGAGGTCCTTTACTTCTAACAAACTCACGGGCAGCCTCCTTACCGTCGCATCTTGGGGTCCAGCGCGTCACGCAAACCGTCGCCCAGGTAGTTGAATGATAGGATCGTGATCATGATCGCCGCGGATGGAAACAGCAACTGGTAAGGGTAGGTCATGAACAGTTGCAGCGAGTCCGACGCCAGCACGCCCCAGGAAGCCATCGGCGCGGACACGCCCAGCCCTAGGAACGACAGGAACGCCTCGGAGAAGATCGCGCTGGGGATGATGAATGTGAGGTTTACCAGGATCGTGCCGATGGCGTTGGGCACCAGATGCCGAATCAGAATCCGCCAGTTGGAAACGCCCATCACGTGTGCCGCCAGCACGAACTCCTGCTCACGCAGACGCATCACCTCCGCGCGCACCATGCGCGCCATGCTGGTCCAGGACGTGAGTCCCATCGCCAGAATAATCGGCCACATGCCCGCGCCCATGACCACCATCAGCAGGATCAGAACCAACATGTTGGGCACGCCCAGCAGCACCTCCAGAATGCGCATCATGATCGTATCCACGCGGCCGCCCGCGTAGCCTGAGACGCCGCCGTACAGGATGCCGATCACCATCGTGAACAGCGCCGTGGAGAATCCCACCGTCAAGGAGATACGGGCGCCGTAGATCACACGCGTCAGCACATCGCGCCCGAAGTTGTCCTGGCCAAACCAGTGCTCTGAAGACGGCCCGATGTTGACGGAATTCAGGTCTTGCTCGTAGTACGAATAGGGGGTGATCACGTCGGCGAACAGCGCCGCCAGCACCAGCAGCGTCACAACCAGCGCGCCGATCATCGCGGGTTTGCTCTTGCGGAAGCGCCGCCAGGCATCCTGCCCGTAGGAGACGGACGGGCGTGTGATCTGGTTCAGTTTGCGCTCTTCGCTGGGGAGGTCTTGAAACAGCTCGTCCGGCAAGCGGTCCATCGGTTGGCTTTGCATTGTGCTTCTCGCTCTCCTCATGATTTGTTCGTCAGCTTGATCCGGGGATCAAGCAGCGCGTAGATGATGTCGATCACCAGATACGCCGCCACCATGATGATGCTGTAGAACATCGTCAGCCCCAAGATCATCGGGTAATCGCGGTTGCCGATGGCCTTGACCATCTCGCCGCCGATGCCCGGAATGGCGAACATTTTTTCGACCACCATCGAGCCGCTGGTGATCAGGGCGATGATCAGCGGTCCCACGAACGTGATGATGGGCAACAGCGCGTTCTTCATGGCGTGCTTGTAGATGACCATGCTGCGCGGCAGCCCCTTCGCGCGGGCGGTTCGGATGTAATCCTGGCGCACCACGTCCAGCAGCGAGCTGCGCGCCAGCCGCGACAGGAACGGAATCTGTCCGAACGAAAGCGCCAGCACCGGCAGCACATAGTGCCAGCCGGACTCCAGCCGCATGAATGGCAGTCCTTGTATGCGCACGGTCTGCCCGGCGATGTCGATCGGGCCGATGGCCTTGCCCCAGTCGCCCAACTTAACGCCCAGCACGTAGATCAACAGCGTGCACAGCACGAAGGACGGAACCGTGATCAGCAGCGGTGTGATCATCTTGACCAGTGTGTCCTGCCACTTGTTCTGGCGCAGCGCGGCGTATATGCCCGTGCCGATGCCCACGACCAGCACCACGATCAGCGCGCATAACCCCAGCTTCGAGGTGACCGGCAGCTCGCGCGCGATCACCGCGTTCACCGTGCGCGGATAGTAGGAAATGGAAACGCCCAAATCACCGCGGAACAGGTTTACCCAGAACTGGAAATACTGCCCGATCAGCGGCTTCTCTAGGCCGAATTTGGCGATCATGTTCTCGCGCACCTTGGCGGAAAACTGGGTCAGGCTGGCCATGTCGAACGGGCCGCCCGGAATCGCGTGCATCAGGAAAAAAGTGATGGTGATGATGACCACCAGAGACACCAGGCACAACAAGAGCCGGTTTGCGATGTATCTTGTCACGTCGCTTCTCCTTCCGCTGCGCGCGTGAACAGCCGCACCGCGCCATCCAACCCGGAGGGTTGCACAGAATCGATCATGGCTCGCTCGCGCCAGCCATAAACGCGCCGCTGGCGCGGCACGTCAACCACGCGGCTGAAGTAGGGCCATTCGTCCACCACGGGCCTCTCTTCTACCGGCTCGTCGCGCTCCGGATTGAAAAACGCGTTGAACCAGGTGTTGACCGCGCGCACCTCGACCAGGTTCTCGCCGGGCGCAATCCAGCGCGTGACCTCAATTTCAAAGGGCGCTTTCCAGATTGTGCCTACAGACTGGCCGTTGATGAACACTTCGCAGCAGCAGTCCACGCGCCCAAACCCAAGGAACAGCGCGCCAACGGGGAGTTGGGGCAGCAAAAAGACCGCTGCGTAGACGCCCTCGCCGCTGTGATACTTCGAGGCTTCGAAGGTCTGCCAGCCAATCGGGGAAGGCAGTGCTTCCGCCAGAAGCTGGCCTCCGGCCTGGATCGACCAGTTCCCGATGCGCATCACATCGCGATCCTGCGCACGGGCCGCGCAATCGGGACGAGAACCATCTATGGCGCCGATCTCCAAGAAGAACGACTGGTTCTCGCTGAGCGCCAGCGTGATGACGAGCCGACCCGCCTCGTCCGAAACCGCCAGCGGCCGGATGTCCCGCAGCGTTAGCGCGTCTACGATACGAAATCCCGCGCCAGCATGGGGCAGCGAGAGCTCGGAGATGCGCGGCTTGGCGGCGATGTTGGCGATGAAGTAGCTGGGTGCGCCATCGATGTCGCGCCGGATGTAGCCCAGATCCTCGCTGCAGTCCGAGCGTAAATCGGGGGTGAGCGCCGCATCCAGCAGATCCACCACCGGCTGGCCCACGGTTTCCGCGCGGGCCGCCGCCCCCGACCCCACTGGGTGCCACGCGCCGGCTGGCTTGTCCAGCAGCGCGTCCATAAGATTGGCGACGACTGCGTCGTTGTGCTCCGCGTCGATCATCCCAACGCTCCGCCGGGGATAGGTCGGCGCGGCGACCAGCCTGCCGCCCCCGCGCACGAACGCGTCCAGCGCCCTGGCTGTGTCCGGCGGCAGCCGCGTGGACTGGATGAGCAGGCACGCCTTGTAGGTGTTTTCGCCGATGCGCAGGCCGTCTTGTGTCATTACCCCGCTGGTCAGCGCCTCGTCATTGACGTAGGTGAACCAATACCCTTGGCGCTGCAGCAGGTTCATGGCGTCGTGGCCCAGGTACTCGTCCAGCTTCATGCACATGTGCAGCTCCGCCATGGGCGAATCCGACCAGACATCCGCCTGCGGCAGGTATACCGCCACTTCCGAATGCGGCGCGGCCGCCTGCATCAGCGCCGACACGCGCTGGATGTACGCGCCCAACTCGGCATAGTAAGGCCACCAGGTGTTGTTCATAGACAGCATGGACGACGCGTAGAACGGCCAGCCCGGCGCTTCGACGTCGCGGGGCGAGTACGACCAGCCATGGTTCACGATGCGGTTGACGCCGTCCATGAAGATCGCATCCGCTGCGCGCTTGACCATCTCTGGCGTCTCCAGAAAGCGCGGCATGCGAAGCCAGGTGAAGCTCTCATTAGACACGATCGGCCGGCCATACACAAGCCCCGCTGAAACCGCGAGCCGCCGGTGGGTGGTGTTCACATCATAGCGGTCGTGCGCGCCGAAGGTCTCGCCCTCCGGGATGTGCGCCACGCCGTAAGCCTTGAGAATGTCCGCCCAGATGCCGTGCGCCTGCACGCGCGATTTCACGCCCCAGCGCTCGCAGTGCTCGGCAAAATTGCCAAAGAAATTCTCCAGCGTCAGCTCTGAAAACGTCTTGTAGTAATCGTAGCGCACGCGTGGCGTCACATCGCCCATGTCCGCCCACAGTGCGGGCAGGTAGGGCGTGAGTTCGTAGCCGCGCCGTTGGGCGAATTCGTCCAGCAGCGGGCCGGTCCAGTTGTTGCCGCCCAGTTCGATGGAGTCGCAGAAAAATGCGTGAATCGCATCGCGCCCGAGTTTCTCAATCAAGGCATCGCCCATGGTGTGAAAATATAGGTTACACACGTCCTTGCGGCAATGATCAATCGCGTGACCGGCCATGCCCGGCGCGGGCACGCCCACCTGCTGGCGGTAGCGGCTCGCGACAAACGTGAAAATGCGGTGCGCGCCCTCGGGCACGGGAACGTTGTCGAGCTTGGACCCCCAAGGCCAGCCATACAGTTCTACGTCGCGCAGATGGTCGGTCACATCACGTGCCGAGTCCGCTTGCAGCACGCCGTTTTCAATGCGTACCAGCACGCACCGCACGATGTCGCCGGGCAGCACGCAAGTATAATCGAAAGAAAAGTTCGTGGGGCCCTGCGCGTCATGCGAAAACGGCATCAGCGACACGGGCGCCATGTCCTGGGTGATGAACGGCCCGCCAAAAGGCCAGCCCGAACCCAGCGTAAGATCCACCATCATGTCGTGTCGTTTCGCGGATTCGACGAGATACGCCAGGATCTCAAAAAAAGCGGGGGAGAAAAATTCGATGTGCCGGTGCGCCGCGCGCTCGTCGTAGTCGAGCGGATAGGTGACCTGAATCTCCACGCCGCCGATGTGTGCTTTGGCCATCTCGGCAAGCTGGATGTCGATGTCCTCGCGCGTCACCGCGCAGCCGTACCACCACCAACGCGTCCATCCGCGTGCTTCCTTCGAGGGATTGAGCAACCGTTCCAGAATCGCCAATTTGCGTCCCTCCCCAGTAACATAAATTGCCTTCGTCTGTCAAGTCAAGTCGACGGATGACGGTGATGCCAGACGAACGCAACAGTGTCATTATAATCCATTAACAATCCACACGCAATAGCTGTGAATTATTCTTTATATAATCATTTTTATACGAGCCTGGTTGCGGCGTTAAAGCGGATTTTGCAAGAATGGCGCGAAGAACGTCAAGAAGTTTTAGGGCGAGACTGCGAAAGATGACGGGTGATTACGCGAGGGGAGAGCGCCGCGATTGCATTATGTGACACAGCAAGATCGCGCAAAGACTCGTTCATGTAACACCTCTTGCAATCATAATATTTTTTGTGTACACTAATCATGGGCACGCTGCGGTCGCACATGCTCAATCGAAGAACTGGAGGGATTACCACATGAGGAAATTGGTCTGTCTGTTGCTGGCACTGGTGTTGATGACGAGCGCTGTCGCGTTCGCCGAAGGAACAAAGCTCACCTACGATTCGCGCGATGTCAAGGTCCCCGCGATTGTGACGATGCCCGAACTCAAAGACGGCGAGAAGTGCCCGTTGGTCGTGATGTCGCACGGTCACGGCGGCAGTAAGGACGAGAATATCGGCTTTGGCGCGATTGCGGATGCGTTGGCTGCGAAGGGCATCGCCAGCGTCCGCATGGATTTCCCGGGCTGCGGTGAGAGCGCCGAGAGCTTCCAGCTGAACTGCATGAGCAATATGAAGCAAGACGTGCAGAACGCGCTGACGTACACGCTGGCCAACTACCCCATTGATGAGAACCAGATCGGGCTGTTCGGATACAGCATGGGTGGGCGCATCACGCTGGAACTGCTGGCCGATATGGCCATCCCGAACGTGAAAGCGGTCGCATTGCTCGCCCCGGGCGTCAGCGACATGAAAGTTTCGTTCGGCAGCGGCGAGAGCAGCTGGGAAGACCTCAAGGCCGAGGCCGCGGAAAAGGGATTCGTTACCCACACCACCGCATACGGCCAGGTGCAGGAGCTGAGCAAGCAGTGGTTTGAGGACTTGGAGTCCCGCGAGAACCAGGCGGAGGATGCCGCGAAGGCGTTCGAAGGCCCGGTGTTGGTGATGTATGCTGACGATGATCCTGTGGTGACTGCCGATGTGTCCAAGGGCGTCGCCGCGGCCTTCGGCGACAACGCCACCCTGATTGATGCCACGGGCGACAGCCATAGCTACGGTTTCTACAGCGAAAAAACCGATGTGTTGAACACCGTGGTCAACGGCACGGCCGATTTCTTCGGCGTACAGCTCACAAGCGCCGAGTAATTCCGGCACTTCGGAAGCTACGCATTTGCGCCGCCGCACCTCGCCGACATAGCGTCGGCGGGGTGCGGTCTTTTTTTTTCGCTCAGCACGCCGCGCTCAGCGCCGCAGGAAGCGGTGCATGTCCGCCTTTGAGGCGAACCCGGCCGTGCATGAAAACAGGACGGTGGTCAGGAAAAGCCGCCCGCGTGATGATGGCGCGCGGGCGGCAAGTTGTGCTTTAGATCATGGGGCCGATGACGCGCAGCGAAAAATCGAGTCCCGACTCATCATTGCACACACAGCCCAGGTCATAGCCCATCGGAGAGACCGTTACGCCCAACAAGGGCCTTGGAATGATTGTCACGACCGATCCGCGGGGCACGGTGATTTCGTAATTGCCCAACGCGTCCGTCGTGGTCATAAAGCGCTGACCGTCGACCGTGTACTCTAGAGAGAATCCGGGTGCGAGGCTGCCGTTTACGCCGATCACAGTGCCGCTGAGCATCACAAATCTGCGCGGTCTGCAACGAGAAGGCGGAAAGCGATGGTTCGGATGGTAATTGCACATTGTGCATTGCTCCTTAACGATTTGTATGGTGCAGGCGAACAAAGGCATGCACGGGCTTTTGAGCCTGACGCATAGTATGCAAGAAAGCGGCCATGTGTTTACGGGAAAACGAAAGGAGCCCTGCGCGCCTGTGTGAGCGGCAGGGTCCTGACCTCTGCCGTGAAAAACCGCCGCAAAAACAGCGCCGCCATGCACCGCCTCAGTTCCCCGCTCAGTTTCCTGCAGGGGAATGGATTTTTCATTTCTTTGGAGGCATGAAAGTTTTTCATTCGTATAACATGAAGAGGGATTGACAAGAAGCGGTAGTGAGTGTAAACTAACTATTGGTTAGATAAGACTAATGCGTGGGGTGCACAAGGGAGGATGAGCTGTGATGCCGCTGGCGCTGGCCAATGTTGGGGAGGAGAGCATGATCCGCAAGGTGGGTGGGAATCCGCAGCTGCGGCTGCACCTGGAAAACCTGGGGTTCGTACCGGGCGGCTCGGTCACCGTGGTGGCGGAGAATGGCGGGAATCTGATTGTGAACGTCAAGCAGAGCCGCGTGGCGATCAGCCGCGAGATGGCGAGCAAGATCTTCATCGACTAATCATGCGGGGAGGGGCAACATGAAAACGCTGAAAGACGCTAAAATCGGGGACACGCTGAAGGTCGTGAAGCTGCACGGCGAGGGGCCGGTGAAACGGCGGATCATGGACATGGGCATCACCAAAGACGTCGAGGTATACGTGCGCAAAGTCGCGCCGCTGGGCGATCCGGTGGAAATCAACGTGCGCGGCTATGAGTTGACCATCCGCAGGCAGGACGCGGAAATGATCGAGGTCAAATGAGGAAGGGCAAATTTTTTTGTGCATGGAGTTAGAATTGACTAATTGTCGTGAGGAAATGGGGGAGGGTCATATGGGCATCAGGATCGCGCTGGCGGGCAACCCGAACAGCGGCAAGACAACGCTGTTCAACGCGCTGACGGGCAGTAACCAGTTCGTCGGCAACTGGCCGGGCGTGACGGTGGAGAAGAAAGAAGGCAAGCTGCGCGGCAATCGCGACGTGGCGATCATGGACTTGCCGGGCATCTATTCGCTGTCGCCGTACACGCTGGAGGAAGTGGTGGCGCGCAACTACCTGATCGACGAGCGCCCGGACGCGATTTTGAACATCGTGGACGGCACCAACCTGGAGCGCAACCTATTTCTGACCACGCAGCTGACCGAGCTGGGCATACCGGTGGTGATCGCCGTCAACATGATGGACGTGGTGCAAAAAAGCGGCGACAAGATCAACATTCCGGAGCTGAGCCGCGAGCTGGGCTGCAAAGTTGTCGAGGTCTCGGCGCTGAAGGGCACGGGTGTGATGGAGGCGGCGCAGGCGGCGGTGGATGCGGCCAAGGCCACCAAAACCGTTCCACAGCACAGTTTTTCCGGCACGGTGGAGCATGCCATCGCGCACATCGAGGAAGCTGCGCTGCACAGCCTGCCGCAGGAGCAGCAGCGCTGGTTCGCGATCAAGATCTTCGAGCGCGATCAGAAGGTGCTGGAAAAACTCAAGCTCGATCCCGGTAAGCTAAGCCACATCGAGCAAGACATCCGCGCGGCCGAAAAGGAACTGGACGACGACGCCGAGAGCATCATCACGGGCGAGCGCTATGTGTACATCGCCTCGATCCTGAAAGGCTGCTACAAAAAGAGGGCGGTCGGGCAGGTGAGCGCGTCTGATAAGATTGACCGGGTGGTCACCAACCGCTTTCTGGCGCTGCCGATCTTCGCGCTGGTGATGTTCTTGGTGTACTACATCTCGATCTCGACTGTGGGCACGCTGGCGACCGACTGGGCGAACGACGGCGTGTTTGGCGATGGCTGGTTCCTGTTCGGGCGCGGCGCATCCGCCTATGAGGAAGCGGCGGGCGAGTACGAGCGCCCGGCGGCGCTGGTTTCGGCGTTCGAGGCGGCGGCCGAACAAGCGGGCGTGCAGCCCGACCAGGCGCCGGAACTGACCGCCACCGCCGAGTTTTTCGACGACGACGGAAATCTGGAGGAAAGCGTGCCGGTGGACTTCTCGGCCTATGCCCAGGCCGCGGCCATTGAGGAGCCGGATCCGGCGAGTTTCGGCCCGTGGATTCCGGGCGTGCCGGCGCTGGTGGGCGGCTTCCTGGAGAGGGTCGGCTGCGCGGAGTGGCTGACCGGGCTGATCATGGACGGCATCGTGGCGGGCGTTGGCGCGGTGCTGGGGTTCGTGCCGCAGATGCTGATCCTGTTTCTGCTGCTGGCGTTCCTGGAAAGCTGCGGCTACATGGCGCGCATCGCGTTCGTGCTGGACCGGGTGTTCCGGCGGTTCGGGTTGTCCGGCAAGAGCTTCATCCCGATGCTGATTGGCACCGGCTGCGGCGTGCCGGGCATCATGGCGTCGCGCACCATCGAGAATGAGCGTGACCGGCGCATGACCATCATCACCACGACCTTCATGCCCTGCGGGGCCAAGCTGCCTGTGATCGCGCTGATTGCGGGCGCGCTGTTCTCCGGCGCGGGCTGGGTCGCGCCCAGCGCGTATTTTGTGGGCATCGCGGCGATCATCGTGTCGGGCGTCATGCTCAAAAAAACGAAGCTGTTCGCGGGCGATCCCGCGCCGTTCGTGATGGAACTGCCGGCGTATCACTGGCCGACGATCGGCAACCTGCTTCGCAGCATGTGGGAGCGCGGCTGGTCATTCATCCGGAAAGCGGGCACGATCATCCTGCTGGCCACGATTTTTGTGTGGTTCGCGTCCAGCTTTGGCTGGGGCGAGGATGGCCGGTTCGGCATGGTGGACATGAACATGAGCGTCCTTGCGAAAATCGGCGGCGGAATCGCGTGGATCTTCGCGCCGCTGGGCTGGGGCGAGTGGCGCAGCGCGGTGGCAACCGTCACCGGGCTGATTGCCAAGGAAAACGTGGTGGGTACGTTTGGCGTGCTGTTTGGCGCGGCGGGCGATGTGGCTGAGAACGGCTGGCAGGTCTGGGCCAACCTGCGCGACGCCTACACGCCGCTGGCGGCGTATAGCTTCCTGGTGTTCAACCTGCTATGCGCGCCCTGCTTCGCGGCAATCGGCGCGATCCGGCGCGAGATGAATAACGCCAAATGGACCGCGTTCGCGATTGTCTACCAGTGCGGATTCGCCTATGCCGTGGCGCTGATGGTGTACCAGTTTGGGCTGCTGCTTTCAGGCCAGCCGCATCCGGTCGGGCTGGTGTGCGCGCTGGCTGTGGCGGCGCTGATCGTGTGCCTGCTGGTGCGCCCGGAGAAACCGCGCGCGCTCCGTCGCGGCGTGGCGGTGCGAGAGGGGATGTAATGCATGGCGAACCTTTCGACGATTCTGGTGGCTGCCGCGCTGGCGCTGGCGGTAGGGTTCGTGGTGTTTGGCATGATCCGGCGCAACAAAAAGGGCGACGCGGGCTGCGGCTGCGGCTGTGACCACTGCGCGATGGGCGGCGTGTGCAAGGGCGTGCACGGCCCCAACGCCAAGGGGCGCGGCTGATGGATGGTGCGACAAACGCGAAGCCGCTGACCGGCACGAACATCCGCTACATCCTCGCGATTCACCGGCTCGACGTGGGGCGGCAGGGCGTTCGCTGCATTGACATCGCCCGCGCGTTGGGGCTTCGCAAGCCCACCGTCCACAGCATGCTGGGCACGCTGATCAAGACCGGGCTAGTGGCGCACGACCATGGCGGCGCGGTGCGCCTTACCGAGCAGGGATGGGCATTGGCCGAACAATACGCGGACTGCTTCCGCGCCGCAACCCGGCTGTTTGGCGAAACGCTGGCGCTGCCCGCGCCCGAGGCCGTGAACACCGGCTATGCGCTGCTGGCCGAAACCCCGCCCGAACGCCTGGCCGAGCTGGCCACGCGCCTAGGACTTCTGCTGGCGAATAAGGCAATATAGCACAAAAGCGCAGTCCGTCCGATGAGATACGCATCGGACGGGCTGCGTTTTTGTGTTGGCGAGGCACTTAAGTTAGTTAAAACAAACTTTACGGGAGAATTCCGAGGAAAATGGTTGAATATCGAGGGGAAGTCCTGTATACTACTATGTGTTAGCAATAACTAACTAATGCGGATCGCAAAGGATGTGATACCATGCGCGGGTTGTTGTGCGTGTTGGCGTTGGCGATGTGGCTGGTCATTTCTGGACAAATCAAGAATCGGTTGCGCAGGGGGAACCACAAATGACGGAGCTGATCGTGCGCCACTGCGCGCCTACGCTGGCCGGGATCAAAACAGGGAATCTGGTGAATTGCGGCACGGGCGAGGCGCTTTCATGGACGCGCGACATGCGCCCGCTGCTGCAGGAACGCGGCGCCGATGTGCAGCTTTTGTGCCGCTGCGCCGAGCGCGCGCTGCTGTATGTGTATCGCCCTGGGTTGCTCTTGCGGGATCTTGTGCAGCCGGAGACAGGCGCGTTCTTGTCCGGGATGGGGTACACGCCGTCAGACATTGGCGACTGCATCGCGAAGCTGCGCGAGCGGTTTCTGGGTGTGGAGTTTCCGCACGAGGTCGGGCTGTTCCTTGGGTATCCGCTGGCGGACGTGGTCGGGTTTATTGAGAACGCGGGCCGGGACTACAAGTGCTGCGGCTGCTGGAAGGTGTATCAGGATGAGGAGAAAGCGCGGTTGGCTTTCCTCAGATACAACGCCTGCACGCGCGACATGCTTCGGAGCTATCAACGCGGCGTCGGCTTTGAGCGGCTGATCGTCGCCAATGGATAGGCAACACAATTCATTCAGAGAGGGGGGGATAGATCATGAGGGTTGCGGTGGTTTACTGGAGTGGCACGGGCAACACCAAGGCGATGGCCGAGGCGCTGGCAGAGGCCGCGCGCGCGAACGGGGCGGATGTGGATCTGCTTGAGCCGGGCGCTTTTTCGGCAAGCGCAGCGCTTGACTACGATGCGATTGCGCTGGGATGCCCGTCGATGGGCGCGGAGGAGCTGGAGGATTCGGAGTTCGCGCCGATGTACGATGCGGTGGAGCCAGAGCTCAGGGCAAAGCCGGTGGCGCTCTTTGGCTCGTACGGCTGGGGGGACGGCGAATGGATGCGCACCTGGGAGGCGCGCGCGAAAGCGGCAGGGCTGGAAGTCATCCGGGCGCTGATCTGCAATGAATCGCCGGACGCGGACGCGCTGGCAAACTTGGCTGCGCTGGGCGCGCAGCTGGCGGGGAAATGACCCAATGAGTGAATGAGCGGGAGGGTTGATGAAGTGAAGAAGCTTTCAATGCTGATGATGGCGCTGGTTCTGGTGTTTGCGCTGGGTTCTGTCGCGATGGCGGCGGACAACAGCCCCAAAGTGCTGGGCACATGGGAAGTCGAGTTCCCGGGTTATGGCGTGTTCCAGGTGGAACTGACCCCGGACGGCGTAGGCGCCGTGAGCCAGGATGGCAAGGTCACCGAGCAGTTCGGATTCACGATGCGGAACGACATCTTCGCAGGTAGCGAGCTGGGCGAGGACGGCAAGCTGACGATGGAGACTGGCAAGCTGGAATTTCCGGACGAGAGCACCATCCTGATGAAGGAAGGCGACGCCACGTTTACCTACAAGCGGCTCGCGCCCGCAGCGGCGGACGCCATGAGTGTGGACAATCCGCTCATCGGCGCATGGGTGGCCGACCTGCCCGAGATCCCCGGCATGTGGATGGAGTACAGGACGGACGGCACCTATGCCTACAAGGGCGGCGAGTACGAAGGCGAGTGCAGCTACTTCGTGTATGACAACACGCTGTTCTCGCTGAGCGACGAGGGTGAGGCTGAGATGTTCAGCTTTGTCGTGGTGGACGACAACAACATCGACGTGACAGAGATCCAAAGCGGCGCAGTCGCGCGCTTCGTGCGCCAGGACGCCGCGCTGCAGCCGACGGCATGATGGGAGAACGATGATGGAGCACGAACATGACTGCGGCTGCGGGCATCATCACCATCACGGACACGCGGGCTGCGGCTGCCGCCCGGCACAGGGATTGCGCGAGGAAGAGGCGGAGATGCTGCGCAGGTTCGCGAGTCGCGAGATGCTGCCGGTGGCCAGCTTTGTGATGGCCAGCAGCGCCGCGGAACACTGCCGGGCCGTGGCGCTGTCCCCGGTGTTGCTGGAGCAGCTGTCGGATACCCTGCAGGACGTGCGCCAGCGCTGCCAAACGATCAGCGCCCTGATGCACAGGGATCTACTCAGCTACCGGGAAGACGTGTCGGTGTGCGGGCATATCGAGCGTGCCTACCGCGAATCCGAGGTGTTTAAGTACTTCGAGGATACGGTGTCCGAAGGCGGCGTCATGCCGGGATTCCTGTTCGACACGGCGCTGCTTGAGATGGGCGCGGTGTCGCTGACCGAGCTGGGCGAGCGCGCGCTGGAGGCGTGATGGAAGGGGGGACGCGCGGGGCTGGGTGCTGAAGCAAACCGCCATCGTCTCTGTAATCGGGTGCGAGAAATAGAACAAGGGACGCATCGCAGCGTCCTTTGTTTTGTTCATCATTTGACGGTCATCCGCCGAAAATGCATCCTGTCACACAAGCTGTTTGGGCTGCCTCCGGTCGGGCGCGAGGCCGCGCTGCACGGGCCGAATGCCGACATCATCTGGCTGATCCGCCTGCTGCGGGCACTGATGGTGATGCTGGTGGGCGAGGCGCTTGGCATGTGCGGCTGCGTGATGCAGGCGTCTGTCCAAAACCCGCTGGCCGATTCTGGCGAGTACGGTGAAGAACGCGCTGTGCAGCGCGTTCTTCAACTTCATCATCTTTCTGGCCAACGACGCCGAAGGCATGGACTGCCTTGCTTGTTTCTGCGCCATCGTTGTTTGCAAGACGCGTGCCGCGTCGTGTCCCTGATCCCTATGGCCCGGTTCCGGGAATGACGTGTGCGCGAACTCTGTCACTCAGAATGTAGCTTGCGCCGATTGATGCCATTTCATCAAAAACATGTGGCAAATGCTTAAAAAGTCACCGGAATTATGGATAAACGGTGGTATTGGTCGTTGAATCGGATTAAAAAATGTGATACAAAGAAGGTGCGGCGAGCGATCGACGAGGGGGTGTGCCGATGGACAGCCGGTTGTCGAGAGGGTCATGGGCGGAACGCACATGGGTTCTGATCAAGCGGGATTGGATGTTGTACTTGATGCTGCTCATTCCGGTGGCATACCTGTTTCTGTTCAAATATGTGCCGCTGGCGGGTCTGCGCATGGCGTTTCAGGGCAAGCCGCTCAAGATCTCGTTGCCATATAGCGGCGACTTCGTTGGGCTGCAGATCTTCCGCGACGTGTTTAAGGACAAGGATTTTTATCTGGTGCTCAGAAACACGCTGATGCTGAATTTTCTGGATCTGTTGGCAGGATTTCCGTTTCCCATCATGCTGGCGCTGTTGCTGAATGAAGTGCGTGCAGCGTGGTTCAAGCGCGTCAGCCAAACAGTGCTGTATCTGCCGCACTTTCTGTCCTGGGTCATCATTTCAGGCATCATGTATCAGCTGATGGCGCCCAGCAGCGGGCTGATCAACGTGCTCATCAAAAGCATGGGCGGTCAGCCAATCCCGTTTTTGACGACGAATGCCAATTGGGTGGTCAGCTATGTGCTGATCGGCGTTTGGCAGAATATGGGCTGGGGTTCAATCATCTATCTGTCAGCCATCAGTTCCATCAGCCCGGAGTTGTACGAAGCCGCCACGATGGACGGCGCGGGGCGCTGGCGAAAGATTTGGTCGGTGACGCTGCCATGCATCCGCAGCACCATCGTGGTGATGCTGATCATGCAGCTCGGGCGCATGATGGGTTCCGGGTTTGAACGCGCGTACTCGATGGGCAATGTGATGGTGCGCGACGTGTATAACGTGATCTCGATCTATGTGCGTGAAAAGGGTCTGGCGTCCGCGCCGCCCAAATACAACTTTGCCACCGCCGTGGGGTTGTTCCAGGGCGTGGTTGGGCTCGCTCTCGTGCTGGCGGCCAATTTTTTCAGCAAGAGGATTGGCGAAGACGGACTGATGTGACTGAGGGGAGGATCATCGCGTGGCACAGGTTTCTTCCGCGCCGCATTCTGCCCGGCGCAACCGCATCCGGCATTCGATCGCAGACAGTGCCGTGCAGACGCTGATCTATTTGTTCGTCGCAATCCTGAGCCTGACCTGCCTGCTGCCGTTTCTGCACGTGGTCGCAAAATCGATCTCTTCCAATGCCATGGTCACCGCGCAGCAGGTGTACCTATGGCCGCGGGAGCTGGATTTCGAGGCGTATCGGCAAGTGTTCAGCGACCGCGCCATGATGCGCTCGCTATGGTTTTCGGTGCAGGTCACCGTGGTGTTCACGGTGATCGGCATGGCGCTCACCATTCTGGCGGCATATCCGCTCACCCGGAGGCGCTTGAAAGGACGCGGCGCGCTCACATTTTTCTTCGTGTTCACGCTGTACTTCACGGCGGGCATCATTCCGGACTTCCTGCTGATGCGCGACTTGGGGCTGCTGAACACCCGCTGGTCGCTGATGCTGCCGCTGGCGCTGTCGCCCTACAACATGATCATCTTGAAGAACTACTTCCAAAACAGCGTGCCCGACTCGCTGGAGGAGTCTGCGTTCATCGACGGCGCGAACGACTTCACCATCCTCATGCGCATCTATCTGCCGCTATCCATGCCGGTGCTGGCCACGCTGACGCTGTTTTATGCGGTGGGGCGCTGGAATGCGTATCAGGATGTGCTGTTCTACATCACCAAGGATACAACGCTGTATACGCTGCAGTACAAGCTGTCGCTGTTTGTGGACACGTCCGGCCGCAATCAGGGCGCGCTGGAGAGCTCGGTGGGCGCGCCGTTCATCACGCCGGAAGTGATTCAGGCGGCGTGCATCGTGTTCGCGACCGTGCCCATTTTGCTGATCTACCCGTTCCTGCAGCGCTACTTTGTCAAGGGCGTCATGGTGGGCGCCGTGAAGGGTTAGAGACATTTGGGGCGCTGTCCCTGAAACCAGGGCAAACAGGATACTGTCTCTTTTGAATCCAGTGTAGGGATGTCAAGCCGCATAACGCGGATTGCATAAGCAAAAAAGGAGGGAAAGATTGATGAAGAAGCTGCTTTCTCTGGTGTTGGCGCTGACGCTGGCGCTGTCTGTGTGCGGAGGGCTGTCAGCCCTTGCCGCCGATGCCGACTGGATCACCATCCAGATTCCGGTGTACGACCGCAACAACCCCGGTCTGCCCCCGGTCGACAACAACTACTGGACCAACTACATCCAGGAGAACTTCGGCAACCCCAACAAAATCAAGGTGGAGTACGTTGCGATCCCGCGCACGGACTGTATCGCGAAGTTCAACACGCTGCTGATCTCCGGCGAAGCGCCCGATCTGATCTTCGACTACGATTACCCCAACATGGTGGCGTTTGCGACGTCAGGCGCGCTGCAGCCCATCGACCTGGCGCAGCTCAAGGAAAACGCCCCCAACTTTTACGCGGCGCGCGAGCAGCTCTTCCACTGGGGCGAGCTGGATGGCGAACAGATGTTCATTTGCGCCGACCGCCCGACCGCCTATAATTACGCCGCCGTGATCCGCCAGGATTGGCTGGACGCCGTTGGCAAGGGAATGCCGCAGACCATCGACGAGTACACAGACGTGCTGCGCGCGTTCAAGGAGGCCAAACTGGGCGGCGAGGACACCATCCCGCTGGCGATGTACCTGCCCATGCCCAACCAGTTCTTCGACTATGAGTTCCGCGATTATCCGTATCCGGAGGATCAGCTGGCCATGTACAGTGACCTCTCAATCGCGCCGTTCACGTCCGATTCGTTCAAGGCCATGCTGAAGTGGTACAACACGCTGTACAGCGAGGGGCTGATCAGCCCCGAGTTCGCGCTGGATGCAGACCAGACCAAGGCGCGCGCCGACTTCATGAATGGCAAGGCGGGCGTGTACAACTTCTACCTGCAGAAGGAGCCGCCGGTCATCCAGACGCTGATCCAGAATGTGCCCGACGCAAAGCTGTCCGTGCTGTCCCCGCTGGCCAGGAAGACCGCGAACGGTCAGCCGGTGGAGTTCAAGTACGCCGGATACGGCATGGTCATGGGCATCAACGAGGCATGCGAGCATCCGGACGCCGTGTACAAGTTCCTGGACTGGATGGTGCAGCCGGAAAATCTGTTCATCATGCAGAACGGCTTTGAGGGCAAGCAATACTCTCTGGACGCCAACGGGCTGCCCGTGCCCACGCCGGACTACGCAGAGGCCGATCAGATGAATTACGGTTCCAACAAGGACATGTGGTGCGTGGTCATCGAGGGCAAGCTGTACGGTGACGGCAGCACCGAGGCCGCCATCGCCGCGCAGAAGACCTACCTGCCCGCTGGGTTTGAGTACCTGCTGGACGATCGCTACGAGGACTATCAGAAACACATCGTTCCTTACTGGTATTCCAACTTCCGGTTCGACCGCGCGCTGAAAACCCCCGCGGAGTACGCCGAGACGCTGAAAGCCAAGTTCCAGCAGTACACCGTCGAGCTGATCATGGGCAGCCCTGATCAGTTTGACGCAAAGTTCGAGGAATTCAAAAAGGACTACCTCGAGAGCGGCTATCAGGAAGTGCTGGATGAGCGCCTGGCCGTTTACAACGAGATGAAAGCCAAGGGGTAAACCAGCTCAGGGTGCTAAGCATCAAGACGGGACCGGCGGCGTATGTCGCCGGTTCCGATTTCAGCCGGCGAGAAACCTATCGAGACATGGGGGGATGCGTGTGATTAAGCTGCAACTGGAGACGGACGGATTGCTGCCGTTGATGGATGCCGTGGTGCGAAAAACGATGGACATGGATTTGACGTGGGATTGGCCATGCGGCGTGGCCTATTATGGGGTTGCGCGCGCCTACGAGCGCACAGGCAATGAGGAGTTCCTGCGCCTGCTGAAAGCGCGCGTGGACGAGCTGATCGAGCTGGGCTTGCCGAACTGGACGGTCAACACGTGCGCGATGGGCCACTGCCTGCTGACACTGCACGAGGCGACCGGCGACCAGCGCTATATGGATGTCGTGCTGTCCAAACTAGACTATTTGCAGCACCGCGCGCTGCGCTTTGCCGATGGCGTGCTGCAGCACACGGTGTCCGTCAACAACGACTTCCCAGAGCAGGCATGGTCGGACACGCTGTTTATGGCGGCCTACTTCATGCTGCGCGCCGGCGTAAAGCTGGGAGACGAGGCGCTGATTCGCGACGCGCTCCACCAATACGATTGGCATATCCGGTATTTGCAGGAGCCCAAATCTGGGCTGTGGTATCATGGGTACGACAACCTGCGCGGGGATCACATGTCAGGTTATCATTGGGGGCGCGCAAACGCATGGGCGGCTTACACCATGTCACAGGTGGCGCACGTTCTGCCCAAGCCGTATCTGTATCCGGAGTTCATGGATGTGATTTGCTCATTGCGCGATCAGCTGGCGGCGCTCAAGTCGTTGCAAACTGAGGCCGGGCTCTGGCGCACAGTGCTCGATGACCCGGAAAGCTACGAGGAGCTCAGCGCCAGCGCCGGCATCGCGGCCGCGATGCTGCTCAATGAGAACCCGCTGCACACAAAGCACGCGAACCGCGCGTTTTCGGGCGTGCTCGCAAACATCAGCGCCGATGGGCAGCTGCTCAACGTGTCGGGGGGTACCGCCGTGATGAATGACCTGGCGGGCTACAGGGGCATTTCGCGCCAGTGGATGCAGGGCTGGGGGCAGGGATTGGCGCTCGCGCTGCTGTCGCTGGGCGTCCAAGCGTGAGGTCATACAAGCCTTCGGTGACAGCTCATCCGGACGGCCAGTGTGCAGGAAAACGCGCATGCGGCAGCGAATAGTTTTCTGCGTCTGGATGAACGCGCGCGGAGGGGGAGTGTGACATGCGGAAGGCAGACCGGGCAGGTTATAGCTCGTTTGTTATGATGATGTCACTGATCGTCGCGGTTGTGTTTTGTTCTGTGTTTCTGGTGGGATGGGTCTCTTTTGGCACTTCCGCGCGCTCGCTGGAGGCGCAAGCCCGCGAGGCCACGATGCTCCGGGACGCCAACCTGCTCAGCCGCATCGATGTGTCCGTCCTCCGCTTCCAGGCGATCGCGCAGGCGCTGGGCGGCAACAAGCCGGTTCTCGACCAGCTTACCCAGTCCACCTCCGACACCGTCAGCGACATCTTGCGGCTGCGCCAAATCATGCAGGCGGTCTCCAGCTTGCAGATGGGCAATCCGCAGGCGACCCTGATCGGCGTGTACTTTCACCGATCGAGCACGGTGATCACCGATGGCGGGCGCTACACGTCTGCCGCGTTCTTTGAGCGGTACCAGCAAGCCGACCGATCGGCCGTCATTCAGGGGCTCGCCGCCGCCAAGCCATTCACCCGCCACGTCAAGAAGGGCGACGCCGGTGACGTGCTGGTGTTTGGGAAGAGTCTGCCCTACTACAGCGCCTATCCATTTGGCGGCGTGCTCGTTGAGGTACCCGTTCGGCACCTGGAGGACATGCTTACGCCAGAGCGCGGCGCGGCGCAGTTCATCCTCGACGGAAAGAGCGAGATTTTGGTTGGCGCGGGCTCGGATGTAGAGGCGCGTGCCGCAGACGTATCTGCGCTGCTATCAGATTTCGGGCTACAGCCCGGCGATTCACGATGGATGGAGACGACCTTGTTCGGCGAGCTTTACTTTGTGGCGGTCAGCGCGGGCGAGAACATGCAAGTGCTGACCATGATCCCCCAGCGGGGCATCTATGCGGGAATTTATTCCATTCGGCTTGTGACGCTGCTCGCGGGCCTTTTGACCGCACTGGCCATGATCCTGATCGCCGGGCTGATTCTTCGCCGGCTGTACAACCCGATCCGCGAATTGCTGGCTGTGATGGCGGTGCGCGGCGCCAGCTATCATCCGGTCCGGCGGAGGGAGACCGATCTGTCTCACATTCGCGGCGTGGTCGATCTGGCCTGGCGGGAAAACGAGCGCATGCAGGGGTTTGTGGCGGGCATGGAGGACGTGATCCGTCAGGATGTGCTCATCAAGCTGCTGGATGATATCGCGGTTGATAAAGACATGCTGGACAAACTGGGGCTTAGCGGCGCGACGGGACATTTCCGAGTGGTGCTGCTTGACAAGCTGTCCGCAGGGCGCGCCTTTGCCGAGTGCATGAGTGCGTGCGAACGCATTGTCGACACACACCCGGACGCCGTGGACACCATCGTGCTGGCGCAGGAACATGACCGCGTCGCGATGCTGTTGTGCGCGCAGGGTTCGCGACCGCTCGCGGACTGGGAGCCGATGCTGCGCGCGCTTGCCGGTGCGCTGGGCGACGCCGCGCTGCTTGTGATCAGCGCGGAGGTTGTCGGCGTATACGCCTTGCACGAAGCCAAGGTTTGTGCGCGCCGGGCGCTGCATCGCGCTTTGATGATTGAGCGATCGGGCGTGGTGCCCGCCGATGACATGCTTCGGATGCGGCCTAACGAGGTGCTGCGCCGAATGGGCGGCGCGCCGCTGAACTCGCCGGATGCGTTGCGAGGATTGTATGCGGGTGCGATCGAGCAAGGGGATTACCCGCTGGCGTATCTGGCCAATGTGCTTTTGACGCAAGCCAGCCCGGATGATCGCATCCAAAGCGCGCTGATCGGCCTTCGAGGGGACGCGGCGCCGGAAAGTGCGCTGGACTCGCTGGTGGGTTTGCAGCCGGTTGGCGCTTCGGCGCGGTTGCCGGGGCGGCGCATCACGGCTTATCTGAAGAAGAACTACCACGACCCGAATCTGTCACTGGCAATGCTTGCGGATGTGTTTGGCTATACAAGCAACTACATCAGCACACTGCTCAAGGACGAGATGGGCATGGGATTCTTGGAGTATTTGACCAAACTGCGGCTGGATGCGGCCGAGCGATTGGTGCTGGATGGCGACAAGCGGCTGGCTGACATCGCGCAGGAGGTCGGCTTCGGGCATGTCAACACCTTCACGCGTGCGTTCCGCAAGCGCCATCAGATGACGGCGGCACAGTATCGCGCCCAATGCGGCAAAGCACCTGAGCTGCCGCAATAGGTGAACGGACTGGCAATGTGGGTGAAGTGCTGCGCACAGGTCGAATGATCTCAAACCTAGTGCCGCGAGAATCTGGAGCGGTACTCTTTTGGCGTGATTCCTTCGGCCTTTTTGAAAACATGGCTGAAGTAATTGGGTTCATTGTACCCGATTTCCATGGCGATCGAGGACAGCTTCATGTCGGTATGCACGAGCAGATCCTTTGCTCTCTCTACGCGCATGGAGGTCAGGTGGCTGATAAAGGTTTTTCCCAACGTCTGCGAGAATATCGTGCTGAAATGCGCGGAACTCATTCCAACGTGCCTCGCCACGCTGATCAGGGATATGTTGGGGTCACAGTATTGCTTGGCCACATACTCCTCGGCGCGGCTGACGACGTGGCTGTGCCGGAGGAAGCCGAGGTTTTCCCGCTTCATCCTTACTGCTTCCTGCAAAAGCTCCAACGCCAGCTTTTTGAAATCATCCCGCCGGCTGGACGCGGCAAAGATATCGTGCTCATGGCTGAACCGGGCGGCGATGTCCTTGGGATCTGCGGCGGGTTCCGCTGCCGATACGATGCGAACGGCAATCTTCAGGATATCGACCAGGGTGTAATAGCGAAACAACATGCTGTTGAACTGGTCGCCGTTTGGGCCATTCAAATAGCCATCCAAAAGCGCAGGCACATCCGCCGCCGAGGCATGCAGCAGTTCCTGCTGGAAATCCTCGCCGAACGGGCTGCTGAAGCTCACGATGTCCGCGGCGATCTGGGCTGTATCGTTCACGTCAATGATCTGCCCGGCCGAAACGCTGCGCACCTTTTTCAGCATGGCGTCGGCTGTCTCATATGCGTCTTTTATGGCGCTGACGCGTTCCACGACACTGCCGACAATGGTTGTGACGACAAAGCCAAGGCCCTTCAGTTCGTGGCGAACGATGTTGACGAATCGGTATGCTTCTTCGCTCAGCGCCTCCCTGTTCGGGGCGTACAGAAGCTGGGTCAGCTGGTCTGAGTCGTTGAAGTAATGAAGAGCTACCCTTTTGTCGTTCAGGATCGTGGCGAAGGTGGCTTGCAGCGCCCTGCGGCCGGCGTCTTCGCCATCGAAATGGAACAGGACAATCTGGTAAAGCGGGTGCACCAAGTCCAATGCCAGCGCTCGCGCCCGTTCAAGGAGAAGGCTCGTGTCCGCACCGCCATAGAGCAATTGCTGCATAAAATGCTGATGCAGCGCGCTGTGCAGCTCATCTTTGTCATACCCGGGCGGCAGCTCGTTTTTGGCTTTCTCGCATTCCAGCTGCGCGGCGATCTTTTCAATGGCTTCCGCCAGATCGGCGGACCGTATCGGCTTGAGCAAATACAGGTCGACGCCCAGGGCAATGGCTCTCTGGGCCGATTCAAATTCGCCATAGCCGCTGATGATGATGATCTTGAGCCAGGGCATCATGGCTTTCACATGCCGAATCAGCTCGAACCCATCCAGAAAGGGCATCTTGATGTCGGTGAGCAGGATATCCGGCATGAGGTCCTGCATCATGGAAAGAGCCATTTCGCCATCTGACGCTTCCCCGCAGAACGCATAAGGGCCTGACATATTCTCGATCATATTCCGAATGTTCTGGCGAATCAAAAGCTCGTCTTCTACAACAAAGATCTGATACATGACGTGTTCCTCTGCTCCTTTCGTGGGAGTGTCCGTCAGTATTCCCGGCTGTCAATGATCTCCTGGGTGATGGTTCGGCAATCGAAGGCGGTCTCCTCTACATAGGTGAATTTCTGCGGGGTCTCGCCAGCCTCAAGCTGCTCAATGATGGCCTGCACACGGGGCCCATGCAACGGGTTGCATTCCACATTGTAGTTGATCTCGCCCGCCAGCGTCATGCCGAGGGCCGCGCGGTTGGCGTCGAATGAAATGATCGACACGTCTAGACCGGGTTTTAGCCCGGCGGCCTTCAGGGCGTCGATGGCGCCATAAGCCATGTTGTCGTTCTCGGCATACACCACATTGAAATCAACAGGCCGGGCCATGAATTCTTCCATCAGCTCCTGGCCCTTTGCCTGGGTGAACTCGCCACTCTCGCGCGCCGCCAGTGTCCAGTTGCCGTTGGCGCGGACCCCCGCGTCCAAGCCCTCGGTGCGGCCGATTTGGGCGGACGATCCGATGTTGCCCTGCAAATGGACAATGCGGAGGGGTTCCTTTCCAAACCGCGCCGCCATCCAGGTGGCGGCCATGCGGCCTTCTTTGTGAAAGTCGGAGCCAACCCAGCAGGTGAACAGGCTCTCATCGGACACCTCGATCATCCGATCCACAATGATGACCGGTATGCCCACGGCTTTTGCCTCCCCGAGCACAGTGTCCCAACCGGTCTCGGTGGTGGGGGCCAGCACGATGTAGTCCACTTCCTGATGAATGAAGTTGCGGATTGCCGTGATTTGTCGCTCCTGCTTTTGCTGCGCGTCGTCAAAAATCAGCTTATAGCCATTGGCTTCCGCCAGTGCGGCCTGCATGCTCTCGGTGTTGGCGGCGCGCCAGTCGCTCTCCGCCCCCACCTGGGAAAAGCCCACGACAATATATTCATCGTAGCGGTCGTCATCGGCGCCGCTCAGAACGACCTCATTTCCGCCGCAGCCAACAAGACTCAGCGACAGAAGGGCAGATAACGCAATCAAAAGCAGCTTTTTCATCCGTTCCACCCCTTTCATTCATCCGACCACATGTCTTTGGGCAGGAGAACGGACACGGTAGTACCTTGGCCCAGCGTGCTTTCAAAGGAAAGGCCGTATCTGTCGCCGCAATACAGCTTGATGCGCTTGTGAACATTGACAAGGCCAAGTCCCGTATGGCGGTCTTCATACACGCCCGCCTGCAGCGCCTGGAGCTGATCCGCATCCATGCCCGCGCCAGTGTCTTTCACCTGCAGCAGCATGTCGTCTTCAAGATCCTTGCCTGTGATGTAAATATTGCCAATGCCGCGCTTGTTTTTGGTGCCATGGTACAGCGCGTTTTCGACCAGCGGCTGCAACACCAGTTTGGGCACCATGCAATCCAGCAATTCGTCGGGGATGTGGATGTCATAATTCAAAATGTCGCTGTAACGAATCTGCTGAATTTCCAGGTAGCTGGCAACCTGAGCCCGCTCCGCCCTCAGCGTGATGATGTCTTTGCCTTTGCTCAGGGAGTTGCGGAAAAACACCGAAAGGCTGGTCACCATCTGAATCACCTCCTCATCCCGGTGGTTCTCGGCCAGGACCACGATGGAATCCAGCGTGTTGTAGAGGAAGTGGGGGTTGATTTGCGCCTGCAGCAGCTCCAGCTCGGCGCGGTGCAGGTATTTCTGGTCTTCAATCTGCTTTCCCATCAGGGTGTTTATGCGTCCGACCATCTCGTTGAACCCTTTGTCCAGCGTTTGCAGCTCGGCGCTGTTCGTCTCGATCGGCGTCACCGAGAAGTCTCCTTCTCCCAGCTTTTCGGCCTTCTTTGCAAGGGCGGCGATCGGTTCGGTGATTCGCCGGGCGAAATGCACCGAGTAGAGCAGGACGATGATCACCAGGAACAACACGCCGGCGATGGCGCAGGCAATGACGATCGTCACCTGCGTGCCGATCTCCCCTTGCAGGCGGGCGAGTTCCCGAACCTCGTCGTCAACATAATCGTGCATATAGGTCTCGATCAGCTTGGTGAGGCCGGTTTCACCCCGGATGTTCCGCTCGAGAAGCTCCATCCTGTCGTCATACCGGTCGGCTTGGGCAATCCCGATCATGTAGCTGCGCAAGTTCTCGCACATGTTGAGCATGCTGCGGATCCGCCAGCGGTTGTCCCGCAGCGTCGTGGTTGTCTCCAGCCGGCGCAGCACCTGTACGGCGTCGTCCAACTCCTTCATCGGCAGCTCTTCCACCGATTGGCTGCTACGCGGCCGGATTACATGGTTATACATTTCCAAATCCAGCGTGTTCTTGAATTCCTTGTTGAAGTCCGCCGCCGAGTTCGCGTTTTGCAGCGCGCTGGTGTATTGCCTGCTGATGGCCACCAGCATCGAAATCAGCGCAACGATGATCACCAGCATCGAAACCGCCGCGATCAGCAGCAGCTTATTGATTTGGCGGTTGATGCTGATCTGCGGCGCGGCATCAGAAGACTTGGTATTGCCCATGGCGACCTCCGAAGGAATGGATGGCTCATTATATCACATCCATTGCGCGGCTGCGAGTGTTTGCTGGCGGCAATGCGGGCAAAACCCGTGATTCCTGCGAGAAGCAAAAGAAAGTATCAGTTTTCCCAATGAATTTGTAGGTTGATGAGAAGTGACAAACTTTCCGGGAAATAGTTGCTACACCTCCGAAAAATATTGAATGTTTCAAGCGCTTGGAATGAGTAGAATGAACACAAGTCAATTCAACACAATTGGATTGAGGCAGCATGCGCGATGGACGGAACCGCACTCAAAAAGACTTTTGGGAGGGAATCGCATGAAAAAGATGGTTTGTTTGGTGCTTGCCCTGACGCTGGTGTTCTCCCTGTTCGTGGGCGGAACTTCGGCCCTTGCTTCCTCCGACGCCATTTCGGTTGGCATTGTCAACAACCCGCCTTCCGAGTCGGGCTACCGTGAAGCGAACGTGAACGACTTCGAAAAGGTTTTTTCCGCAGAGAACGGCTACGCGGCCAAGACGTTCTACAGCCTCAAGAATGACGAGCAACTCAATGCCGCGCAGCAGTTTATCACCGACGGCGTGGACTACCTGCTCATCTCCGCCGCCGAGACCACCGGCTGGGACACCGTCCTGAAGTCTGCCCAGGAAGCCGGCATCAAGGTGTTCCTGTTTGACCGCATGATCGATTGCGACGCGAGCCTTTATGAGGCCGCCGTGGTTTCCGACATGAAAAACCAGGGCAAGCTGGCCGTGCAATGGCTGCTGGATCAGAAGCTGGACAGCTATAACATCATCCACATCCAGGGAGCCATGGGTTCGGACGCGCAGATAGGCCGGACCGGCCCGCTGAACGAGCAGGTTGAAGCCGGCGCCATGAAGATGGTTGTTCAGCAGACGGCCACCTGGGACGAAGCCGAGGCCAAGAAGATCGTGGAATCCGTCATCAACTCTGGCGAAGCGTTCAACGTCGTGTATGCCGAAAATGATGGCATGGCCAGGGGCGCTGCGGCCGCGCTGGACGAAGCGGGCATCACCCACGGCAAGGATGGCGACGTGATCGTCATGGGGTTTGACTGCAACACCTGGGCCCTCGAGGAAGTGCTAGCCGGCCGCTGGAACTACGACGGCCAGTGCAGTCCCTTCCAGGCGAGCGTCATTGATGGGATGATCAAGACGCTGGCCGATGGCGGAACGATTGAGCAGAAACTCGTGATCTCGGAAGAAAAGGGCTTTGACGCCGCGACGATTACCCAGGCGGACATCGACAATTACGGCCTGTAATCAATCGCCCGGCAACTGGCAAATCACGGTCGCGCGGTGTGGCGTATGTGGAAGATTTCCGCGTATCCGCACCGCGCGCTCCTGTTCATGGCGCGGGCAGGAGCGCGGCACAGCTTGAACCAAAGGGGGAATCGTTGATGCAAAGTGACATTGTCTTGTCCATGCGGAAAATTGGCAAGGCATTTCCGGGCGTGAGAGCCCTGCACGATGTGGACTTCACGCTCAGAAAGGGCGAAATCCATGCGCTGATGGGTGAAAACGGCGCTGGAAAATCCACCTTGATCAAGGTGTTGACCGGCGTCTATCCCAAGGATTCCGGCCACATCTGCCTCGACGGGGTGGACGGAGAAGTCACCATCAAATCCCCGCAGGAGGCGCAGGATCTGGGCATAAGCACGGTGTATCAGGAAATTTCACTCTGCCCAAATCTCACCGTGGCGGAAAATATCTTTATCGGCCGGGGGAAAGGCAAGCTCGTGCGCTGGAAAGCCATGGAAAAGAGAGCCGGTGAAATCCTCCGGAATCTGGGGATCCCTGCCGGGCCCAAACAGCAGCTGGCCAGCTGTTCGTTGGCTGTGCAACAGATGGTTGCCATTGCCCGCTCTGTGGACATGGAATGCAAGGCCTTGATCATGGATGAGCCGACCTCCTCGCTGGACGAGAAAGAGGTAGCAATGCTCTTTTCACTCATGCGCGATCTGAAAGCGCGCGGCGTCGGCATTGTCTTTGTCACGCACTTCTTAGAACAGGTGTATGAGGTTTGCGACAGGATCACAGTCTTGCGCAACGGAGAGCTGGTCGGAGAATACGAGATTGAGAATCTGCCACAGGTGGACCTGGTCGCCAAGATGATGGGCAAGGAGCTTGACGACCTGTCGGGAATGCGGAAAAAAGAGGCGGCGAACGACGAGAGAGGCACGCCCGTCTATGCGGCGGTTGGGCTTTCAAGCGAGGCTTGCGCGAATCCATTTGACTTCAAAATCAGCAGAGGTGAAGTCAATGGGTTTACTGGCCTGCTCGGCTCGGGGCGCAGCGAGTGTGTGCGCGCGATTTTTGGCGCGGACAAAGGAACCGAAGGACAGGTGACGGTCGGCGGGAAAGCCGCTCGGATCACCAGGCCGATCCACGCCATGAAGAGGGGCATTGGCTACCTGCCCGAGGACCGCAAGCGCGACGGAATCATTGCCGATTTGTCGGTGCGGGACAACATCATACTCGCCTTGCAGGTGATGAAGGGATTTTGGAGGCCGTTTTCCCTGGCTGAAGCGGAAGCCTTCGCGAGCGAATACATCCGGGCGCTGGGCATCAAAACCGCTTCGGCGGATACGCCGATCAAATCCCTTTCAGGCGGAAACCAACAGAAGGTCATCCTGGCTCGCTGGCTGCTCACGCACCCGCAGTACCTGATTCTGGACGAGCCCACGCGCGGTATAGATGTCGGCACGAAGGTTGAAATTCAAAAGCTCATTCTCAAGCTAGCCGAGGACGGCGTAAGCATTACTTTCATTTCATCCGAGATCGAAGAGATGTTGCGCACCTGTTCGCGGCTCATCGTGATGCGGGACAGCAACATTGTCGGCGAGCTGCGGGGCGGTGAAATCACGCAGGACAACGTGATGCGCACAATTGCGGGAGGGGCGGACTGAGATGATGACCCATAATGATTTCAAAAAACCGGCAGGGCTGAAAGGCAAGCACACACAGCTTGTGATTCCGCTCATTGCCCTTGCGCTGCTTGTCATCTTCAACCTGATTAGAGATCCTGGTTTCTTTTCCGTTGGCATCACAACCAACAACGAAGGGAATCCCGTCCTGACGGGAAATTTGATCAGCATTCTGAACGGCGCCTCCGAGCTTGCGATTTTGGCCATGGGGATGACACTGGTGACGGCCGCCACCGGTGGGCAGGACATCAGCGTGGGCGCTGCCGCGGCGATTGCGGGCAGTGTTTTTGTCAAGGTGCTGCGCGGGGGCCCCATTACGCCCGCGACCATACTGCTCGCCTTTCTGGCGTGCTGTGTCGTCGCTGTCCTGTTTGGAGCGTTCAATGGCACCCTGGTGTCCGTGTTTAATATCCAACCGATGATCGCGACGCTGATCCTCTACACGGCTGGCCGCTCCATCGCCTATTGGATCAACGGTGGCGCCACGCCCACCGTGTCCAGCCCATGGATCGGCGCGATTGGCAGTTTTATTCCAGGGGTTCCAATTCCAACGCCCATTTTCATCGTTGTTTTTTGTGGGATCCTGTTTGCGCTCTTGTTCAAATTCACAAACCTGGCCCTCTATACGCAGGCGGTTGGCATCAACAGGCGGGCCGCCCGCCTGAATGGGATCAACACCACCTGGATCAGATTGCTCACCCTTATGATCCTGGGGCTTTGTGTGGCCGTTGCCGGCTGCATCAGCGTAAGCAGGCTGGGGCTGATCAACCACGAGACCATTTTGATCGAAATCGAGATGGATGCGATTCTGGCAGTGGCCATCGGCGGCAACGCGCTGAGCGGCGGCAAATTCAAGATGCCCGGTTCCGTGTTGGGCGCGTATGCAATTCAAGCGTTGACGACGACGCTATACGCCATGAAAGTGCCTTCGACGGCGATTAAGGCTTACAAGGCGGCTGTGATCATACTCATCGTCGTGATCGGATCGCCGGTCGTGAAGAGTGCCGCCAGCCGGCTATGGACCAGGTTTGTGGCCAAAAAAGCGCCCGCCATCGCGGAGGTGAGATGACGTGAAAACACAAGAGATTCCATTGCGCGCGACGGGCGAGGACAGGCGGAGGGAACCCCGGACCGATACCCAGCTGCTTTTGACCATCACCATCTGCATTTTCTTTGGCATGTACATACTGGCCATGCTCATTTGGCGCGGAGGGTTCCTGCGGCCTCAGCAGCTTTTTGATATGTTCAACAACAATGCCTCGCTGATCATCATTTCTTGCGGTCTGACGATCGTGATGATTGCGGGCGGCATCGACATTTCCGTGGGGGGCATCACCGCGCTGGTGGTGATGGCGTGCGTGGTTCACCTGGACACACAGGGCGGAAACGTTTTCACCGCGCTGTGCTTGGCGCTGGGAATTGGGCTTGCTTTCGGTCTTGTGCAGGGATATCTGGTGGCTTGTTTAGAAATCCAACCCTTTATCGTCACCCTGGCGGGCATGTTTTTTGCCAGGGGAATGACGACCATCGTCAGCCTTGAACCGCACACGGCGCAAAACGTGGGGTTTCTGGCGCTCAAGGACGCGCGCCTTGAAATTCCATGGCTGGGTTACACGGCGAAAAATGGCAGCTTGATCCCCGCAAGGCTGGAAATCGGCGTCGTCATTGCGTTGGTTGTCGTGGCGGCTGTTTTTATGATCCTTAAAAAGACAAGGCTTGGGCGCAATTTCTATGCGGTTGGGGGCAGCCGTCAAAGCGCGTTGATGCTCGGCATCAATGTCAGGCGAACGAGGTTTTGTTCCTATCTGCTCTGCGGGGTTCTGGCCGGAATCGGCGGGTTCGTGTTCCTCATGCACACCGGGGCCGGCAATGCGACAAACGCCGCCGGAGCCGAGATGAACGCAATCGCGTCTTCCATCATTGGCGGCACTTTGCTGACGGGCGGCGTGGGCAATATCATGGGCACGCTCTTTGGGGTGCTCACCCTGACCACCATCAAATCCATCGTTGTCGCCTCGGGGCTGAGGGAACCTTGGTGGCAGAGCATCACCACCGGCGCAATGCTCTGTTTTTTCATTCTGCTCCAGAGCATCGTTCTGACCAATCGCGGCAGGGGCGGCCACAAACCGTTGCCGCTCAAGGGGTTCTGGCCGTTCAAGAAAAACTGAGCGCGGCAATCGGCTGGCGGCTCCGGGTGACGATGGGTGGGGAAGCGGGGCGCTTTTTGCGCTTTTGCGCTGGAGGCGCTCTGTTAATGGGTTAACCTGCGGATTCACCTAAGTTTCGGTCAGGGCATAGCGGATTAATATTTACATTATGAACATGTAGCACGTATTGAAAAAGTAATTTTGATTCACCATTGACAAATGTATGGTGTGCTGATATACTCACCGTGTAAGAAAGTTAATGGATTATCCAAGTGGTTAACTGCGATAAACAGGAAGGTAGGAAGAGCCAATGCAGACGAATACTGCCCGCGTGACCCTGGAGCGCGCATTCCGCATCGGTGAGGTGGATAAGCGCGTTTACGGCTCGTTTGTAGAGCATCTGGGCCGTTGCGTGTACGACGGCCTGTATGAGCCGGGGCACCCGCAGGCCGATGAGAACGGCTTTCGCACGGATGTGATCGAGCTTGTGAAGCAGCTCAACATCCCAATCATCCGCTATCCGGGCGGCAACTTTGTTTCGGGATACCGCTGGGAGGACGGCGTGGGGCCCGTGTCCGAGCGCCCGACGCGCCTGGATCTGGCCTGGCGAACGCTGGAGGATAACGCCATCGGCGTGAACGAGTTCAACAAGTGGACAAAGCGCGTGGGCAGCGAGATCATGATGGCGGTCAACCTGGGCACGCGCGGCGTGGAGGCGGCCATGGACCTGCTGGAATACTGCAACCATCCTTCGGGCAGCCACCTCAGCGACCTGCGGATCAAGCACGGCGCCAAGGATCCGCTGGACGTGAAGGTCTGGTGCCTGGGGAACGAGATGGATGGCCCCTGGCAGACCGGGCACAAGACGCCGGAGGAATACGGCAGGCTGGCGGTGGAAACCGCGCGCGCCATGAAGGTGTTCGACCCGACGCTGCAGCTGGTCAGCTGCGGCAGTTCCAGCACCAAAATGCCCACGTTCCCTGTCTGGGAATACGAGACGCTCAGCCACACTTACGATGCGGTGGACTTCGTTTCGCTGCACCAATACTTCCGGAACGACGACGGCGACAGCCGGAATTTCCTGGCCTGCTCGCTAGAAACCGACCACTTCATCAAGACGGTCATCGCGGCGTGCGACCTGGTTAAGGCCAGGAAGCGCGGCAAGAAAGATCTGATGCTGAGCTTTGACGAGTGGAACGTGTGGTATCACTCCACAGCCGCCGACAAACAGGAGATGGCCGACCGCCCGTGGCGAAAGGCACCCCATCTGCTGGAGGACATCTATACCTTTGAGGATGCGCTGGTCGCGGGATGCGTGCTCATCACGTTCTTGAAGCACGCCGACCGGCTCAAGATGGCCTGCCTGGCGCAGCTGATCAACGTGATCGCGCCCATCATGACCGAGCACGGCGGCGGAGCCTGCATGCAGACGATCTTCTTCCCGTTCATGCACGCTTCGAAGTACGGACGGGGCACGGCGCTGCAGCCGGTGGTTTCCTGCCCGAAGTATGACTGCAAGGACTTCACCGACGTGCCCTACCTCGAGACCGTGGCGGTTTGGAACGAGGAAGACCAGGAGGTTACGCTGTTCGCCGTGAACCGGGATCTTGAGGGTGACCTGCTGGTGGAGCTGGATCTGAAGGGATTCGAGGGTTACAAATTGGCGGAACACATCGCGCTTGAGAACAGCGATCTGCACGCCGTGAACACCGTGAAAGTGCCGGGAACCGTGCGGCCCCATGTGCGCACCGATTCGGTTCAGGACGGCGCGATCCACCTGCACCCCGCGAGCTGGAACGTGATCCGGTTCAAGAAGGCGTAAGCGCGGGCGCCGCGTGAACGTAGATATTATTCTGGAAAGGTGAGGGAGATCATCATGAAGAGATTTTTGGCCATCCTGTTGAGCGCGCTGCTGTTGCTGTCGTTTATGGCGATCCCGGCGTCGGCTGCCGAACCCACGAAACTGACCCTGTGGACATTCCAGGAGCTCCACGTTGCATTCTACAGTACCATGGCGGAGAAGTGGAACGCCGCAAACCCCGACAGGCAGATCGCGCTTGAGTGCACGGCGTTGCCGTACGACGACATGCACAACAAGCTCACCATCGCTTTGCAGAGCGGCGTGGGCGCGCCCGACCTGTGCGACGTCGAGATCGGCAAGTTCGCCAACTACCTCAAGGGCGAGCCGCAGCTGGTTCCGATCAATCGCGTCGTAGAGCCCGAGCTTCCGAACATCGTGCGGTCCCGCGTGGACATCTATTCCAAGGATGGCAACTTCTACGGCGTGTGCTTCCACATCGGCGCCGCCGTGATCTACTACAACGCCAAGCTGTGCGAAGAGGCGGGCGTGGATTACAAGGCGATCAAGACGTGGGACGATTACCATGCGGCGGGCAAGAAATTCCTGGAAGCCACCGGCAAACCGTTCGGCACGGTCGAGACCGGCGATCCGTGGCACCTTTGGCCGCTGCTGGCCTCCCAGGGGGGCGACCTGCTGAATGAGGACGGCACGCCTCATGTGAATTCGCCTGAGATGGAAAAGGCGCTCGCTTACAACCAGGAGCTGCTCAAGGAAGGCATCCTCCAGATTGCCCCTGGTACCGGCCACCATTCCGAGGAGTACTACGGACTGATGAACAGCGAGTCGTTCGGCTCGGTCATCATGCCGATGTGGTACATGGGCCGCTTCACCGATTATATGCCTGACATCGCCGGCCAGATCGCGATCTCCGCGTTGCCCGTGTGGGAAGCGGGACAGCCGCGCTCGGTGGGTCTGGGCGGCACCGGCACCGTGGTCACCAATCAGACCAAGAGCGCCGACCTGGCTGTGGATTTCCTTGCGTTCTCCAAGCTGTCCAAAGAAGGCGGCATCGAAATCTGGAATCTGATGGGCTTCGACCCGCTGCGCATCGAAGTGTGGGATGCGGTCAAGAACGATCCCAACAAGTTCACGGAATACTTTGTGAACAACCCCTTTGATGTGCTGTACGAGATCAAGGATGAGATTCCGGCCATCCGCGTCAGCGAGCACCTGCCGCCCACCATGGACGCGCTCAAGAACTCGGTTCTGTTCCGCGCCTATGAGGACATGGCGGATCTAAAGCCCATGCTGGAGGAAGAGAACGCGAAGATCGGCTAACAGATGAGCGATGTTTGGCCGGCCGATTGCCGGTCGGCCAAACCCCTATGCGCCGTTCCGGGCATGGAGAGACGCCGCAACGGCTCGCTATGCTCGGGGCGACGTATCTGTGTTTTCCCCCGATGACCATTCTTTTTGACAGAGGTGGTGCCAAGATGAATCGCCGTAACGGGTTCAAGTCGTTGCTGTTTTCGCAGTCGATCGCGCCGTACGTGTTCACGCTGCCGTTCATGCTGGTGTTTGTGATCTTCTTTATCTATCCGCTGATCTCGAGTGTGATCATGAGTTTCCAGAGCGTGCTGCCGGGCGACGTGCACTTCATCGGGCTGGAGAACTTTAAGCGCCTGATGAATACGGAGTTTTACCAGGCGGTGAAGAACAGCTTTGTTTACACGATTCTAACGCTTGCCGTGTTGATCCCCGGGCCGATGATACTGGCCTGTTTTTTGAACAGCAAAATCATGATTGGCAAGAACATCTTCCGCTCCACGTTCTTTATTCCGGCGCTTACCTCGGTTGTGGTGGCGGGCACGATCTTCCGGCTCATCTTCGGTGAAGTCGCCGGCGCGCAGATGAACCAGATCATCGGCCTGTTTGGGCTTGCGCCCATCAAGTGGCTGCGTATCCAGGGCACCGCCTACATGGCGATGGTGCTGCTGGCCTGCTGGCGTTGGACGGGTGTAAACATCCTGTATTTTCTGTCGGGTCTGCAATCGATTCCGGCCGACCTGTATGAATCGGGCTCCATTGACGGCGCAAGCGCGTGGCAAAAGTTTGTGCACATCACCATGCCCATGCTGAAGCCCACCACGATCTACGTGCTGACGATCTCGATCTATGGCGGATTTGCGATGTTCACCGAAAGCTACATGCTGTACGCTGGCAACCGCTCGCCGGGCGGCCTCGGACTTACGATCGTGGGCTACCTGTACCGGCAGGGCTGGGAGCAGGTAAACCTTGGCTTCGGCTCGGCGATCGGGCTGAGTCTGCTTTTGATCGTGATGATCATCAACGTGATCCAGCTCAAGCTCTTCGGGCTGTTCGGGAAGGGGGAATAGCGCCATGGTGGAGATGAAAAAACAAACCGCAGAGATCAGGGAGCCGTTCCGCTTTACCGGGGCGACCGCCGCGCTGCTGATCCTGTTTGTGGTGCTCGCTCTGCTTGTGCTGTTTCCGTTCTATGCCATCACGCTGGCCTCGTTCAAGCCGGGCAAAGAGCTGCTTCGCTACGGCCTGAATGTGAAGTGGGATCTGTCGGTCATGTCGTTTGCCAACTACAGGTTCCTGTTCTTCGGTCAGACCGATTACATGACCTGGTTCAAGAACAGCATCTGGATCACGATCTTGCAGTCGGTGCTGACGCTGTTTGTCAGCGCGTGCGTTGGCTACGGGTTCGCGATGTACGATTTTAAGATGAAGAACCTGTTCTTCACCTGCGTGCTCGTGATCATGATGGTGCCGATGGAGATCATCATGCTGCCGCTGTACCAGGAGATGGTGAACTTGCGCATGATTGACACCGTGTGGGGCATTGTCCTGCCATTTGTGGCCATGCCGCTGCCGATCTTCTTCTTTCGGCAGTTTCTCTCGGGCATCCCGCGCGACCTGCTCGATGCCGGGCGTGTGGATGGCTCCAGCGAATATGGCATCTTTGGCCGCATCATGCTGCCGCTGATGGCGCCGTCATTCGCGGCGATGGGCATCTTTGTGGGCATGAACAGCTGGAATGGGTTTCTGTGGCCGCTCATCGTGTGGCGGAATCCCGGCAACTTCACACTGCCCATCGGCCTCAACACGCTGTTGTCCCCATACGGAAACAATTACGATGTGCTGATTGCCGGCTCGGTGTTTGCCATCCTGCCGATCATCATTCTGTTTTTCTGTTTTCAAAAGTACTTCATTGCGGGCATGACGGCCGGCTCGGTCAAGGGATGAGGCAAGGGGTTCTTTTCATTGGGCGCGCCAGCGATTTGCTTTGGAGAACAAAACCGCTTGGGCGGTCAACGCGGAGCGAGGAGAAAGAGCCATGCTGATACGGGTGCATCAGAGCAACCGGCCCTTTTTTGAGGCACTTGCCAGCGATGTCAGGATCCGCATGCTGTATCTGCTTGCGGAAAAGGACATGAACATCAAAGAGCTGGCGCAGGCGGTGGGAATCAGCAGCCCCATCATGCTCAAGCACGTCCGCAAACTCGAGGATGCGGGCATCATCCTCACGCGCATGATCACCCGGAACGGCTCCGTACAGAAGCTGTGCACGCTGCTGGGAACCGAGTACCGCGTGGAGATGCCCGCACGCCAGATGAACCTTCGGAATTGCCACGAAATCCAGATTCCGGTGGGGCATTACACGGACATCAACGCCCATCCGACCTGCGGCCTGGCGACGGAAAACGAGATCATCGGGCATTTGGATGATCCGAGGTACTTTCTTGAACCCGAGCGTGTCAACGCGCAGGCGATCTGGTTCACGACCGGCTTCGTGGAGTATTCGGTGCCCAATTACCTCACAGCCAACCAATATCCCGAGGAGATCGAGATCTCGTTTGAGATTTCCTCCGAGGCGCCCGGATTCAACGATGAATGGCCGAGCGACATCACGTTTTCGCTGAACGGCGTGAAGTTGTGTGAATGGACTTCGCCGGGCGATTTTGGCGAAAAGCGCGGCATTTTGACGCCCCAGTGGTGGATGAGCAACCAGTACGGGCTGCTGAAAGTGCTCAGGATCTCACACAAGGGCACGCTGCTGGATGGGGAGCGCGTGTCGGATGTGACGCTCGAAAGCGTGCTCTCGGGCAGCGCTCAGCGCTGGGTGCTGCGCTTTGAGGTGGAGCGCAACGCGGGCGGGCTGACGCTGTTCGGCAGCAAATTCGGCAACTACAACCAGGGCATCCTGGTGCGCACGTTCTACCGCAAGCTCGATTGAGGCAGTCATCATTTTGAGGGGGGATCCTGCGTGAAGCTGGCCATAAACCCCAATCGCATCCTGTTTGAGCGCGACGTCATGATTTATGGGCACTTTCTGGAGCACTTTCATCGCCAGATCTATGGCGGCGTGTTCGACCCGGGCAACCCGCTCAGCAACGCGCGCGGCCTGCGCACCGATGTGCTGGATGCCATGAAGCAGATCAAGACCCCGGTGATTCGCTGGCCGGGCGGCTGTTTCGTGTCCAGTTATGACTGGAGGGCGGGCGTGGGCACTCGGCGCGAGCGGGTGTTTGATAAGGCCTGGCGCGTGGAGGAACCCAACACATTCGGCACGGATGAGTTCTATGCGCTGTGCCGGGAACTGGGCGCGGAGATGTATATCTGCGGCAACGCGGGCACTGGCGCGGCCGAGCAGATGAGCGACTGGCTGGAGTATACGAATCTCGAATCGGAGGGCCGTTACGCGCGATGGCGCATTCAAAACGGACACGAGAAGCCTTTTAACGTGAAGTATTTCTCCATCGGCAACGAGAACTGGGGCAGCTGGGAGATCGGCGCGAAGGAGCGCCATGAGTGGGCGCGCCTGGTGACCGAAACCGCCAAGATGCTCAAGCATGTGGATCCGGATGTGCAGCTGTCGGCGGCGGCGCTGCCCGACCCGGAATGGAACCTGGAGTTGCTCAAGCATGCGGGGGATTTCCTGAGCTGGATTTCCATCCACGAATACTGGGACATGATCCACGCAACCAACGCTCACGCCAGCTATGAGCAGGCCATGGCCTACACAAAGAAGCTGGACGACTCCGTCGAGCGTGTAGAGGGGATCCTCCGCGCCACGGGCTACAGTGACAAGATCAAGATCGCGTTCGATGAGTGGAACCTGCAGGGTTGGTATCACCCAAACATCCACGGCCCAATCAAGAAGGACAAGGCCGACTACCTGCTGCCCCGGGACGTGAACGATGACAACAGCCAGTACACCATGGCCGATGCTGTGTTCACGGGGTGCTTCCTGAACACGCTGTTGCGCCACGCGGACAGCGTGAAGATGGCCAACTACGCGCCGGCGGTCAACACGCGCGGGCTCATTTACACGCACAATGACGGTATCGTGCTCAGGAGCACTTATCATGTGTTCGATCTGTTTGTGAACCGGATGGGCGCGAAGGTGATCGACCTGTGGGACTGCGCGCCCGCCGCGATGTGCGTTGTGGATAAGCGGGGTGAGGCCGTATCGGTGGGCGCGCTGGATGCCGTGGCCACGCTGCGGGATGACGGAAAGCTGGCGGTGTCGCTCATCAACAAGCAGCCACGGGATGGCGCGCAGGTGTCAATGACGACGCTTGGCGGCGACGGCAAAGCTTGGGAGCTGCACACCATATGCGCTGACTCTGTAGACACCTACAACGACGTGGATGCGCCTGAGCGCGTAAAGATCGAGACGCGCGCCGTTCGGGTTGGCGATGAACTCTCGCTCCCGCCCCACTCCGTGAGTGTGCTTGTGATCGACCGATAGCCCTGCGTCATCAGAGGCGCAGCTTTATCATGAACAGATAATACAGCAAAACGGGCAATCCCATTGCGGACAGGATGGCCATTGCGGTGCGCACTTTTTGCTGATCTCGCAGGATCAGCAAAAAAATTCTGTAGCCCCAAATGCCAAGCAATCCGCCCAGGCAGTTCAAAATGACGTCGTCGATGTCCGCCGTTCCAATGCCGAAGAGCCCCTGAATGATTTCGATCAGCAGGCTTGCGATGAAGATCGGCAGCAGATTGCGGGCGATTCTTTTGTCGCGCCGGAACAACGGCAAATAGGCGCCGAGCGGGACAAACGCAAGGATGTTGCCGACCACATTGCCAAACGCGAACCGCTGGATGTTGGCGGAGTCGCTCAACACATAGTTCCGTATGCTGCCAAAGGGGATCAGGTTGATGGCCCTTGTGGCTCCTTGGAAGCCGCTTTGCAGATCCGAAAGCGAAAGCCTGGAGAAGATCAGCAGCTTCAACAAAAACAAAATGTAGAATGCAAAGACTACATATAGAATGATGGTTTCAACGCGCGCCCGCACGCTGGGCTTGCTCATGTTGTTCATTTCAACCTGCCATTTCTCTGACGCTCAGTGGATAGGCCGCGCGCTCCGGGCTGCAACCCAGCCGCTCACATCGCACTGCCCGTGTTCATTGTTTCCCGTTGCGACCATCGTGCCATCCGACTTGAGGCCAATGGTGTGCGCGCAACCCGCCGCGACGGCCACGATGTCCTTCCAGCCGCCTGCATCGCACTGGCCGTACGCATTCCAGCCGGTGGCCAGTACGCTGCCGTCCCGCCGAAGCCCGACGGTGTGGTTGCTGCCCGCCGATATCGCCACGATGTCTTGCCATTCGGCCACATCGCATTGGCCGTGGCCCTGTTGACCAACCGCCAGCACCCGGCCGCCTTTTGCCAGCCCCACGCTGTGCAGATAGCCCGCCGAGACCGCCGTGATGCCGGTCCATTCGCCGACGCCGCACTGCCGGAAGGTGTTGTTGCCCGCGGCCAGCACCGTGCCATCTGGCTTCACCCCGACGGTGTGCCAGTCGCCAGCCGCGATGGCCACGATGTCGCGCCAACCGCTTATGTCGCATTGGCCCTCTTGCGCCCGGCCCGCGGCCAGCAGCGTGCCATCAGCTCGGAGACCGATGGTGTGACGCCAGCCCGCCGCAATCGCCACGACGTCGCGCCAATCACCCACATTGCATTGGCCGTGCAGGTTCCAGCCCACGGCTACCACAGTTCCGTCCGACCGAAGCCCTACGGTGTGGGTGCTGCCTGTGTTCGCCGCCATGTGTACATTTCCGGCGGCGACCGCCACGACGTCGCGCCAGCTGCCGACGTCGCATTGACCGCGCGCGTTATCACCCACAGCCAGCACGGCGCCGTCGGGCTTTCGCGCAACGCTATGTCGGCGCCCGGCCGCGATGACGCCATGGTTGTGCCACTCTGCGGCGGAAACGTACTTATCGATGATGCGCATGCGCTACCTCGCTTTGCCCGATGCCCAATTATACACCAGCGCGGCGCGGCAGACAAGCCCGCAAGCTTTTCACGTCTCTTGCCCTTGAGAACGCGAGGCGTCTGGACGAGTTTCAGATTGTTGAAACTGGGATGGGGGGATGCCCTCGACGGCGCGGAACACCTTGCTGAAGTAGAACTGGTTTTTGAAGCCAACCAGCTCGGCAACGGTCTTCAGGGGCAGCTCGGGCTGATCCAGGATCAGCTGCTTGGCGCGCTCGATCCGGCGCGACGTGAGGTATTCGTTGAACGAGTGTGTGGTGTGGCGGCGGAAGATGCGGCTCATGTACGTCTGGGAGATGCCCATGTCGGCGCAGGCCGACTGCAGCGAAATGGGCTCGGCAAGGTTCTGCTCGATGTAGTGGCGCACGCGCTCAAAGAAAGCCTCTGTGCTCGCCGCGTCGGCGTTGCGGCTCCCGGAGTTCAGTGTCCCCAGGATCAGCCCCCACACGCGCGCCTTGAGCTGCGTCAGGTCGGCGCTGGCGGTCATGGCCTCGTCCAGCTGCGGTTCGTAACCGAGCGCGCTTTCCGCGTGGCCCAACGCGCCGCGCGCCACGGCGTGCAGCAGCCGGTCGAGGTCGCGCAGGATGGGTTGCAGCGGGCGTTGCTCCAGCCGCCAGGCGTCAAACAGCTTGTCCAGTAGCAGGCAAAGCTCCCGCGTGCGCGTGCTGGCGCTGCACAGCATGGATATGCGCTGCTCCATGTCTGCGTCCAGCGGCGTGCCCGGCTGCGGTTCGCAGGACTGGCAGGCATTGAGGCGCTGGGGAACGCCCAGCACCAGCGCGTGGTCGCTCAGGTTGGTTAGCGCCGCCGCCACCTGCTTGGCTTCACGCAGCGGGAAAGGATTCTCGTGCAGCACCAGCGTGCGCGGGCCTTCGGGCAGCAGCGCATCCAGATGCGGCAGCAGCGCGCCCAAGCCCTGTCCGGGCGCGCGCTCGAACGCAAACAGCTCGTTGTCGTCGCGGCCGCGAGTGATCCAGCAGCCGTCAGGCAGGGCGTCCTTGGGCTGCACGGCGCGCAAATGCCCCATTGAAGAGCGCGGAGGCAGCGCGCCCACCCGCACAAACGCCGCGCTCAGCAGTGGCTCCGCGCCAAAGCACAGCGCGGATTGCGCCTCGTCCACCGGATTGCCCGCGATGGCGGACAGAACCAGCTCGGACGCCATGCGCCGGCGCTCGGTCAGAATTTGATCCCGCGCGCCGTCCAGCATTTGCACCAGCGCGCTCGGGATGACCGGCTTGAGCAGGTAGTCGGACACGCCCAACCGCATGGCATCCTGCGCTGCGCCAAAATCCTCGTGGCCGGAGATCAGCGACGCGCGGATCGCGGGCCAGTTTTTGCGGATCTGGCGCACCAGTTCCAGGCCGTTCATAACAGGCATGCGGATGTCCGTGAGCACCATGTCGGGCGGATGGTTCGATATGGATGCGAGCGCCTGCCGCCCGTTTTCGACGGCGTCCGCCACTTCCCAGCCCGGGCAGCGCTCGCGGATGATGTGCGTCAGGAACCGGAGCGCTCCCGGTTCGTCATCTGCCAGCAGAATTTTCAGTGTCAACAAAATCACCTCCTGTGGGAAGAGAGCCGCCCAGCACGACGCGCGCGCCGCCCTCCTTGCGGTTTTCGACGGCGAACACGAACGCGCCTGGCGAGAACAGCCGCAGCCGGGCGTAAATGTTCGGGATGCCCAGTCCGCCCAGCTCACCGCCGCCGCGCGACATGTTTTCGTGGTCGGCGTCGAATGCGCGCATCTTGCGCCGGATCTCAGACAGCGCCTCCTTGCTGAAGCCCGACCCGTTGTCTTCGATCACCAGCCGCCACTGGCTTGCGTCGCGCGTGCCGGTGACGCGCACGCGCATCACGCCTTCGCTGTCCTCGAAGGCGTGTGTGAGCGTGTTCTCCACCAGCGGCTGCAGCACCATCTTGGGGAGGCGCGCGCCGAGGATCTCGGGGTCGATGTCAATCGAGCACGCCAGCCGGTGCTCGTAGCGCTCTTTCATCAAATAAATGTAGTCGTTCAGGTGATCGATCTCGTCTTTGAGCGTCACCAGGCGCGTCTTGGTGTTCACGGAATAACGCAGCATGCCCGCGATCGCGCTGCAGATGCGGCAGGTCTTTTCGTCGCCCGTCATGGCGGCTCGGTTGCTGATCAGTCCCAGGATGTTGTAGATGAAGTGGGGGTTCACCTGAGCTTGCAGCGCGTCGAAGCTGGCTTGCATTTGAAGGCCCTGCAGCTCCAGCTCGCGCAAGATCAGCTCGTTCAAACGCTCCTTCAGGTCGTCGAACGCGCGGCCCAGGCTGGCGACCTCGTTGCTGGTGGACTTAAAATGGGTATTCTTCGGCAGGTTTTCGAGCACCGTGGCTTCCATGTCGCGCTTGAGTTGGCGGATGGGCGCCACCAAATTGCGGCTCTGCAGCGCGAAAAACGCACAGGATGCGCCCACGAGCATCAGGTACATCAGCAGCATCTGCTGGCCGAGCTGGGTCAGCGGGCGGGTCAGCAGCCGGTAGTCCTGGGCCAGAAACACCGTGACGCCGGTCTGCTCGGAGTGTGCGTTCACATAGATCTCGTCTGCGCCGGTGTGGGGATTTTTCGCGTGCCGGGGCTCCGAATGGCTGCCGGTCAGTCCGGCGTAATAGCTCAGCAGCTCGCTGTTTTGACCCGACCCGTACAGCACGCCGCCTTCTCGCGTGAATGCGCACACGCTGATGCCCTGCGCGGCATCGGCCACGGGGGAGAAGATTTCCTCGAGCAGTTCGTAGGGCTGCTGGACTTCGATGAAGCCCATGTTCGGGTCGAACCGGATGGCGCGCGACACCGAGAACACCATCTGATTCGCGTCGCTGCGCCATGGGTCGGCATAGGGCGGAAGCACCACGACGCGACCGTTGTTTTCCCTCAGTGTGTCCAGCCAAGGCAGGCTTTCTATGGCGCGCTTGAACATGCCGCCGGGCACCGGTTCGTAGTAGTAGCTGGTGAAAAAATCGCCCAGTGGGTTGAACGCGGAGATGCGGTAAAAGTACTTTTTATAGGAATAGCTCATCATCAGGCCATAGATCTCGTTCTGCGCGAGTGTGATCATCACCATGTTGGATGCGCCTTTGCGCTCGATGCTGTTCAGATCCTCCATGGCCTGAAAGAAGCGGTGGTTGCTGAGCAGGTGCAGCGAAGTGTACTCCATGGGTTTGATCAGGTTGTCCAGCAGCTGCGAGCTGCGCGTGGCGGCGGACAGCAGGTTGTCCATCAGGTTCTGCTCGATGTTGTGGCTGACGTAGCTAAACATGGCCACGCCCAACAGCGCGACCGCGATGACCACCACCAGATACATCAGAAACATTCGGGTTTGTAGGCTCATCCGCAATTCACCCCGTTTTTTGAGTATACAATATAGACACAAACAAATGCAACGATTTTGTGGCGATAAACCAAAATGTGCTGAATATTCCATCAAACAATATTGTATATTGTATTTACAATGTTATGATTTCGTGATAGCATCTCGGTATGGGCCCAATGCGATTAAGGAGGTATTCATCGTGAAAAAGAGGCACAACAGAATCCTTGCCCTGCTGGTCCTTGCGCTGATGCTGGCTGCCGCTGTGATGGTCCCCGTGACCGCCACGTCTGAGCAAACGCCCATCACACTGACGCTGCTGGCGGGCAACACGTCATCCACCGAGGGACAGGACGCCGTGTTTGCTCAGATGGAAAAAGACATCGGCATCAAGATCGAGCGCGAGGTGCGCCCGACAGGCGCTGAGGGGGAGAACATCGTGCGCGCACGGCTAGCCAGCGGCGACAGCACCGACATCCACCTGTTCAACGCTGGCTCGCTGTTCGCGACGCTGAATCCCAAGCAGAACTTCATCGACATCACAAACGAGCCCTTTATGGACCGCGTGCTGGATTCGTACAAGCAGTCGGTCACCTTTGACGGCGTCACTTACGGCATCCCGGCCACCTCGTCCAACACGGGCGCTTGGCTGTACAACAAGAAGATCTACGCGGAGCTGGGCCTTGAAGTGCCACACACCTGGGCTGAGCTGATGGCCAACTGCGACAAGATCAAGGCCGCCGGCAAGACGGCGATCATTGCCTCGTTCGCCACCGACTGGACCAGCCAGCTGATCCTGCTGTCTGACTTCTACAACGTGCAGGCGGGCGACCCGGCCTTTGCCGCCAACTTCGACAGCAACAAGGACAAGTACGCCACCAACGCCTTCGCGTTCAAGGCGTTCGAGCACATGGAAGAGGTCGCGCAGAAGGGCTACTTCAATGCCGACTACAACGCCACCACGTTCGATCAGGCGCTCAAGATGCTGGCCGATGGCGAGGGCGCCCATTATCCGATGCTGACCCATGCCGTTCCCAACATCGCCATCAACTATGGCATCGAGGCCGCCAATGGGCTGGGCGCGTTCGGCCAGCCGGGCGACAACGCTGATGACCACGGCCTGACCGTGTGGATGCCCGACACGTTCTACTTCTACAGCGGCTCCGAGAAAAAGGAAGCCATGATGAAGTTTGCCGAGTACTACCTCAAGCCCGAGTCCATCGAGCTGTTCGCCTCCAAGCAGACTGCATCCGGACCCTACGTGGTTAAGGACGCCACGCTGCCGGCCGATACTCCTGACCCGATCAAGGAGCTTCTCCCTTACTTCGACAGCGGCAAGACCGCGCCCGCGCTGGAGTTCATCACTTCCGTCAAGGGGCCTAACTCGCCGCAGATCTGCATTCAGTGCTACGGCGGAATGAAGTCGGCCAAAGAGTGCGCCGAGGAGTACGACAAGGACGTCGAGAAGCAGGCCAAGCAGCTGGGCTTGGCGGGCTGGTAACCGGGCGTGACGCGCAGCGGGCGCGCACCCCTGCGATGTACGACGTGATCTAACCACACGAGGGGGTAAAGCAATTTACCCCCTTCGGCGTATGCTTCACACCGGTGCGCGCATGTGTCGCGCGTGCAGTGGCGGGAAGGGGAGTTGCTATGGGTGCTCTGGAGCGCAAGACTTACTCGCTTTGGTTCCTGTTGCCGGGCGGTTTGATCTTCTTTATCTTCTATCTGCTGCCCACGGTAGCGTCGCTGTTTTTCAGCATGACGCTGTGGCGGCTGACGAGCTGGGAATTCGTTGGGCTCGAAAACTTTGTCACCTTCTTTACCGAGTCCAATCAGCTGACGGCATTTCTCAACACGCTGCGCTACGCGTTTCTCACCAGCGGCTCCAAGGTGCTGCTGGGGCTGATTTTTGGCGCGCTGCTCTCTTCGGGCGCGCTCAAGATCCGGGGGTATCTGCGCTCGGTGTTGTTTTTTCCAAATCTGTTGTCCACGATCGCGATTGGCTTTGCGTTCACCTCGTTGATGCATCCCACGCGGGGCGTGATCAACACAGCGCTGTCCAACATCGGCGTCCAGGGACCCGACTGGCTGGGCAACGTGAATCTGGCGCTGTATTCGGTGATCGTGGTGGATGTGTGGAAGGGCGTGGGCGTGGCCACTGTGATTTACATCGCGGGCATCATGTCCATTCCCAGCCAGTACTACGAGGCCGCCTCGATTGATGGCACCAGTGGGTTTGGGCGGTTCTGGCACATCACGATGCCGCTGTCGCGCCCGGCGATGAACTCGGTCATCATCCTGAGCTTCATCGGCGGCCTGCGCACGTTTGACCTGGTCTGGGCGATGACCAAGGGCGGTCCGGGCTTTGCCACAGAGCTGCTTGCATCGGTCAATTACAAGATGTACACCGCCGGATTCTATGGGCTGGCCACCGCGGGCAACGTGATCATGTTCCTGCTGGTGGGGCTGCTGGCCTTCCCGCTGTGGTACATGCTCACCCGGAAGGAGGTCGATCTTTGATGGTCGTATCTCCCGCCAAAAAAGCAGCCATCATCGGAGCCCAGGCGCTGGCGGTGCTGCTCACCATCATGATCTACGGCGTTCCGTACTATTTCATCATCGTCAACTCGCTCAAGACGTCGGGCGAGGCCGCCGTGATGAACATGAGCTGGCCTTCGGTGATGCAGTTCGCTGAGAACTATACGGCGGTTCTGCAGACTTCCGACTTCGCCGTGATTCGGGGCTTTGTCAACAGCCTGATGATCACGGCCATGTCGGTCGTGATGCTGACCACGTTCTGTTCCATGTGCGGCTTTGTGCTGCAGCGGCGGCGCGGCAAGGCGATCACGTTCATCAACATGCTGGTGCTGACAGGGCTGATGATTCCGCCTGCGATTGTGCCCACGATCTGGGTTATGCAGGGCATCGGCGTATACAAGACGCTGTACGGCATGGCGTTTGTGGAGACGGCGCTCAGCTTCGCATTCTCTGTCAACCTGTACCGGGGGTTTATGGTCACGATTCCGCGCGAGCTGGACGAGGCGGCCATCATCGACGGCTGCACAAAGCTCAGGCTGTTCTTCCAGATCATCTATCCGATCCTGAAGCCGGTCACGATCACGATCGTCATCCTCACCGGCGTGAACATCTACAACGACTTCGTAAACCCGCTGTACTTTCTGCCGGGCGCGAAGAACGTCACGGTGCAGCTCTCGCTGTATAACTTCAACGGCATGTATCTCAGCCAGTGGAACCTGCTGTTTGCGGACGTCATGCTGATCTCGATTCCGCCGCTGATCATGTTCATCTTCTTCAACAAAAAGATCGTCGCCGGCATGACTGCCGGCGCGCTGAAGGCGTAGACAACCCAAGAGGAAGGTAAGGAGGATGCCACCATGTTGTATCCCAAGCTGAGCAAGCCGCTCGACGCCCAACTGTTTAGGGAGCCCACTGCGGAGTATCGCGGCACGCCGTTTTGGGCGTGGAACTGCAAACTCGAGAAGGATGAGCTGCTCGCCCAGATCGACGTGCTCAGAAACATGGGCTACGGCGGCTTCCACATGCACGTGCGAACCGGCATGGCCACCGATTACCTGAGCGACGAATACATGGAGCTGGTCAAGGCCTGCGTTGAAAAGGCGCGCGGGGACGAGATGCTGGCCTGGCTGTACGACGAGGACCGCTGGCCCTCCGGCGCGGCGGGCGGCATCGTCACCAAGAACAAGGAGCACAGGATTCGCCACCTGTTGCTGACCCGCGTGCCCTACGGCCAGGGCGCTACGGCCAAGCGGCTGGTGCAATCGAAGGCCACGTCCATGCGCACCGAGAACGGCGTGCTGCTGGCGTGCTACGACGTGGCGCTGGGCGCGGACGGCAGCCTTGCGCGGTACCGCCGCATCGGCGAGCACGCCGCCGCCGAAGGCTTTAAGCTGTACGCCTACATGGAAACCGCCGAGGCCAACCCCTGGTTCAACAACCAGGCTTATGCGGACACGCTGAACCCCGAGACGATTCAGGAATTCATTCGCGTGACCTATGACCGCTATCATCAGTACTTCGCGAAGGATTTTGGCGGCGTTGTGCCCGCCATCTTCACCGATGAGCCGCAGTTCTCGCACAAGACCACGCTGGACTACGCCCAGGAGGCGCGCGACGTGACGCTGCCCTGGACGCCTACGCTGCCCGAGACCTACCAAGCGGCCTACGGCGCGGACGTGCTGGATACGCTGCCTGAGCTGTTGTGGGAAATTCCCGAGGGCGCGTCCTTGGCGCGCTACCGCTACCACGACCACATCTCGGAGCGGTTTGCGCAGGCGTTTGCCGACCAGTGCGGCGACTGGTGCAAAAAGCATAACCTGATGCTGACCGGCCACATGATGGAGGAACCCACGCTCTACACCCAGACCATGGCGCTGGGCGAGGCCATGAGAAGCTACAGGGGCTTCCAGCTGCCGGGCATCGACATGCTGTGCAACCGCTACGAATACACCACCGCCAAGCAGGCCCAGTCGGCGTGCCACCAGCACGGTAATCCGGGCGTGATGAGCGAGCTTTACGGCGTCACCAACTGGGATTTCGATTTCCGCGGTCACAAGGTGCAGGGCGACTGGCAGGCGGCGCTCGGGGTCACGGTGCGCGTGCCGCACCTGTCCTGGGTGTCCATGAACGGCGAGGCCAAGCGCGACTACCCGGGCACGTTCAACTATCAAGCGCCGTGGCACGGTCAGTACAAGCGGGTGGAAGACCACTTCGCCCGCGTAAACACCGCCATGACGCGCGGCAAGCCCATCGCGCGCATCGGCGTGATCCACCCGATTGAGAGCTACTGGCTGCACTGGGGAGCGAAGGAAAACACGCGCGCCGTGCGCGAGCAGAAGGACGAACAGTTCAAGGGTGTGACCAGCTGGCTGCTGGAGGGTCTGATGGACTTCGATTTTATCTGCGAGTCGCTGTTGCCCGGCCAATGCGATGTGAAGGACGCGGCGGCGAAAACGTTCCCCGTTGGCAAAATGCGCTATGATGTGGTGATCGTGCCCGGCTGCGAGACGCTGCGCAAGACCACGCTGGACAGGCTGGAGGCGTTCCACAAGGCGGGCGGCCGCGTGCTGTTTATGGGCGACGCGCCAATTTACGAAGACGTGGTGACGAGCGCCCGCGGCCAGCTGCTGTACGACGCCTGCGAACATGTCGGGTTCGAGCGCATCCAGCTGCTGAACGCGCTGGAGGGCCTGCGTGAGCTGGACATTCGGGACAGCTCCGGCTCCCGAACGGACAACCTGTTCTATCAGCTGCGCGACGAAAACGGCGAGCGCTGGCTGTTCGTGGCCCATTGCCGCGATCCGAAAAACAAGGATCTGGTGGCTGGTGACACGCTGCGCTTTAAGATTCGGGGCGAGTGGGCGCTGACGCTGTACGACACGATGAGCGGGCAGACCGTGCCGCTCCAGTGCGAGCAATCAAGCGGATGGACGATCCTCAGCTACCCATTCTACGATCACGACAGCCTGTTGCTGAAGCTCACCAGGCAGCCTACCGGCACGCCCGTGGCCCCGCCAAAACTGGCTGCCATCAGTCAGGTGGGCGCGCCCGGACGGATGCTGGACGCGGTGGCGGGCGGCATCCAGCGGTTTCTCGGCCGCGCGCCGGTCACGCTCAGCGAACCCAATGTGTTGTTGCTGGATCTGTTTGAGTACGCGCTGGACAGTGGGGAATACCGCCCGCTGGAGGAGATCCTGAAGCTGGACAATCAGCTGCGCAAGGAGCTCGATCTGCCGCTGCGCATGGAGGCCGTCGCCCAGCCCTGGGTGGAGAACGACGAGAGCACGCCTCACACCGTGCGGCTGCGCGCGCACTTTGACTGCGCGCTGCCCATCGCGGGCGCCAAGCTGGCGCTGGAGCGGCCGGACATCGCGAGGGTGCGGCTGAACGGCGCGGACATACCCGTGAAGCCGGACGGCTGGTATGTGGACAAGTGCATCGTCACGATTCCGCTGCCCGAGCTGATGCTGGGCGGCAACGTGGTCGAAGTCGAGTACCGCTATGGACGCAAGGTTGACCTCGAATGCCTGTACCTGATCGGCGATTTCAGCGTGCGGGTGGACGGCTGCTGCAGAACGCTCGGCGCGCCGGTGCGCGAGCTGGCGTTTGGCGACATCACGCGCCAGGGGTTGCCTTTCTACGGCGGCAACATCGTGTACCATCTGGAGGCTTCCGCCCAGGGTGGTGAGATCGAGGTCGAGGCCAGCAGCTACCGGGGTTCCATGCTGTCCTGCAGCGTGGGCGGGCTGGAAAAGCCGCTCATCTTCGCGCCGTACCGGGCGACGTTCGATGTGAAGCCCGGAGTGCACAAGCTGGATATCAACTACTATGGCTGCCGCGTGAACACGTTCGGCCAGTTGCACAACGTGAGCCGCGCGGAGGGTTACTGGTGGGGCCCGAACTCCTGGCGCAGCGTGAACGAGGAATGGACTTACGAGTATAAGTTCTGGGAACAGGGCGTGCTGAAGTCGCCGGAGGTGAAATAAAACGGCGCAAACCGACGCTGCCCGCCATGCAGGTACAGCGTCCTGCGGGACTCTGCTCCGCAGGGGCGGGCCGCGTTCGTTCACAACTTTGGAACCCGTGCGAGCGGCGGGGGACTATGCCCTAGCGGCAACAGGAGGATACCCATGAACATCAGCAAATTGCGCACAGACTACATGCAAAACCCGGTCGGGTTTGACTTTGACAAGCCGGTTCTGGGCTGGGTGGTGGAGGCGCCCGGAGAAAACAAGCGCCAAAGCGCGTACCGGCTGCAGATCGCGTCGGACGCCGGCTTCTCGCGGATGCTGTTCGACACGGATAGGGTGGATTCCGACCAGAGCGTGGGCGTGTGCCCCGAGATCGTCCCTGCGCCGATGACGCGTTATCATTGGCGCGTCATGGTGTGGGACGAGGCGGATCAGCCCAGCGGTTTCAGCGAGCCCGCATTCTTTGAGACCGGGCGCTACGGCGAGCGCTGGGACGCGGATTGGATCGGCGGGGAAGTGGACCTGCCGCTCCTGCGCAAGGAATTTGGGCTCAAGGGACCGATTCGGTCAGCGCGGCTCTACGCGAGCGGCGTGGGGCTGTATCGCGCGCGCATCAACGGCCGGGACGTGACGGAGGAGCAGTTGATGCCCGGGTTTACCGCCTACGACCACTGGATCCAATACCAGACCTATGACGTGACGGAGCTGCTGTCGTCGGGCGCCAATGCCATCGGCGCGCTGCTTGGCAACGGTTACTACAAGGGCCGCGTGAACTGGCCGGGCATCCCTGAGCGCCATGGGCTGTATGGCGATGCGTGCGCGTTCATCGCGGAGCTGCGCGTGCGCTATCAGGATGGAACCGAGGAAGCGATCCTAACCGACACCAGCTGGAAGGCGGGCGAAAGCCCGTTCCAAAGGGCCGAGATCTATGACGGCGAAATCTTTGACGCGCGCAAGATTCAACACGGCTGGGATATGCCCGGCTTTGACGATTCCCGGTGGACGCCCGCTGTCAGGCGCGAGGTCGACAAGCGCCTGCTGCGCGCGCGGCTGTCCGTGCCGGTCAAAATCCACGATCGGATGAAGCCGGTGAAGCTCGTCAAATCACCCTCGGGCGAACAGATCCTGGACTTCGGCCAGAACATGGCAGGCTGGGTGCGGATCCGTGCGAACACCCCTGCGGGAACGCGGATCAAGCTGCAGTTCGGCGAGTGGCTGTATCCGGACAACACGTTCTACCGCGACAACTACAGGACCGCGCTGGCGGAGGAGATTTATATCTCGGACGGGCAGCCGCGCGAGTATGCGCCCAGCTTTACGTTCTATGGATTCCGGTTTGCAAAGGTTTCGGGGCTGGCCGAAGTCAACCTGAACGACTTCACGGCTGAGGTGGTGCACTCCGAGATGGAGCGCACGGGCCGCTTCGAGTGCTCGGACGAGCGCGTGAACCGGCTGTTCCTGAACGCGCTGTGGGGCCAGAAAGGGAACTTTGTGGATGTGCCCACCGACTGCCCGCAGCGCGACGAGCGGTTGGGCTGGACGGGGGACAGCCAAGTATTCTGCGCTTCGGCGTCGATGAACATGGAGGCAGACGCGTTTTACCACAAGTACCTGTTCGACCTTTGGCAGGAACAGCAGGAGGCGGGTTACGTGCCCGTGGTGGTACCTAACTATCTGAAGAGAACCGCTGAATGGAAAATGACCACCACCGGTTGGGGTGACGCCGCGACGGTGATGCCCTGGATGCTGTATCTGTACTTTGGCGACGAGGCGGTTCTGAGAAAGCAGTATGACAGCATGGTGGCCTGGGTGGAGTACATGCGCGCACAGGACACCAAGGGCGTTGACCGCTACTATGGCTTCCACATCGGGGACTGGGTTTCGCAGGACCGGAACGACCCCGACGCGTTCATCGGGCTTACGCCCACCGAGCTGCTGGCCACCAGCTACTACGCGTATTCATGCGACATTGTGGCGAAAGCGGCGCGCGTGCTGGGGAAAACAGGGGATGCCGAAGAATATGAGGCGCTGGCCAAGCGCGTCCGCGAGTCGTTTCGGCATGAGTTTGTGACGCCGGGCGGCCGCGTGGCTGCCGAGACGCAGACCGCCGATCTGATCGCACTGCACATGGACATGCTGCTCCCCAAGGACAGGCCAATCGTGGTGAAACACCTTGCTGAGCGCATTGACGGCGATGGACAGCGCCTCACAACCGGCTTTCTCGGCACGCCGCTGCTGTGTCCGGTGCTTTCCGAAAATGGGCTGAATGAGTATGCCTATAAGCTGCTTTTGAACAACGAGTGCCCGTCCTGGCTGTATGAAGTAGAGCGGGGTGCGACCACGATCTGGGAGCGCTGGAACTCGCTGAAACCCGATGGCTCGTTCGGCGCGGTGAACATGAATTCGTTCAATCACTATGCGCTGGGCGCGGTTGTGGAGTGGATGTATCGCTATATGTGCGGCATCAACCCGGTGGAGGGCGCGCCCGGATTCAAGAAGAGCCTGATCCGGCCGCTGCCGAACAGCCTCATTCAGCACGCAAAGGCAAGCGTTCGCACGCAGTACGGCGAGTTGGCGTGCGGCTGGGCGCTTTCGGACGGCAAAATTGAGATCGCAGTCACCGTGCCATTCAACACGCAGGCCGAGATCCATCTGCCAGACGCCGAGGGCGCAAGCGTCACGGAGAACGGCAAGCCGGCCTCAGGCGGTGTGTTCACGCGGGGCAGCGGTGTCTGGCGCTATGAATATCAGCCCAGCGGCAACAGCATCAACAAGCGCGCGCCCGTGCTAAAGAGAGGTTTCTGATGACAACGAGGGAGCGATTTCAGCGCGTGATGCGCTTTGAGGCGGCGGACAGGCTGCCGATGATCGAATGGGCAAGCTGGTGGGACGCAACCATCGGGAACTGGAAGCGGCAGGGGCTGTCCATTGGGCCTGCGCGCGGCTTGACGGAGGGGGAGGCGCTGCAGCGGCAGTTGGGGCTGGATCTGCAGATGCAGCTGTGGGTGCGCATGGACACGGCGGACACACCCAAACCTGGGAGCCACGGCGCGCCGAGAATTTTCGACATGGAGGGCTATGAGCGCGCGCTGCCCACACTGTATCCCCAGGATCCGGTCAGCTCCGAACGGATTGAATCCATTGCCCGGCATCAGCAGAGCGGTGAAGCCATCACCTGGGTGACGATGGATGGCTTCTTCTGGGGGCCGCGCAACCTGCTGGGGATTGAGCCGCATCTGTACGCGTTTTACGACAATCCAGAGCTGCTGCACCGGATCAACAGCGACATCTCCGATTACATGCTGCGCGTGTTTGAGCGGGTGTTTGAGGTATTCACGCCGGATTTCATGACGTTCGCCGAGGACATGAGCTACAACCTTGGGCCGATGCTGTCAGAAGAGATGTTCGACGAGTTCCTGCTGCCGTACTACCATAAAGTGATTCCGTTCGTCAAATCGCGCGGCACAAAGGTGTTTGTGGATTCAGACGGGGATGTGACGCGGATGATTCCCTGGTTCCGGCGTGCGGGCATCGAAGGCGTGCTGCCGCTGGAGCGCCAGGCGGGCGTGGATATCGCGCGGCTACGGGCAGATCATCCGGACTTTCTGTTTATTGGGCACTACGACAAGATGGCGATGCCGCTGGGAGAAACCGCGATGCGCGCCGAGTTTGAGCGGCTGCTGCCCCAGATGCGAAAAGGTGGTTTTATCCCCTCCGTTGACCACCAAACGCCGCCGAGCGTCACGCTGGCACAGTATGGAACCTATCTGCGGCTGTACCGCGAGTATTGTGAGAAAGCGATGGAGTGACCCGGAATATAGGGTTCTCTTCGCGCAACGGGAGAAAAGGTCTTGAAAACACTTGGTTTTCAAGACCCCAGGCAGTCAAAGAAGGTCGCGAAGGAGCGGCCTTTTGGTATAATGAGGTTGGTGATGAAAGATGCTAGAGCGAGCGGCTGATCTGCGCGGACATGTGAAGGTGGTAGACATCGAGGGCTTGGTGCCGGCGGAGCACCTGCTGCGAAAGATCGAGCTGGTGGTGGACTTCGAGCGGGTGTACGGGATGGTGGAGCACCAATACAGCGAGGACAACGGGCGGCCGGGGGCGGATCCGGTGGTGCTGGTGAAGATGGCGCTTCGCGATTCGCTGAGGGTGGGGTTCCTTGACAGGCTGCAGTCGTTCTAGACCGACCAGGTGCTTCGTGGAAAAAGAGCGGTGAACGACACAGGTTCTCCACAAAGGATTTACATGATGTGTTGAAGGATGAATATACAATGTGAATGGTTTGTGATACAATTATGTAAAAATTGGGCAGGGGATATGTGCCCGGCAAATGATGAGGTATCGCAATGAAACACTGGATAAAGGCCCCCCTGCTGGCGCTGTTCGCGCTGACGTTGGTGACGGTTTTGGGCACGAACAGCGCCTGCGCCGCCGTGGACGGAGACTACCGGTTCTACCTGTCGGACGGTAAAGCCACCATCGAGAAATACAGCGGCCCGGGCGGCGACGTGGTGATTCCGTCCATGTTGAGCGACGGCGAGAACATCTATCCAGTGAACGCTATCTCCAGCGACGCGTTTAAGGGCAACGCGTCGCTGAGTTCGGTGACCATCCCCGAGGGTGTGATCGCTGTGAGTGGGAGCGCGTTCAAGGGCTGCTCTGCGCTGGCCAGCGTTAGCCTACCCTCCAGCCTGAACTACATCGGCCAAAACGCCTTCGACGGCACGGCCATCGCCGAGATCAGCTTGCCCAGTGGGCTTCACACCATCGAGAAAGAGGCGTTTGCCCGCTGCGCGAACCTGACCAGCGTCAGCGTGCCCGACGCCTGCACGCGGCTGGAGATGGGCGCGTTTTTGAATTGCGCGTCGCTGAAGAGCGCTCGGCTGAGCAGCGGGCTGACCAGCGTGCCCGCCATGAGCTTCAAGGGCTGCACGGCGCTGACCAGTGTCAGTATGCCCTCCAGTGTGACTTACATCGGAGTGTCGGCGTTCGAGGGCTGCTCGAGCCTGCCCGCGATCGCGCTGCACGAGGGCCTCAAAATCCTGGACGAGGCCAGCTTCAGAGGCTGTAGCTCGCTGACCGGCGTGAAGTTCCCGAACTCCTTGGCTCGTCTGAACAACTACGTGTTCACCGGCTGCACCAACTTGGGGTTCGTGGAGGTGCCCGGCGATAACTACGTGTTCGCCCGATCCTACTATTATAGCACCTACGGCTCCGGCATCACCAAGGTGCGCGTGCGCGCTGGCTCGACCAGCTTGGCTGACAAGATGTTCCAGAATTGCTACGATTTAGAGGCAGTGGAGCTGCCGCAGGGCCTCACCAGCATCGGCGCGTACGCGTTCGAGAACTGCGTGGCGTTGACGTCGCTGCAGCTCCCAAACTCTCTTACCCAGATCGGCGAGGCTGCGTTCCTGCGCTGTAGTGGGTTTACCCAGATCACATTGCCCAACGGACTAACGAAGATCGGCTACAACGCCTTCGGCAAGTGTGTCAATCTGCAGAGCGTGACGGTGCCCGAAAGCGTCACCAACCTTGGCGAGTTCGCGTTCAGCGGCTGCACCAATCTGGCTTCTGCCAAGCTGCCTTCCTCGCTAACCACGATCCCGGCCTCGCTGTTCAGCTGGTGCTCGCAGCTTAGCACGCTGACCATTCCCTCGGGGGTGAAGTCCATCGGCACTTTCGCCTTCTCCAAGAGCGGGCTGGAGGGCATTGCGATCCCTTCGGGTGTCACCACGCTTGGGGATTCGGTGTTCGCCGATTGCGCAAAACTGCAATCTATCAGCCTACCAGCTGGGCTCAACGCCATGGGCAGGAGCTCCTTTGAGGGCTGTGAAGCACTGCTAACCGCCAACATCAGCTGCGCCATCAGCGCGCTGCCGCCACGCACCTTCTTCAAGTGCTACAGGCTGAAAACCGTCACGCTACCCACTGGGCTGGTCGAGATCGGCAGTTACGCGTTCTGGGATTGTCAGATGCTAAACGGACTCGGCGTGCCGGCGTCGCTGAAGATCATTAGGAACAACGCCTTCGAAAGCTGCTCAGCGCTGACCGAGCTGAACGTGCCCGACAGCGTAACCGAGATCGGCAGTTGCGCGTTCTTTGGGTGCTTCGGCCTGTCTAGCTTCAACTGGCCGGCATCCTGCCCGGGGATTGAGTCTGGCACCTTCGAGGTCACCGGGCTCACCAGCATCACGCTGCCCAGTTCCGTCACCAAGATCGGCAGCCGCGCGTTCTACGGCTGCTCCAAGCTGGAGAGCATCACGCTGCCAAGCTCGGTAAAGACCATCGAGGAGGTGGCGTTCCAGGGCTGTAAGGCACTCAAGGAGCTGGTGGTGCCCGACGGCGTGACCAGCATCCCGAGGGCGGCCTTCGGCAACATGACGCTGGAGCGGCTGGTGCTGCCCGGCTCGGTGACCAGCATCGACAAGGACGCATTCTACCTCAGCACCTCGGTGAAGTCCATCGCGCTGCCCGGTCGGTTCGCGTTGACCAGCTTCCTCAGCTCCGCTCAGCTGCAGCAGGTCACCTCCCTCAGCTTCAGCCCCGGCAGCACCAGCATCGCCGCCAATGCCTGCCAGGGCATGAGCGCGCTGACCTCCCTTAGCGTCCCGGCCTCGGTGACCAGCATCGGTAGCGGCGCATTCACTGGTTGTACGTCCGTGTCCAAACTGACGATCCCCAGCACGCTGGTGATGAAGAACGTGTTCCCGGGCTACGCTTCGATTAAGGAGATCAAGCTGCAGCCGGGGATCGGCTCGGTCGTGGCCAACGCGTTCCAGGGCTGCGCCGCGTTGGAGACCATTTCCATTCCAGATGGCGTGGGCAGCATCGGTAACCTGGCGTTCGAGGGCTGCCAGAAGCTCAGCAGTGTGATCGTGCCCAAGAGTGTCAGCTCCATTGGCTCGGGCGCGTTCGTCGGCTGCCCCAACGTCAAGATGTTTGGTTACGCCTACAGCTTCGCCGAGACCTACGCCAAGAACTACTCGATTCCTTTCGTGTTGCTGGACGGCGGAGTGACGCTGGTGGTAGAAGGCCCCGCCACGCTGGCCAAGGGTGCTACGGCCAAGTACGCCGCCAAGCGGCTGGACGGTGTGACCGGCAGCTACGTTTGGAGCAGCAGCGCGCCTGCCGTGGCTACCATCGACCAGTACGGCAACCTCAGCGCTGTGGGCGGCGGCGAGACCCAGATCATGGCGCGCGACGCCCAAAACGGCGCGCTGTTTGCTACGCTCAAGCTCAGCGTCAGCGACCCGGTCACCGCGATTTCGCTGTCGCCTGCCAGCCAGGAGTTGCAGGTGGGTGAGGTGCTCAAGCTCAGCACCACGCTTACTCCCGTCAACGCCACCAACCCCACGCTGACCTGGAGCAGCTCCCAGCCCACGCTGGCTTCGGTGAGCGCCAACGGCAGCGTGAAAGGGCTGGCCATCGGCAGCGCGCGGATCACCGCCCGCGCCGACAACGGAATCACCGGAACCATGGACGTGACCATCGTGCCGCCCACCTCCGCCATCCGCGTCACCACCTTGGACGACCAGTCGGTGAACGCCGAGGTGGAGCTCGAAAAGATGCTCCAGCTGCGCGCGGTGTCCTACCCAGCCGGCACGACGGTTGACGTGGACTGGAGCAGTTCCGACGGCGCCACGGTGTCCGTCAGCGCCAGCGGGCTAGTGAAGGGCCTGAAGTCCGGGTCCGCTGACATCGTGGGCACGCTCAAGACCGACGGCAGCGTCAAGCATTCCATCAAGATCCGCGTGACAGTGCCGGTGAAGGAAGTCAAGCTTAGCCAGACCAGCCTGTCGCTGGAGACCGGCGAGGACACCGCTCTGGTGGCTAGCGTGCTGCCGCTGGATGCCACTGAGCCCGAGCTGACCTGGCTCAGTTCCGCGCCCTCAGTGGTAACGGTGTCGGCGGAGGGCAAGCTCAGCGCCGTGGGTGTTGGTCAGGCTGTGATCACCGCTACCGCGAAGAACAAGGTGTTCGCCCGCTGCGAAATCACCGTGGCCGACCCCGAGGGTCTGGGCGAGGGCGGCGAGTACCCGGGCGACAACAACGGCGGCAACGGAACAACTCTCACGATCTACAGCGACATAGGAGCTTCGGCCTGGCTGTACGCTAAGCAGACGCTGCAGCTCAGCACCTCGGTGAGCGGCGTCAGCTGGAAGAGCAGCGCGCCTAGTTACGCGTCCGTCAGCAAGACCGGGCTGGTCACCGCCAAGAAGCCGGGCAAGACCGTCATTATCACCGCCAAGTTGGGTACAGTGTCTGGCGTCTTTAAGGTCAAGGTGCTGAAGAAGGCGCTTTCCTTGAAGATCGCCTCCGCCACCGCCTACACCAACGGCGAGCCGGTGCAGCTCAAGGTATCGCTGTCGCCAAAGGGCGCGGGCTACCGCACGATAAGCTGGTCAGTAGCTGGCGAGGCCGCCAGCATCAGCGCCGACGGCAAGCTGACCGGCATCAGCGATGGCGAGGTTTTGGTCACGGCCACGCTGGACACTGGCAAGTTCGTCACCAAGCGGATTCTGGTTCGGACGCTGCCCAGTGCGGTGTCCCTCAGCGACTCGGAGGCTAACGTCAAGATCAAGGGCAAGCTGCGACTCATCGCCACGCTGGACGGCTCCGAGCCGGGCCTCAAATGGCGCAGCTCCAACAAGAAGATCGCCACTGTGTCCTCCACGGGGCAGGTCAAGGGCGTGAAATCCGGCATGGTGACCATTAGCTGCACCACCCGTAACGGGCTGGTGGCTAGCTGCAAGGTGCGCGTGCTGAAGAAGCTGCCCACCGCCACCACGCCGCCCGCGCCAGGGCCTACGCCGGAGCCATCCCCCGGGTTTGCGCCTGAAGTAGCCGCCGAGCTCACCGAAAACCAGGTTCCATAACGCGCGAAAACGTTCCGATTAGGCTATGGTCAAAAAGCTTGAAAACGAGAGCGAAAAGGGATAAAGTAAGGACATGGCATTATAGTAAGGATTTACGGCAAAAGGTGATAGATTACCTCCAATCAGGTCAAAGTCAGAGAGACGCGAGGGAAGTATTTCACATCAGTATGGCAGCGATAAACAGGTGGCATCAGCTATACAAGAAGACAGGGAACTTGGAGGATAAAAAGCCCTGTCGTAGTTTCAAAAGCCGGACCCTGCAAAACTGCAAGCGTATGTGAAGGAACACCCGGATGCCTACTTAAAAGAAAAAGTTGAGGCACTTGGCTGCACAGGAACTTCTGTGGCGAAAGCACTAAAGCGGCTTGGGTTTGCGCGCAAAAAAAGACGAAGCGCTGTCAAGAACAACGACCGCAGCAAGTAGAAACGTATATGGGAGAAATCGCAAAAATCTCCGCGGAGCGAATTGCTTACGTGAATGAAACAGGCATCGGCCATTTCCCATACCGAGAATATGGCTGGTCAAAGCGTGGTCTGCCACTGATGGGGATGGTAAGCGGTCGAAAGTTCAAGCGTACCAGCATTATTGCGGCCCAAATGGGTAGGGAGATTATATCTCCATTACAGTATGACGGCACAATGGATAGTGGTCTTTTTGAGATGTGACTCGAGTCCTGCTTGCTGCCTAGTCTGCCCGAGGGAACCGTCATTGTCATGGATAATGCTTCATTTCACCGGAAAACAAGTAATATCCACTTGCCGAAGGGGCGGGTCTGAACCTGCTTTTCTTGCCGCCGTATTCTCCGGAGTCGAACCCCATCGAACACTTTTGGGGTTGGCTAAAACGGCACTTGAGAAAAATTCTGCTGGATCACCCCTTCTTGGATGATGCTATTTGCTCTGATTTTCAAGGTGGATGACTATAAAGTGAGTCTCTTGGATGTGCTACGCGTCCTTTTGCGTCCAAACCTCGGGAATCGTATTTAGCATCGTTTGTTGAGTACAAAGGCATCTAAGTACCAAATCGGTACTGCTGCAGAGAGTCCTTGTTTCAAGGGATTTCTTGGCGTTTTAGGAGAATTAAATGGCGCAAATTCCTGTGCCGGCATGGCACTGTTAGACTGATTTGCGTCCACAAATAGTAAAAGGTCGGCTAAAGGGTTTATTGGTTTCAGCAGAGTTACTTCACCGAATAATCCTGTGAGCACAAAACCGGATTCAGCCACTGACGTAACTCGCGGCATAATCCGCGTTGATTTCGGCGATTCCTTTTCGCCGTCGATGTAAGGGCTGGTACATCGCCCATGGATCGCCGCCGCCCAAGCCGCAGAAAGTGCAGTTTTCACAGCCGCCTCCGCCGCAGTCAATGGCTCTGAGGATGATTTCATCCCGTTTGTGATGTCTTTGATCAGGATGCAACTCACACATTAAGGTGGGTTCCGATTTTGGGATACTTGGAGGGTGTAAACAAGCATTTGTTCAGTTTGGAATTATGCATTTGGCGATGCAGACTTTCGGTATTCGCTGGGCGTGGTTCCGGTCACTTTTCTGAAGCAGGCACTGAAGTAATATGGGGATGCATAGCCCACCTGGTCACTCACGAAGGAGATAGATTCCGAAGTGGAGCGAAGCAAGCGGGTCGCTTTCTCGATTCGCTTTTGGGTGATATAGTCGCTGACGTTGATGCCTTCTGAGCGCTTGAAAATTCGGCTGAGGTGTGAGTGTGTAACATGGACTTCATCGGCAATCTTTTCCAAGCGCAGTTGGCTATCCTGTAGGTTGTCGTCGATATACAGCTTCACCTTGTGGATCAACATTTGGTGATGGCTATGTCGCGAGTGATCCAACGCAGTCAAAACCTGTCCGAAAAGCAGGTGGAACATATCTCCAATGTCGCGGGAGTTGATCGGATGTCTGCTCTTATTGCCAAATGCGGCCACGGTGTGCTCCGCCAGCGAAAGATCCACACCATCCTGGGCGACTTGACCAAGGACGCCTGAGATCAGCACAATCAGGTAGGGTACAATGAGTCCGTGGTCCTTGAGCTTAGCTACCACGCTTTCCGTCAATTGATCCACCATGACGTCCAACGCGGCGTTGTCGCGTTTGAGCAGCAGCTGTGCGATCTCCCTTTGGGTCTCGGCGATGCGGCTGAGGAACGGCAGTGATCCGACATCATCATCTGACTCTGTGAACACCGATTGATCCGGGCAAATGAAGCGGCGGTTTGCGGCGCGTCGCGCGGTGTCCACGGATAGAACGATCTTCCACAGTGAGTCCTGCACAGCACCGATGCCAAAGTGCAGTGACGCACCCAGTTGCCCGTGCGCTGTGCCGAAGCTCTCACAAAGGGAATACACTTTTTCGCACATCTGCTGTTCATTCAGAGTTGCATCGTGCAGGATGGCAAGCTGGCCTTCGCGGTCACTGATCAGATGGCATTCCAACTGGGCACCAAACCATGCCTGAAGCGTGTCTGCCTGCAAAAACTGGTTGAATATCATCTCCTCAATACGGGGCGCCGTGACGTTGTCCCCGCTGCACTCCCCGCAGACCGCCACGCACACAAAACTTCCGCCATCAGCCGTGATGCCCAGGTATTGAGCTTCTTCGTTCAGTGTCTGGGCCGCAAGCATCGGGGAGATTCGCGTCAGTTCCATATAAAATTTCTTGCGGAGTTCGGGGCGGGCCGCTTCCAGTCTCTCCAAGACCTCGCGCTCCTCGTCCAGCCGTTGCAGCGCCTTTCGCATGGTTTCGGTTAGCTCGTTGTACTGAATCGGTTTCTGAACATAATCTATCACGCCAATGCGCAGCGCCTCTTGCGCATACTCAAAGTCGTCATATGCGCTGATGAGCACGATTTTCATCGTCTTTTTGCGCAGAAGCACTTCACGCGCCAATTCGAGACCAGTCATGTGTGGCATACGAATGTCGCTGACCAGCAGATCGACGTCGTCGTGCGCCTGCAGATAGGCCAACACATCCACGCCGCTCAAAAACGATCCCACCAATTCCGCATCGATTGCGGCGAAATCCAGGTTGGCCTCCAATCCCTTGATGGAGAGCGAGCTGTCATCCGCAATAATCACCTTGTACATGGTCTACTCCTCTGAGGTTCGGTTTCTTCAGGGTCGTCGGGGAGCAGCTGCTTCAGGTCGATCGAAACATGGGTGCCGTAGCCTGTTTGTGATGCGTAGTGTATGGGCTCGAGTGGATCGATCACGTACGGCTTTAGCCTCGCGGACACATTGATGAGTCCGTAAAACGCCGTGCTGTTCCACATCCGAGGCAACACCTCCTCACCGTGGATCACGCGCATCAGCTTGTTCATCATGGCTTCATCCATGCCCAGACCGTCGTCGCGGATATCGATCCGGATGCCGTCCCCCTCGTATCGCAGCGAGATGCCAATGGTCATGCGCTTGGCATCGCCGGGCAGCCCATGGATGACGCAGTTTTCCACAAGCGGCTGGAGCACAAAGCGCGGGATGGAGAACAGCTCCACACCCGGGTCGACATGGAGCGTAAAGGAAAACGCGTGCTCATGGCTGATGGCCTCCATCTCCAGGTACAGCTGGACGATGTCTAGCTCTTCGCCGATGGTGATGATGTCCAAGTCATTCTTGCGCAGGATCAGGCGATAGAATGCGGCAAGCTTGGACAGCAACTGGTTGGTGTCATCTTTTCGCCCCAGCGTGTTGCTGATCTTGATGGAGTCCAGCATGTTGTACAGGAAGTGCGGGTTGATCTTGGCCCTAAGCAGCTGATAGCGCAGCTTTTCCTGGGTCAGCGAACTCTCCAATGCTCGCTGCATGGAATCATTGAGCCGGTCTACGAGCTTGTTAAACACCTGCGCCAGCTCGTCAAGGACGTCCGGCGGTGTGCCGGAAGGAGGCAGGGGCATCTTGGCTGTAATCATGCTAAAGGATTCGCCTGTGGGTCTAAACGTAGGTTCGATGGAGCGGATGACACTGCTCATCGTCATAAGCTTGCGCATCAACTGCCGGGAGAATAGGAGTGATACCAGAACCGCCACCACCGAAGAAATGCCCACCGCGATCAGGAGCCCATTGGCGCCTGTCAGAGAGATGGAGGTCAGATAACTCTCCGGCACTGTCACCAGCAGCCGCCAGCCCGTCTTCGCTAGTGGATAGGTCAAATAGGCCGCATTCTGAAACCGAATGGGGCGTGCGCCATTCGAGTCATCAAGCGCCTTCATCAGTTCCGGCGAAAGCTGGTGGCCCAGTTGTGCGCTGTCCGGATGCGAAAGGATTTGGCCCCGCGCGCTCACGATACACTGCACAATCGGGGTTGCCTCAGATTTGTCCAACAATGCGGACAGTTCCCGCTCATCAATGTCAATGAAGAAGCAGAATGCGCCAGGCGTACTCATTGTGCTAACCTGCATGAAGCAGGAAATCAGATCAAACCGCTTGTTGCTGGAAAAGCGCATGAATGGATATGCGTAGTTGCTGAGCGCCATCCAGCTTAACTTGTTGTACGGCGCGCCCCGAACCTCTTGGCGCTGGGGTCGTCCATTGGGCTGTGCGATGTCGAAGAATGTGATGCCCTCGCCCGCTGAGAAGTAGCTGGGCGGCAGCCAAGCCGAGATGTCGGTGAACTGGAACGAATCGCGTAGCGTACGAATGGTCGCAATGGCTGCGGCGTCCGACTGCGGCCGCGGCATCTTGCCCAATGATTCGCTAAGCGTCTGCTGCAGCGTGTAGCGCACCATCTCACTGACATTTTGCATCTGGGAAAATCTGGCCTCAATGCTGGCGGCGGTCTGCTGCCCGGAATACCCTAACATTTCAAGCATCCGCTGGTTTTGCTGATCACGAGAAAATGTATAGTTGAACCCAGCCATGATGCTGATCGTCAAAAACAATACCAGAAGATGACTCATTACCAACTTCTGATAATAACCATGCCATAAAATGCGTTTGAGGAACCTGCTCACTCGCATCGCATGCTCTGCCTTTCGCACGATCGATTGTTAACGACCACTCCTTAATCATAGCGGGATTACTCTTTATTTTCAAGATGGTAAACCGAATTGCACAATATTTCATAGGAAGAACGCAAATAAATGTATTTTCAAATTGGGGTAGCTCTGGCATACTGCCATATAGAGCCAGCACGCTGGTATTAAAGAACTGAAGGGGGAACGAATTTATGAACAGATTCTGGAGGCTCTTGTCCGTATGCGCACTCCTGTTGGCGCTGCTCGCACCTGTGGCGCTGGCGGACATCACCTTGATGACGAACGACACCACCAACAAATGGTGGCCGGAACTGCAGGCGCTGATTGAAGAGGGCTCGGGCGTAAAGATCAATGCAATCACCTCGCCATCCAACCCCGACGACCGGGTTGCCAAGTTTACCACCATCTTGGCCTCGGGCGACAGCTCTGTGGATCTGATCAACATCAACGATGAGATGATCACCCAGTACATGGCCGCGGGCTTCCTTGCGCCGCTCGAAGAGGACGTCATGCGCGACGAGGTGTCCTCACACTTCGATCCCAACTTCATGAAGGACCGCTACATGCTGGATGGCCACATCTACGGCGTGCCCACGTACAACGGCGCGCTGACCATGTGGGTCAACCAGGACATGTTGGACGCGGCGGGCGTGAAGGTGCCCACCAACAGGGAAGAGTTCATCGCTGCGATCCAGGCCATGAGCAAGCCCGATGAGGGCATCTACGGCTACGGCGGCTCCTGGGAAGCCACCTACAACCACAACGAGATCGGCGTGTTTATCAACCTGTTCGGCGGCGACTGCTTCGACTGGAGCAACGAGAAGAGCCGCGAGGCGTTCCAGTTCATGTACGACATGGCCAACACCTGGAAGTGCACTTCGCTGGCGCAGCTAAGCGAGCAGTACGAGCCCATGAATCAGAAGTTCTTCGACAAGAAGTATGGCATCATTCTGCAGTGGTGTGGCTGGATGGAGGGTCTGGCCAAGGACGCAGGCAAGTACGGCCCGGATCAGGTACACATGATCGCCATGCCCACGTTTGAAACATCCTCGGCGTTTATGGACGCGTGGTACTATGTGCTCAACAAGAGCAGCCAGAACTATGACGAAGCCAAGAAGGTGCTGGACTTCATGGCCAGCCCCGCGTTTGAGCTGGCGTACCTGCGGCTGGCGTCTCAGCCTCCGGCGCGCGTGGACGTGCTGGACGAGGCCATCAAGAGCCCGGACTACAGCGCCACCGCCGACCTTTTGAACAACCTGCAACTGTACCATCAGAACTCCATCATGCGCGGCCGCCCGATGGTACCCGCCACCATGGAATACATCACGGTGACCGGTACGCTGTTCCAACAGTACATCCTGGGCGAGATCACGCTGGATGAGCTGGGCCAGAAACAGCTCGCCGCCTACGAAGAGATGAAATAGCGCAACCGGTGCTTAGGGGAGGATGGGCGACTGTCCTCCCTTGCTTCATGTCCGGAGAATCCATTCAAAGCGGGAGGTTTTGCCCATGCAAGCAACTCGAATGGAAAGGCAGCGCACAAACGCCGGCCGGATCGCCGCCCAGATCGGGCGTCGCCAGAAATACTGGATCGCCTGGGTGTTGGCAGCGCCGGCTCTGCTGATTCGCGCGTTTACAACGCTGTATCCCTTCGTGATGACTTTCTACAATAGCCTGTTTAATCTAAGTCTGTTCAAACGCAACAGCGGCGGGTTTGTTGGGATCAACAATTTCATTAAGATGTTCTCGGACGAGAAGTTCCTAAAATCGCTGGAGTTTACTTCCATCTTCACCGTATGCTCCATGGCGCTTCATCTGGTGTTCGGCGTGTCGCTTGCGCTGATGCTCAATCAGAAATTCAAGGGCAAAAAGCTGCTGCGCACGGTGACGCTGTTGCCCTGGGCTATGCCCATGGTTGTGGTCGGCATCGCCGCGCGCTGGGCATTCAACGGCCAATACGGCCTGATAAACGACGCCATCCGCTGGTTTGTTCCGAACTTCCGCAATGACTGGCTGGTGAGTTTGGGCACCGCACGCCTCGCTGTCATCGCAGTGGATCTGTGGAAGGACGTGCCCTTTTTTGCTATCCTCGTGCTTTCAGGGCTGCAATTCATCCCCTCTGAGATATATGAGTCCGCGCGCGTGGATGGCGCGGGTCCTGTGCGCAGCTTCTTTGGGATCACGCTACCGCTGATCACAAGAAACCTATTGACGCTCACCATCTTTTTCACCATGTGGCGGTTGACCAGTTTTGACGTGGTATATTCCATGACGGCTGGTGGTCCAGCAGATGCAACATCGCTGCTTGCCTACCGCATTTCGATGGAGGCGTTCTCTATGATGAACCTAGGGTATGCCAGCGCGCTGGCTGTGTTCCTGTTCGGCGTGATGGCGGTGCTCAGCATGATCAACATCTACGCAATTTCCCGCGTGGATACATAAGGAGGATGCCGACGATGACCACTGAAAACACCGCTCGCATGTCGCGCGTTCAGATCACGGGCTGGCTGATCCGCTGGGGGCTGACGCTTCTGATCTGTTTTGTAATCCTGTTTCCACTGTGGTGGATCTTTATCTCATCCATCACGCCCTCGGCGGAGCTGTATCAAAGCCCTATCCGATACCTGCCGGCGCACCCCACATTTGACAACTACCTGCGCGCCTTTACCGACATGGGTATCGCTTCAAAGGTGAAAAACACGCTGATCATCACACTGTGCGCACTGGGCGGTTCGATCCTTCTGGGCATGATGGCCGCCTACGCCTTTGCCCGATTCGACCGCAAGGGCATCAAGGTTGCCTACCTGGCGCTACTGTTCTCCTCGCTGATTCCGGGCATCGTGACGGCGCGCACAACCTATGACTTTTTCAGGTCGCTCTCCCTCATCGACACATACCCGGGGCTGATCATCCTGTACACCAGCGCGCTTTTGCCGTTCTCTGTGCTAATTCTGATGAACTTTGTGCAGCAGGTTCCCTATTCGATCGAAGAGGCTGCTGAGGTGGACGGAGCGAACTTCCTTCAGAAGCTGTTCCTGATCATTCTTCCGTTGATGAGTCCGGCCATCGCTACCATCGCCATCATCAATTTTATCACATGCCTGAACGACCTGTTCACACCATTATTCTTTGCCAACCGGATCGATGTGCTCAGCGTAGGCATTACAACCGTGCCGCGCCGTAACACATACGACGTGCCTTGGGAAATGATCTCCACCATCGGCTGCATCATCATCCTGCCCATCATCATGTTCGTGCTTTGCTTTGAAAAGAAGATCATGGAAGGTATCATGGCGGGCGGGGTCAAGCAATAACCCACATCGGACAAAGGGAGGGACTGCGAATGAATGGACTCTTCTTGGGCGGACTGCCATTGCTGCGCTCTGGGCGCTCCTGCTCCATAAACTGGGAAAACCAAACCGGTGAAAAGGGCGCGGGTTGCCAAGCTGCCAGCGCGTTGGGCAAATCACGCAAGGGCTCGCCTTGCATCGGCACGATCCAGTCCGGCGAAACGGCGGTGCTGGCCGATATCCATGGCAGCGGTGTGATTCAACACATCTGGTGTACCGTGACCGACCGAACTGACAAGGGCCGCTTCGTGCTGCGCGACCTGGTGCTGCGCATGTATTGGGATGGTGAAGAGAGCCCATCTGTCGAATGCCCGCTGGGGGATTTCTTTTTGAACGGTTTTGCCCGGGGTTGTGAGGTGAACTCGCTGCCCATTGTGGTTAATCCCAAACGAGGTATGAACAGCTTTATTCCCATGCCCTTCCGCAGCGGCGCGAAGATCACCCTGGAGAACCAGCACGCCGGCGCGGTGCCTGCGTTCTTCTATCAGGTGGACTATGTGTTGTCGGACGATATTCCGGAGAAAGCTGCTTATTTCCATGCCCAGTGGCGGCGTGAACGCCTTACGCAGCTTCAGAAAGATTATGTGCTGCTCGACGGTGCTAGAGGACGCGGGCATTATATCGGTACGTATTTGGGGCTTACCTCGCTGGAGCGATACTGGTGGGGTGAGGGAGAGATGAAGTTCTATATCGACGGCGACGACAAGTATCCAAGCCAGTGCTCCACCGGCACGGAGGACTACTTTGGCGGCGCGTGGTCCTTCGGCGGATATACGGACGAGCGCGGATTCATGATGGAAAAGACCTATTGCACTCCTTTCATGGGCTATCCGTTTTATTCGCGCGATGACGACTTCCATAGTGACTACTACAACCGAGACTGCACGCCGATGCGTGGTTTTTACCGCTGGCATGTGACTGATCCCATCCTGTTTCAGCAAGATTTGCGCGTTGAACTGCAGCAGATTGGCATATGCGAGTTGGGGCTGTTCGAGCGCCAGGACGACGTGTGCTCCGTCAGCTACTGGTATCAGACCGAGCCGCACACCACATTTCCACAATTGCCCAGCGCACGAGATCGTTGGCCCCGCTGATGGAGGCGCCATATGTATTATGATGAAATCGGCATCCCGACCCGGCAGATCAGCGCAGAAAACCCCACCGGTGAAAAAGGAGCGGCCTGCCGCTGGGAACCAAACCCACTGGACCCGAATCTGCCCTTCAGCGGTAGTTCGGTGAACCTCGGCAAAGGATGGAAGGTTCGGCCATTCATCAAAGTCGCGCCCCGCGAAACCGTGACACTGATGGACATACAGGGCTGCGGCAGCATCCGTGAGCTGTTTTTCACCTCGGATTACCGCCGTCTGAGCGAACTGGTGCTCCGGTTTTACTGGGATGATGAGGCAGCGCCCTCCGTCGAGTGCCCTGTGGGTGCGTTCTTCGCCATGGGGCACGACGACGCGCATCATCAGGTCCAATCGATCCCAGTGCAGGTGGCACCACGCGCTGGGTTAAATTGCTACTGGCGGATGCCATTTCGTAAAAGCGCCAGAATCACGCTGACGCACGAGGGCGATGAACCGTTCGGATTGGTAGCCTATCGCATATTGTACAAGCTGCACGAAGTCGCGCAGAACACAGCCTACTTCCATGCGCAATACCGGCACGCTGTCACCAGCCGCGAATATCCCGTTTATACCATCCTGGATGGCGCGCGAGGTGTCGGCAGTTATGTGGGCACCTACTTGGCTTGGACGGCGCTCCAATCGGACTGGTGGGGTGAGGGTGAAGTCAAGTTCTACCTTGATGGCGACGCAGACCAGCCCAGCATGGCTGACAATGGAACGGAAGACTATTTCGGCGGCTCATTTGGTTTCTCTCCGTTCAATTCGGATGAGTGCTGGAACAACGAGCAAACCTTTTGCTGCCCATATTTCGGGATGCCGCTGGCACGGCTGAATTCTGCCAACGGCCCGCGCAAATACAGCCTTTACCGTTGGCACATGGAAGACAGCATTGGCTTTCAACAGGACATCCGCGTAGAAGTGCAGACGCTGGGTCTGCTTAACCATAGCTATCGTCCGCTATCCGAAGACATCGCGTCAGTAGCATACTGGTATCAGCGGGAGCCACATGCCGCCTTCCCGCCCTTGGAGTATGTCGATGCCCGACGGTCACGGTGATACATGGTTGTTATCAGAAAAGACGCTGCGCTCGAATCCGCAATGGAATCGAGCGTTTGTGCGTTGGTACTTGCACCCAATTTCAGCAATGATTCTTGATGATAACCATAAGAAACTGTAAAAACGTACAATGACAAAAATTGAAATAGTTTCAATATGTGGTATTGACTGAGCGTGTAGTGAGTGGTATTATTTACATAAACATCAGATGTATGAAATCATATGAGGTGAACAAGATGGAAAGCAAGCAATCTGACAACATGCTTGAGATGCCGCTTGCGAACCGGTCGCTTGTGGATCGGATCATTGACCGCATCACGGAGGCGCTGGTTCGCAATGAACTGAGGCCCGGGGATAAACTGCCGACAGAGAATGAACTGGTCGCGTCGCTCGGCGTTGGGAAGTCGAGCGTACGGGAAGCCATCAAGATTTTACAGGCGATGGGCGTTGTGGAAGTGCGCAGGGGTGAGGGTACATTTGTCGCCTGTGCGGCGCCGTCGCTGGGAATCAACCCGATGCTGTACCAATTGTTGCTGGATCAGGGCAGCATCGAGGACATCTTCGCGCTCCGTGAGGTGTTTGAGCCGGGCTACACGGTGCTGGCCATGCGCAGCGCGACGTCGGAGGACCTGTGCCGGATCGAATCGGCGCTGCGGCGTTTTGAACACCTGGTGGACCGGCAACAGCAGTCGGCGGAAGACGACATTGAGTTTCATTTGGCGATTTTGGAGGCGACCCACAACACCTACGTGATCCGCGTAGGCAAGATGCTTTTGAAGCTGTTCGTGGCCTCGGTCAGCAATTCCATGCGCATCCGTCCACAGCAGGCGGTGAACGATCACAGGAAGATATTTGAAGCCTTTGTGAGTAGGGATGAAGCCCGGCTGCACCGGGCGGTTCTAGAAAGTTTCCAGGGATGGAAGCAGAGCCAAAGGATCTGAGACGGATCGGAGGAGTGCGAATGCATGGCGTATCCAAAGCGGGAAGTTGCAGGACGCGAGCGGGAGAGTTCTTCCACCAAGTCAAAAAGCACAGGAATCTGCTGCTCATGCTGCTGCCCGCATTCCTGACATTCTTGATTTTCCGCTATGGCGCGATGCTGGGCGTCAGCGTCGCGTTTGTGGATTTCAGGGCGAAGGTGGGCCAGAGCTTCTTTCAGAGCGTGTTGCAGAGTCCGTTCGTCGGGTTGAAGCATTTTGAGGCGTTCTTCGGCAGTATGAACGGCATGCAGGTGCTGCAAAACACGATATTGATCAGCCTGTATAAGATTGTGTTCGGGTTTCCCGCACCGATTCTGCTGGCCATCCTGCTCAACGAGATCCGGCTCGACAAATTCAAGCGCGTGGTGCAAACGGTGACGTATCTACCGCATTTCATCTCGTGGGTCGTGCTGGGCGGCGTCCTCCGGATGGTGTTGTCGCCGGATTTCGGGGTACTGGTACCGCTGTTCCGGGCGCTGAATCTACCGGTGATCAATTTTCTTGGGGACAGCAGTTATTTTCGTTCGCTGCTGGTGATTTCAGACATATGGGTGGAAGTGGGCTGGGGCTCGATCATCTATTTGGCGGCGCTGACAGCCATCGATCCGCAGTTGTATGAGGCTGCGGTGATCGACGGCGCAAGTCGGTTCCAGCGCATCTGGAGCATCACGCTGCCCTGCCTGTTCCCGACCATCGCGGTGATGCTGATCCTGCGCACGGGTATGTTTATGGACGCTGGATTCGATCAGGTATTCAACCTGTACAACAACTCTGTGCGCTCGGTATCTGAAATTCTGGATACGTATGTGTACCAGAAGGGTATTATTGACGCCAAATTCAGCTTTTCGACGGCGATTGGGCTATTTAAGTCGGTGATTGGTCTGGGCATGGTACTGATCACCAACCGGCTGGCCAAGGCGATGGGACAAGAGGGGATCATGTAGGGGGGATTGGATGCGTAAGTCGTGGAAAGAGTGGCTGTTTGAAGGATGCAACGCAGCGCTTATGGTGTTTTTATGCATCATTATGGCGTATCCGATCGTTCATGTCTCGGCCATCGCTTTCAGCTCTTATCAGGAGTCTCTGCGGATTGGCCTACACATTTGGCCGCGCGAGGTCGACATGAGCAGTTT
>JAVBQA010000044.1:0-39950 GCA_031549325.1 Eubacteriales bacterium | reverse complement strand
GTCCTCGCCGCGAATCGCCTTTCGGACCATCTCCACATCCGGAATGCCCCCCGGGAACGCCAGCGGGTGCATAAACGCGCCGCTCAGCGCCGCCGCCGCCCCCACCTCATGTTCCATGATGTGGCATACCTCGCCGCAAATCACCTCGCCGCCGCGCGGCACATGCGTCATCACAGCGATCTGGTTGCCCATGGTGCCGCTGGGCACAAACAGCGCCGCTTCCTTTCCCAGCATCTCGGCCGCCAGCTGTTCCAGCGCCTTGATCGTGGGGTCGTCCTCATACACGTCGTCCCCCACGACCGCATTCATCATCGCCTCGCGCATCGCCTGCGTGGGCTGGGTCACCGTGTCGCTCCGAAGGTCAATGGTCCGCATGTGGCAAGCACTTCCTTGTCCGTTCAAATGATACCCATTATAGCGCGTTCAGGGCGGGAATGCAATTGGCGCGCGGCGCGCCGGAGAACCTCCGGCCGGGCTGCGCGGCGGGAAAAGAGCGCGGGCGCACAGTGTGCGCCCGCGGCTGGCTGTCAAAATACTGCGTCTTTTGACCCGGGGACTTCGGCCCCCGCCCCCCCTTGGGCGGCGATGCTGAGGGCGGCGGCCCCTGACATTCCCCTTTACAGCACATGCCTGATGATCTTCCCCGATGTGGTCTTGGGGAGTTCGGGCAGGTATTCGATGACGCGGGGGTACTTGTAGGGCGCGGTGTTGGCCTTGACATACTGCTTGATCTCGGAACTGAGCCCGTCCGAGGCGGCAAAGCCCTCCCGCAGCGCGATCACAGCGCACACCACCTGGCCCCGGATCTCATCCGGGCGGCCAATGACGGCGGACTCGCGCACCGCCGGGTGGGTGTTGATGATGGACTCGATCTCGAACGGCCCGATTCGGTAGCCCGAGCACTTGATGATGTCGTCCGCGCGGCCCACGTACCAATAGTAGCCCTCTTCGTCCTCATAGGCAATGTCGCCCGTGTGGTAGATGGTGTCGTAGTTCCGGACGAGTTTGCCGTCCACGTCGTACCCGCACATCAGGCCGATGGGCGTGCTGTCCGGCTGGGTAAAGATGCACACCTCGCCGTTGTCGCCCGGTTCCACCGACTTGCCCTCTTTGTCCACCAGCCGCACGTCGTACAGCGGCGACGGCTTCCCCATGGATCCCGGCTTGACCTTTAGCCACTCGAACGAACACGTGATGGGCGTGCCCTCGCTCTGGCCGAACGCCTCGTGGATGGGCTGGCCGGAGATCGTCTCAAACTCCTTGTTGACCTCGGGTGAAAGCGGCTCGCCGGCGGTGGAGAACCACTGGATCGACTCGATGTGGCGCTTCTCAAGGCCGTCGCGCAGCAAGAACCGGTACATCGTGGGCGGGATGCACAGCGACGTGGGCCTGCACTTCTCCATCACCTGCAGCAACCCCTGGGACTGGAACCGCACCGGGTCATACCCGAGAATCGCGCTGCCGCAGATCCACTGGCCGTAAATGTTGCCCCAGCCGAACTTCGCCCAGCCGCTGTCGGCCTGGGTCAGGTGCAGCCCGTTGTTCTGCACCTTCTGCATGTACTTGGCGGTGATGATGTGGCCGATGGGGTACGTGCGGTTGTGCACCACCATCTTGGGCATGCCGGTGGTGCCCGAAGTGAAATAGATGATCATCTCCGCGCCGTTTTCGATGACGGGCGCGCCCTCGTAAGGCTCGGCCGCCATCATGGCCTGATTGAAATCGCAGCGATCGCCGCCCGCGTACGTCACGCCCAGCAGCGAGGCGCATTTTTCCTGCAGATGGGCGGTCTGCTCGCGCACAAACGGATCGTCCAGCGCGATCAGCAGCCGGGCGTGAGACGCGTTCACGCGGTACACCAGGTCTTTCTCTGTGAGCATGATGGACGCGGGAATCACCGTGGCGCCGATCCGGTTCAGCGCCACCGCCAGCACCCAGTACTCCCAGCGCCGCCGCAGCACCAGCATCACGCGGTCGCCCGCCCGAATCCCCAGGGACAGCAGGTGGCTGGCCGCCTTTTTCGACAGCAGCGACATCTCTGCGAAGCTGAACGTCCTCGTGTCCAGCGCATCATCCACATAGACCAGCGCGCGCTTGTCCGGCTCCAGGTTCGCCCATTCATCCACGATGTCCAGGGCGAAGCTGAACCGATCCGGCACAACCGGCTTCAGATTGTCTTTGAAATCCTTGTAGCCGCGAAAATCCATCCTCGAGAGATACTTCGCTTCCAGCATGACGCTCGCCTCCGTAAACACAAATAAAAAAGATTCTGCCCGCATTAGGGCGAATCTCTTCGCGTTACCACCTAACTTCACATGAGGGAGCTGCCCCCATGCCTCTGCCAGCGCGGAAGTCAGTGACGACTGATTCCAGGCCGCTTCCCTTTGTACGGCGGGAAACGCCGTCGAAGTCTACTGAGGGCCATGCCGCCCCGTTCGGTCCGCAGCTCCGAGACTACTTCGCGCTTCCCCCTCACGGAACGCTTCCACCGTCCGTTCCTCGCTATGCTTCGGGAAGAGGCCTACTCCTTCTCATCATCGCCTTTGGGTTATGCAATTGTTGTTCGTGATTGTATCACAAGCAAAAACGCTTGTCAATACCCCGAAAAAATTTCTTTTGCCCATTGACTGAATCGGTCAATGGGCATATAATGCCGTTGGACCGATTCGGTCGACGAGGGGAGGCCGGAGCCTGTGAACCCGAACTTCAACAACCTGAGCACAGAGCGGCAGGACCAGATCCTGAACGGCGCGATGGCGGTGTTCAGCCGGCACAGCTATGAAAAGGCGGGCACCGACGAGATCTGCCAGGCGGCGGGCATCAGCAAGGGCCTGCTGTACCACTACTTCAGCAACAAGAAGACGCTGTGCCTGGCGCTGTACGAGCGGGGTGTGGAGCTGGTGGTGCGCCAGCTGGAGAGGGACGTGTCCAAGGGCGAAACCGACCTGTTCGAGATCCTGAACCTGGCGGTGCGCTCAAAGCTGGCGCTGCTGAGCAGGCATCCGGCGCTGTTCGGCTTTCTGCTGCGCTGCCATCAGGACCAAAGCCCCGAGCTGGCGCAAGACATGGCGCGGATCAGACAGGCGCAGCAATCCAGCGGCGCCGCTTCGCTGTTTCAGAATTTGGACAGGCAGAAGCTCAAGCCCGGGCTGGACATGCCCAAGCTGCTGGAGCTGCTGACGTGGATGTCGGAGGGCTTCGTGAAAAAGCACCCGGACATGCTCATCGAGCACAGCGAGCAGATCCTCGAATCCTTCCAGGGCTACATGGCCATCTTCCGGCAGGCAGTTTATCGAGAGGAGTTCCTTTGAGCATGAGCAGCGTCATCGAGATTCAAAACCTGACCAAGTTCTACGGCGCGCACAAGGGCATAGAGAACCTGAATCTGACGGTCGAACAGGGTGAGATTTTCGGGTTCATCGGCCCGAATGGCGCGGGCAAGTCCACCACCATCCGCTGCCTGCTGGCGCTGATCTATCCGACCAGTGGCTCGGCAAGGATCTTCGGCAAGGACGCCGTCCAATGCGCGCCCGAGCTGGCCGCGCGGATCGGGTATCTGCCCAGCGAGGTGTTCTACTACGACAACATGCGCGTGCGCGACCTGCTCGCCTACGCGGCCTCGTTCTACAAAAAAGACTGCAGGCAGCGCATTGCCCAGCTGTGCGACGCGCTGGAGCTGGATCCCTCCCGCAAGATCGACGATCTGTCCTTTGGCAACCGCAAGAAGGTAGGCATCGTGCAGGGGCTGCTGCATCAGCCCGATCTGATCCTGCTGGACGAGCCCACGAGCGGCCTAGACCCGCTGATGCAGAACCGGTTCTTCGAGCTGATCCGCCAGGAGAACAAAAACGGCGCGACCGTTTTTTTCTCCTCCCACATCCTGTCCGAGGTGCAAAAAATGTGCGGGCGGGTGGGCCTGATCAAGGACGGCAGCATGGTGCGGCTCGAGTCCATCGCCAGCCTGCGCGAGCACAGCTACAAGCGGGTGTCTCTCGAGTGCAGCGCGCCCATCGACGAGCAAATGCTGGGGCTTCCTGCGGATACACAGCTTGAGCGGCTGAACGGCCGCGTGAGCTTTGTGTTCAGGGGCAACCTTCAGCGCCTGATGGCCAGGCTTTCGGAATTGCCGCTGAGCGACCTCGAGATTGCCGAGCCGGATCTCGAGGAGATCTTCATGCATTACTACAAGTAAGGGGGCGGGCGCATGAACGTTTTCAAGCACGAGCTGCGCGTGAACTTCGCGTCCGCGCTGCTGTGGGCAGCCTCGCTGTCCATCGTGGGGCTGGGCGTGGCGCTGATCGCGCCGGTGTTTGTCCGGGAGGCCCAGCCCATGATCGACATGATCCGGGCTTCGGCCCAATTCTTCAAGGCGCTGGCGTTTGACGAGTCGGCGCTGAACAGCTTCAACGGGCTATACAGCGTTATGATGATGTACGTGGTTCTGTGCGCCGCGGTGCAGGGGCTGACCCTGGGGATGCGCGTGATCGCAAAGGAAGGCGCGCGCAAGACCAGCGATTTTCTGTTCAGCAAGCCTCTGTCCCGCTCGAAGATCCTGCTGGCCAAGTACGCGGCGGCGTTCGTGCTGGCGCTGATGGTCTCCGCGTGCTATACCCTCGTCACCTATCCGGCCTGCCGCGCGGCGGCGGAGGCGTTCGACGCGCAGGTGTTTTTGCTGCTGTCGGGCGCGCTGTGCCTGACGCAGTTGGCGTGCGTTTCAATCGGATTCTGCGTCGGCTGTTTTGTCCGGCGCATCAAATCGCCCAACGCGGTGGGCATCGGCATCGGCGCGATGTTCTTTGCCATCGTGATGGTGGAAAACCTGTCCGAGCAGAACAGCATCGCGTTCCTGTCGCCGCTGTGCTACCTGAACCCGCGCTACATCGCAGCCCACCGCGCCTACGACGCGCCCTACGCGTGGGCGCTCGTGGTGCTGACGGCGGCGCTGATGCTGCTGGGCGTTTGGCGCTATAAGACCCGCGACATCCACGCGGCGTAGGGGGGTGCGAGAGATGAATGTTTTTGTGCATGAGCTGAAGCAGAACTGGCGCGCGCTGTCGCTGTGGTGCCTGGGCATGCTGTTTCTGGTGGGCGCCACCATCGCCAAGACGATGGGGCTGGCGCAGAACGGCGGCATCAGCATGCAGGTGATGATCGCCTCGATGCCCAAAGCCGTGCAGAGCCTGTTCGGGCTGGGCGTGGTGGACATGGGCAGACCCATCGGCATCCTGGCCATCGTGCAGCTTTACATCGCGCTGATCGCGGTGTTTCAGGCGGTGGGGCTGGGCACAGCCGCATTCGCCAAGGAGGAGCGCGACCGCACGTTCGATTTCCTGTATGTGCGCGGCCGCACCCGCACCAAAATCTTGCTCGCCAAGGCGCTGGCCGATGTGCTGATGATGGCCGCGCTGAGCGCATTCACCTGGGGCTGCGGCGCGCTGATCGTGCGCGCGATGATGGACCAGGACGTGGCTTTTCCGTTCCTCAGAATCATGCTGTCCACGTTCGTGCTGCAGCTGGTGTTCTACGCGCTGGGGCTGCTGGCTTCGCTGCTGACGCGGAAAATGCGGCTGGCCGGAAGCATTGCGTCCGGCATCGCCATGGGGCTGTTCCTGCTGTCGATCCTGAGCGCCGTGGGCGAGTGGCCGGGCTGGATCGCCGCCCTGTCTCCATTCGTCAGCTTTGACGGCAAGCGGGTGCTGACCAGCGGCTTGAGCGGAATCGATACGCTCGTCTGGCTCGGCCTCGCCGCCGCCATGACCGCGCTGGCGTTCTACCTGCACCGCATCCGGGATCTGCACACATAGACAACCTGAAAGCGGACGCCGCGCGGCGTCCGCTTTTTTTCGATGGGGCAGGGCGGCAACGTCCCCCGGAAGGGGCGCCGAACCACGCGCCGTTACCCCTGCCGGCGCCGCGTCGCGCGCATCAGGCCGTGAGCCTCCTCCAGCCAGCCAAGCACCTCATGGTCGACACTGTCTTTTCGGTCGATGGACATGTGGTGAGTGTAGCGGTCATGCCGGACGAAGGTGACGCCCGACAGGCGCGGGCTCTCGATGGGGTAAGGCAGCACGAAGCTGAGCACGATGGGCGCGTTGGGGTGGCTGCGGCTGACGAGGGGCGGCATCCAGAGGTAGGCGAAGCCGTGGGGATCGTCGAACGCGATCTGCGTCTTTTGCACGCGGAGCGCGGCGGACGGGAAGCGCCGCAGGATCTGCCGGCTCGCGGCCTCGAACAGCGCCCGCGCCCGCGGCTTCCCGGCGAAAAACTCCAGAACCATGGCTTTTCCATGTCGGTGAACTCCTTATGTCAGGCTGGTGGCGGGCATTCTGAACCGCTCGGGCAGATCCCACGCACCCCGAATGAACAACGCTTCGTCGTCGTCCAAAATGGGCGTCCAGACCGGATCCACACCCAGCCAGTCGGGCGTGAAGCCAAACTCGACCCGGCGGATGCCCGCGAACGGCAGATGCCTCGTCAATTCCTCAAAGGGGACTGGCCGCCCGGCCACCACGTCATGCAACAAAAGCACGTCGTCATGCTGCCCGGCCATGACCACCACGTCCAGCCCGGGCAGGTAATAGGCGCTGTTCCCATACGCCATCACCCAGTGGAACACCTGCACGCTCTCGTAGCCCAAACTATCGATCACGCCCGATCGCGCGCCGCGCCGCTCGAGCGCCCGCCACACCCGCGCATCGCCCGGGGCCAGCCTGACCGGATCGATGGAATTCTCGATCGACGCCGAAACACTGGGCAGCCACTCCGTCACCCGCCGAAATCCAAACCGGGGATAGAAGTGGATCACGCTGGCGTTGGCGTGCAGAAACGCCGGCACGCCCGCGTATTTCTCAAGCACATGCCCGATCAGCGCGAGCTGATAGCCCTTGCCGCGGCAATCCTGCGCCGTGGCCACCGCGCCCAGCTGGACGGCGTCCACCACCCGGCCCCGAATCAGCAGCGGCGCTTTGTAAACACACACATTGGCCAGCATCCGCCCGTCTTCGAGCATCGAGTAACTCTCATAGTTGTCTTTCCACTGGCCCAGCGCCATCCACTCGGTAAAGTCAAACCCAAACGTGGCCTTCACCAGCGCGTTGAACGCCTGGGAATGGCTGGGCTCGCAGTGGTTTTGCATGGTGATTCTCATGATCTCACCCTCCAACAGATAGTATAACGCCGAATCGGCAATCCGGCAAGCATTGCGGCGCATGCCAAAACTGTGGTATACTAAGCGAAGCAAAAAACAAGGAGGGTGCCTATGCAGATCAAGCGGGCCGCGACCGCCGGAACGCTCGAGTCCAGCGACATCTTTGTGACGGTGAAGCCGGGAACGGGCCTCGACGTGGCCATCGACTCGGTGGTGAAGCGCCAGTTCGGGCGGGCGATCGAGTTGTCGGTTCGCGAGGTTTGCGGCGCGCTGGGCGTGACGGACGCCCAGATCCACGTGAACGACCGGGGCGCGCTGGACTGCACGGTGCGCGCTCGGGTGGAGGCCGCGATCCTTCGCGCCGGGGAGGAGAAGCCATGATCAGATCGCTGCTGTTTCTGCCGGGCAACAGCCCGTCCATGCTGCAAAACGCGGACATCCTGGGCGCGGACGCCATCATTTTGGATCTGGAGGACGCCGTGTCGCCCGACGAGAAGGACGCCGCGCGGTTGCTGGTGCGAAACGCGCTTTTTGCGCTGAATGGCCGCGGGGTTAAGACCTGCGTGCGCATCAATTCCATCGATGAAAATGGGTTCTGGAAGAAAGATCTGGACGCCGTGCTTCCCATGAAGCCGGATTTTGTCATGCCCACAAAAGTCGACGGGCGGGAAATGGTTGAGAACATCGCGCAGGCGCTGACCGGCGACACCCTGCTGATGCCGCTGATTGAGACGGCGCTGGGCGTGGAGAACGCTTTCGCCATCGCCTCCGGGCCGAAGGTTTACGGCGTGCTGCTGGGCGCGGAGGATCTGACCGCCGACCTCGGCTGCCCGCGCACCAAGCGGGGCGACGAGATTCTGTACGCGCGCAGCCGCGTGGTGATGGCTGCGCGGGCGGCGGGCGTGATGCCAATCGATACGCCGTTCACCGACGTGTTGGACGACGAGGGGCTGGTCATCGACGCGGGCGTGGCGCGCGCGCTTGGGTTTGCGGGCAAGGCGGCCATCTCGCCGCGCCACATTCGGGGCATCAACCGGGCATTCAGCCCGACGGAAGAAGAGATCGCCTATGCCCGCGAGGTGCTGCAAACCATTGAGGACGCCCAAGCGCAGGGCAAGGGCGCGGTGTCGCTCCGGGGCAAGATGATCGACGCGCCCATCGTGAACCGCGCCAAGCGGGTCCTGCAGCAGGCTGACTTCATCACGGGAGGTGGCGCGCGGTGAGCAAGATCTTGGGTTCTATCCGCGAGGCGGTTGTCGCGTCCGGGCTGAAGGACGGCATGAGCATCTCGTTCCACCACCACCTTCGCAATGGCGACTTTGTGCTGAACGCCGTCATGGCCGAGATCGCGGCACTCGGAGTTCGGGACCTGACCATCTGTGCCAGCGCGCTGTTTGACGTGCACCAGCCGCTGATCGAGCACATGAAAAGCGGCGTGGTGACCGGCATCGAGGCCAGCTACATCGGCTCGGCGCTCGGGCGCGCGCTGTCGGGGGGCGTGCTGAAAAAACCGGTGGTGTTCAGAAGCCATGGCCAGCGCCCCGCCGACATCCTCTCGGGCGCAACCCACATCGACGTGGCGTTTGTCGCCGCGCCCACCGCCGATGGGGCGGGCAACCTGAGCGGGCGGCTGGGCAAGTCCGCCTGCGGGGCGCTGGGCTACCCGGTGGCCGACGCCCAATGCGCCGGCTGCGTGGTGGCGCTGACCGACAATCTGGTGGATCGGCTGGACAGCCCCTGCATCCCGGGGGAACAGGTGCACTTCCTCGTCAAGATGGACGCCATCGGAGACCCGGCCGGCATCGTGTCGGGCACCACGCGCATCACCCGCGACCCGGTGGGGCTGGTGATGGCCGAGTACGCCGCCCAGGTGATCAGGCACTCGGGCCTGCTGAAGGACGGTTTCAGCTTCCAGACGGGCGCGGGGGGCGCGTCGCTGGCGGCGGCCCAGTTTCTGAAGGGGATCATGCTGGAACAGCAGATCCGCGGCAGCTTCGGCATGGGCGGCATCACCGGCTACATGGTGGACATGCTGAAGGCGGGCTGCTTTGAGCGGCTGTACGACGTGCAGTGCTTCGATCTGGACGCCGTGAAATCGCTGCGGGAGAACAATAACCACATCGAAATCAGCGCCGCGAAATACGCCAGCCCAAACGATCCGGAGGCGCTGGTCAACCAGCTGGACGTGGTAATCCTGGGCGCGACCCAGGTGGACACCGAGTTTAACGTGAACGTGCACACCGATTCCAACGGCTTTATCATGGGCGGCAGCGGCGGCCACACCGACACGGCGGCCGGATCCAAGCTCGCCATGATCATCGCACCCATCATGCGCGCGCGGCTGCCCCTGATCCTGGACAAGACGCTCATCACCTCCACGCCCGGCGAGTATGTGGACGTGGTGGTGACCCAGCGCGGCATCGCCGTGAATCCGCGGAACGCCGAGCTGATGCAGCGGCTGCGGGACGCCAAACTGCCATTGATGGACATCCACGCGCTGAAGGCGCTGGGCGAGTCCATCACCGGCGTGCCCGATCCGCTGCCCGAGGGCGAGCGGGTGGTGGCCGAGGTGCTGTATCGCGACGGGCGCGAAAAAGGCCTTATCAAGCAGGTGGTCTGACATGGAGATACGCAAGATCGCACCGGCGGACGCCGCTGGGCTTCTGGCATCCTTCGACTTGACATTGCCTGAAAACGCCCAGCTGACGCTGGGCGCGATGGATGGCGGACGGCTGGTCGGCACGGGTTCGCTGGTGGGCGACATGCTGCAGGGCCTGGCCGTGGCGCGGGATCAGCAGGGCGCGGGCGTGCTGGCGAGCCTCGTCACCGAGCTGGTCAAGGCAGCGGCGGCAAGGGACATCTTCGAGCTGATCGTGATCACAAAGCCCGAGGCGGCCGCCATGATCGAAGGGCTCGGCTTCCGGCTGGTGGCCAGCGCCGAACCTTACGCCGCCATGCTGGCGTTCGGCGGCGCGATGGACCGGGAATTGTCGCGCCTGCGCAGGGAGGCCGACGGCAAACCCCAGCCGCGCGCGGCCATCGTGATGAACTGCAACCCCTTTACGCTGGGGCACCGCTACCTGATCGAGCGCGCCTGCGCCGAGAGCGGTTGGGTGTTCGTGCTGGTTGTGGAGGAGGACCGATCCGAGTTCCCCTTCGCCGACCGGATCCGGTTGGTGCGGCGGGGCACGGCCCATCTGAAAAACCTATCGGTTGTTCCGGGCGGCCGGTTCGCCGTCAGCGCCACCACCTTCCCGTCGTACTTCACCAAGCAGGAGAACATGGCGGCCGCCGAGACCGCGCTGGACGCCGCGCTGTTTGCGGACGCGCTGGCCCCGGCGCTGGGCGTGACCAGGCGGTACGTGGGCACCGAGCCGCTGAGCCCGGTGACGAATGTGTACAACGACGCGCTCAAGGCGCGGCTGCCGAGGGCCGGGATCGAGCTGCGCGAGCTGCCGCGCGCCGAGATCGGCGGGGAGCCTGTAAGCGCTTCCCGCGTGCGCGCGCTGCTGGAAACGCGCGACTGGGAGGGCGTCCAGGCGCTGGTGCCCGAGACGACCTACGCCTATCTCCGGGGGCGATTTCATGGCGACGCTTGAGCAGGTGCTGGCCGCGCGGGACTGGCGCGCGCAGCGGCAAGCGGAGCTCACGCGGCCCGGTTCGGCGCTGGTCTGCCTGACGCTGAACATCGCCGGGCCGGACAAGCGCTTTTTGCTGGCCGACCGCGCATTTCGCAAGGCCATATCGCTGATCCTTGCCTGTTCCCCCAGGATCGCGCTGCTGGAGCGCCGGGTGGACGAGGCCGGGCATTGCGCGTTTTTCCGGGCGGATATGGAGCCGACGGCGCTGAAGCGGATGCTGTGTTCCCTCGAGCAGAACCACCCGCTGGGGCGTCTTTTCGACATCGACGTGCTGGACGGCGAGGGCAGCAAGATCTCCCGCGCCGACATCTCTTTGCCCGAGCGGTTGTGCCTGATCTGCGACGCGCCCGCTTACGCCTGCGCGCGCAGCCGGGCGCACCCGCTGGAGCAGGTTCAGCAGAGGACCCGCGGGCTGCTGCGCGCTTACTTCGACGCCGTCTTGTGTGACCGGGTGCAGCAGGCCGCCACCCGGGCATTGCTGACCGAGCTTTCCATCACGCCCAAGCCGGGCCTGGTGGACCGGAACAACAGCGGCGCGCACGGCGACATGGACTTTTTCAGCTTTGTGCGCAGCGCTTCCGCGCTGATGCGGTATTTCTATGTGTTTTGCCAGCAGGGGCTGGCGGCGCCGAATGAACAGGCGCTGTTCCCTGCGCTGCAAGCGACGGGGCTGCAAGCCGAGCGCGCCATGCGCGAGGCCACCGGCGGCGTCAACACCCACATGGGCGCAGTCTACTCGCTGGGGCTGATCGCCGGGGCCTGCGGATACCTGGCGGCGCGGGATGTTCCGCTGACGCCTGACGCCCTGTTGTCCTGCGCCGGGGCGCTGGCCCGCGCGCCCAAGGACAAGCCCATCGAAAGCTATGCCGGCGCGCGCGGCCAGGCCATGCGCGGATTTCCGGCGGTGCGGCACATCGCGCTGCCCGCGCTGGAGACGGGCGCAAGCGAAAACGACGCGGGCGTGCTGGCGCTGCTGAGGCTGATCGCCCAGGTGGAGGACACCAACCTCGTCCGGCGATCCAGCCCGGAAGCGGCCGCGCGCGTCCGAAAGCAGGTTCAGCAGGCGCTGCGTCAAGGCCGCGATCCGTTGATGCTGGCCGCGCAGCTGGATGAGGAATTCATCAGAAACAACCTGAGCCCGGGCGGCTGCGCGGACCTTCTGGCCGCGGCGCTGATGGTTCGGGCGATTTGCACGGAAGAAAGGGATTTGGAAGATGGCGATTGAGGCGGTTCGCGCGTACTTCAGGGAACTGGGCATGGAGGATCGGGTGATGGAAAAAGCGCAGTCCAGCGCCACGGTGGAGCTGGCGGCGCAGGCGGTGGGCGTGATTCCCGCCAGAATCGTGAAGACGCTCAGCTTTTCCTCGGACGGATGCCTGCTGATCTGCGCGGCGGGCGACGCGAAGATCGACAACGCGCGCTACAAGCAGCGTTTCGGCCTGAAGGCGCGCATGCTGTCGCCGGAAGAAGTGCTGGAATCCACCGGCCACGCGGTGGGCGGCGTGTGCCCGTTCGCGCTGCCCGGCGGCGTGAAGGTCTACATCGACGAATCGGTGCGCCGCTTCGAAAGCGTGTTCCCGGCGTGCGGCAGCGGCAACAGCATGATCGGGCTATCGCCGGACGAATTGTACCGGTTCTCGGGCGCGCTTGAATGGGTGGATGTGTGCAAGGGTTGGCGCGCAGGCGAAGCGTGAGCGCGCTGCGCCCTCCGGTTCGCGCAGCGAATGCAAGAACAGCCGCCTGTATGGTAAACTGTGCGGGTCAGGGCCGCGACACCAAGCGGGAGGGTACTTATGAAAGAAAGAAGGCTGTTTCAACTGTCGAACAGAGAAAGGTACTCGCTATTCACGGCGTTCGTGGTGTTTTGCGCGCTGGTGCTGGCGCTGACGGGTTATCTGAACCTGAAGGCCCTGGCCGACTCGCGGCAGATGCTGGAGGCCAGCGTCAAATCCCAGCTGATCTCGGCCGCGGCCGCCGCGAGCGAGACCATCGACAAGCTGGCGTTTGATGGATACGAGACCATCGAGGACACAAACAGCCAGGGCTTTCAGGCGCAGCTGGCCCAGCTGCGCTCGCTGGCCAGTCGGCTGGGCGTGAAGTACATCTACGCGCTGAAAATGGTGGGCGGCGTGCCCGTGTTCATCTTCGACACCGACGTGGAAGACGAGCCCTTCCGTGCGTATGCGCTGTCAAAGGTGCACGAAGACGCCTTCGCGGGCAGGGAAGTGGCAGGCATCTCGAACCTGAAGGACGAGTGGGGCTCCTACTCCACCGGCGCGGTGCCGCTGATGCTGGGCAACCGGCAGGTGGGCGTTGTGGCGGTGGACATCGAGGATGCGCTGCTGCGCCAGAACGAAATCACCGCACGCACCAACTTCATCCTGCTCATGTGCGCGCTGGGCGCGGTGCTGCTGCTGATGAGCGCCTTGGTGTATGTGCTGCTTGGACGCCTCAAGAAGATGCAGGATCACCTGAAGCGGATGGCCAACTACGACAAGCTGACCAACCTGCCCAACCGCCAATTCCTGCTGGATTACCTGCAGGAGATCACTCAGGGAGACGAGAAACCCAGGTTTGCGCTGTTCTTCATCGACCTGGACAACTTCAAAAAAGTCAACGACAACGCGGGCCACGACGCGGGCGACACGCTGCTGAAGAACATCGGCAGCTATCTCGTGGAAGCCCAGAAAAACTCGCGCGTGTTCCGGCCGGGCCCGGGCATGCTGAACATCGCGGCCCGCATCGGCGGCGATGAGTTCGTGCTGATTGTGCCGGGCGTAGGCACGGCGCAGGAGGCCAGCGGCTTCGCGCAGGAACTGCTGGAGGGCTTCCGGCGGCAGGAGATCAACCGCTACATCGAGAAATACGCGGTTGGCCTGTCCATCGGCGTGGCGCTGTATCCATACCACTCGGACAACTACAACGTGCTCATCAAATACGCCGACATCGCCATGTATCACGCCAAGTTCGGCGGCAAGAACTGCTACCGGATCTATGACGACGAGATGAGCAGCAAAGAAGACAAGTGAATGGCTGAATAAAGCAAGCGGGCTCCCATCCGAAAGCGGGCCAAAGCGCCCGTTATTTCAAGCAGAGTCTGGCGACACTCTCCACGTGTTCGGTCCAGGGGAACATGTCGAGGGGTTGAACGTAGCCCGCGCGATAGGCGCAAGAGAGCAGTTTCAGGTCGCGGGCCAGCGTGCCCGGGTCGCAGGAGACGTACACGATGCAGGCGGGCTTCACGCGGATCAGCTGCTCGATGAGCTGCTTGTCCACGCCCTTGCGGGGCGGATCGACGACCACCACGTCGGGCTTCAGGCCAGACTTCAGCAGTCTGCTCAGCTCGACGGACGCATCGCCACAGATGAACTCAGCGTTGCCGATGCCGTTGGCCTGGGCCGCGCGGCGGGCATCCTCTACGGCGGGCGCGACGATCTCGATGCCGATGGCCCGCTTGGCCATCCGGGCGATGGGCAGCGTCAGCGTGCCGATGCCGCAATAGGCGTCGACAACGGTTTCAGCCCCGGTCAAACCGGCGGCTTTCAACATTTCTGCCACCAGGTTTTCTGCCTGAGCGCGGTTCACCTGAAAAAACGAGTGGGGCGACAGCGCGAAATCCAGGCCGCACAAGCGCTCGCTCAGGCGCTCCTCGCCGCGAATCCGGCGACAGGGGCCGTCCAGCGCGTGGGCTGGGCGGGACTTCAAATCGCAGCGATGCAGCGATAAAAGCTCCGGAACAGCGCGAAACAGCGCATCGGCCAGCGCCTTTTCATCCCTGATCGGTGACGAAGCGCCCAGCACCGCCATCAGCCGGCCGTCGTGGTTCACCCGCGTCACGAGCTGCGCGGCCCACGGCCCGAGCAGCGGTCGCGCCGCGCGCAGAAACCGCACGCTGGCTTCGTGCTGCAGCAGGCAATCCTGCACATTCAGCACCTCATGAGACCCCCTGGCGCTGACGCCCGCCACCTGCTCTCCCTGGAACCGGCAGCTGTACTCGGCCTTGTTCCGGTAGCGCCAGATCTCGGGCGAGGGGATGGTCTCCCGCGCGTCGGCCTCGATCCCGCCGATGCGGGCGAGCGCGTCACAAACCCGCCGGCGCTTCATCTGCACCGAGCATTCATAGCGCATGTGCTGCGCGGCGCAGCCCCCGCAGCGCTCGAAGTGCGGGCAAACCGGCGCCGCCCGCTGGGCGCTGGGTTCAAGGACCCGCTCGATCCCGCAGACCGAGAACCGCTCCGCCTCCCGCGTCACGCGCACAGACACCCGCTCGCCAGGCAGCGCGCCGGGCACAAAAAGCGTGCGGCCAGACGCGGCACGGCCAACGCCCTGCAGCTCGGACCCCACGCCGGTGATCTGTATGATCTCGCCCATTTCTACGACAGCACGTCAATCAGGTGCAGCAGCTCGGCGTCGGCCTTGCGCCCGCCGCGCGCCTCCTCGATTGGCACCTCCATCAGCTTGTTCTTCTTGATGCCCACGGCCAGCCCGCTCTTGTCGGCCTTGAGCAGATCCACGGCGCGCGCGCCCAGCCGAGAGGCCAGAACGCGGTCGAACGCCGTCGGGCTGCCGCCGCGCTGGGTGTAGCCAAGAACGGTGTTTCTGGTTTCCTGGCCGGACAGCACCTCGACCATGCGCGCGATGTGGTTGGTGTCGAGCCGGTCTTTGTTGATGTCTGAGAGCTGCTCATGTTCGGCGCAGATCTTGTCGATGTCGCTTGTCAGCGAGGCCACCGCGCCCTCCGCCACGATCATGATCATGGAGCGCTTGCCCTTCATCACGCCCCACTTGACGTGGTCGGCGATCTGCTCCACGCTCCACTTTCTTTCGGGGATCATCACGATCTCGGCGCCGCAAGCCAGCGCGGTGTGCAGCGCGATGTCGCCGCAGTTTCTGCCCATGACGGTGACCATGCTGGCGCGCTCGTGGGAATCGCTGGTCTCGCGGATGCGGTTGATGCACTCGCACGCGGTGTTCAGCGCGGTGTCAAAACCGATCGTAGAATCGGTGTATTCCAGGTCGTTGTCAATGGTTCCCGGGATTCCAATGACCGGAAACCCCTTGCCCGACAGCGCCGATAGCCCGCGGAACGTGCCGTCGCCGCCGATGGCCACCAGGCCCTCGATGCCCAGCGTGCGCAGGTTTTTTATGGCCTTGTCCTGCACCTCGGGCTGCGTGAAGTCCAAGCAGCGCGCGGTCATCAAAAACGTGCCGCCCCGGTGGATCTTGTCGGACACCGAGCGCGAGGTCATGATCTGGTAATCGTCAATCTGGTCGGTGGAGCGCATCAGCACGCCGTTGTAGCCGCGCTTAAAACCCACGCACGACATGCTGTTGCTGAGGGAGGTGCGCACCACGGCGCGGATGGCCGCGTTCATGCCGGGCGCGTCGCCGCCGGAAGTCAATACGCCGATTCTTTTCATGGGTGCCTCCTGAAGTCTGATGCCTGCTGCCCCGCACGGATTTGGCGCTTGTGTTTGGGGAATTCCTTGTGTATTATATACCTGTGCATGCGCGCGCGCAAGACGGGGTATGTTTTCGAAAAGTAATATTACAGCGATGAGGTGACCCTTTGATTCACGATGTGCCGATGGCCTATGTGCAGCAGACGCCCTCCGCTGAAACTGCTGAGGAGGGGGATCTGGGCATGGCATACGCGCTGCCCGAGGGCTTTGTTTATCTGGACGTGGCGCTGCCCGGCATCGCCTGGGACGCGAAATACGCGGGAAGCGACAACTTCACCGGGCGCCCGGTGGACGGCTACTCAGCCAACCGCATCGCGCTGGCGGAGAAGATGTCGCCCGCGCTCGAGGAAGCCGCCCGGCGCGCGGATGCGCAGGGATATTCGCTACTGGTTTATGACGCCGCCCGCCCCCAGCGCGCGGTGGATCGGTTTGTTCTGTGGGCCGCGGAGCCGGAGGACGATCTGACCCGCGAGGCGCACTACCCCAAGCTCAGGCGCAGCCAGCTGTTCGAGCAGGGCTACGTAGCCAGGAAGTCCGGCCACAGCCGGGGCGCGGCCATCGATCTGACGCTGGTTGATCAGCAGAGTGGCGAGGCGCTAGACATGGGCGGGATCTTCGATCTGATGGACGCAAAATCCCACCACGGCGCGAAGGGGCTGACAAACGAGCAGCAGCAGAACCGCAGGGCGCTCAAGCAAATCATGGAACAGAGCGGTTTCTCGGCGTATACCAACGAGTGGTGGCACTACGCGCTGAATGGCGAGCCGTTCCCCGGGCAGTATTTCGATTTTGTGATCGGGCCGGCCGGGGAGGGGGAGGACGTGCCGGAGATGCCCGTGTTCCCCGCGAATCCGATGGCGGAGAGGGAATGAGCGATCTCGCGCAGGCTTAGGCAGTGGGCGCCGGATCGGCTAGATACCGAATGAGTTTTTGCGCCTCGGCCAGCGACGGGCGCGCCCCCGACGCCGCCAACGCGAACAGCGCCGCGCCATAGGCGGCCTCTTCCTGATGCGCCGGGCTGACCATGGCCATGCCAAACGTCTGCTCAAACAGCCGCTTCAGCGCCGGGTTTTTCAGCAGCCCATTGCCCGAGCCCACCAGCACGGTGGGCGTTTTTTTTGTGTGGGGCAGCATCCGAAGATACGGCTGGCGCAGCTCGTCCACCATGCCCGAGAGCACGCCCTGCACCAGGTGCGCGGCGGTCAGGTTCTGGGTGCCGATGTTGTCAATCGATCCGCGCGCTTCCGGCCGCTGGCGCGTGCCGGAGAACGTGGTTCGCACGCTCAGCGGGTCGTCCAGCTCGAGATCCGCCAGCCTGTTCATGGCTTCATACATGGGCGCATCCTGCGCGCCGCCCAGCACGGCGATCTCGCGGAAGCAGCGCTCCAGCAGCGCGTAGCTGCGCCCGGCGCACAGGCTAAACCCAACGAGCAAAGTGGCCCCGTCGGTCAGCGGGCGCGCCTCGCAGCCGGAAATGGCGGCGGGCGAATCGCAGGCCAGCGACACCTGGCCGCCCGTGCCGATGTTGATTAGCACGCTTCGCTCCGGCTCGCGCACCGAGCCGATGAAACTGGCCTGATTGTCGCCAATCGCCACGGCCACCGGCACGCCGCAAAGCGCGCCCAGGCACTCGGTTTTGTCCGTCACCCGCAGAAAACTGGCCAGCTCGGGCCAGTCGGGCGCGCCCAAACTGGCGGCATCCGACGCATGGATCAGCGGCTCGGTTCGTCCGGTCAGCCGCATGCCGATGTAATCGTGGATGGTCATCGCCCAGCGCGCGCCGGCTGGCGCCAGCCCATTTTGCAGGTTGTAAAAATGCGTCACCGCGCCGTAGCCGGTGGCCAGCGGCCGGCCTGTCTCAGCGGACAGCGCCCGGGCGTAGCTGCGCCCGTCCGCCATGGGCAGATCGCCCCGCCCATCCTGCCAGGTGTAAAGCGGAGAGAGGGCGTTGCCCGCCTCGTCGGCGTACACAATCCCGTGCATCTGGCCGGTCAGCCCGATGCAGCAGATCCTTTCGCCGTCCATCAGCGCATCGATCATGGCGCGCGCCTTGCTCAGGATCGCCCCCGGATCCTGAAGCCGCGCCCATGGCTCGCCCGCGACAAACGTGTCGTTGGGCACGGTGAGGCTTTTGTGCACCTCGCCGGTTGTCGCGTCCATCCGCACCGCCGACAGCGTGGTGGTGCCGATATCCAGGCCAATCGCGCGCATACGTCTACGCCTCCATGGCGGTGGACTCAAGATCCAGCCGCTTGATGATGTCCTGCTGAATCGCCGGGGATAGATCCAGGAAGTTGACGAATGTGCCGTGGATACGCATGATATACACGCCGTTGGGCGCATATTTCTTCGGGTTCGCCAGCACCTTCCTCAGCGTGTCGGGCGTGGTGACATTCACATACAGGTAGAACGGCGCGACAGCCCGCGCCGCGGCGTTGAAGAACAGCGGGCGCACCACCCGGTCGCGGAACTCGATGCCTTTCATCGTCAGCTCCGGACTCCTGAAATACTTGGGATCGATGCCCAGGTGCGACGCGTAACCGCCCCACATCTTCTCAAACGGCAGCTTCATTGCCGACAGTGTGCGCAGCCCGAGGCCGCTCGTGGCGTCGCCATACAGCGGGTCGACGCCATAGTTCAGCATGTCGCGCGCCTTGCGCCCATCGGGCAGCGCGCCCACCCAGTAGCCGTACAGCAGGTGGGTCGAGGGGGTGGAGAAGTCCGGCCGGAACGGGTTGCCCAGATCGTTACGGAGATCCGCCACCATGTCGGCCACGCGGCCGGCGATCCGCGCGGCTTCGTCGTCCGCCTGCGGGATGTTGTTGCCGTACTTCGGGCAGGTGAGCAGGAACTGGCGCAGCGCCTCGTCGCGCTCAAAATTGGTCTGAAGCGCGGCCAGCAGCCGCCCCGCGTCCTGTGGGCGGTCGCGCAGCAGCTCGTCGATGGCCACGAACGAATCCGCCACCACGGCCAGCCCGTGGATCAGGCAGCCGCTGCCGTTGTATTTCGTGCCTTGGTGTTTCGTGTCGCGCATGTCGTAGCCCGAGTCGATGCCGCCCATCAGGCAGCTGAGGAACGGAACGGGCAGGTGCGCGACAGCCTGCGTGCAGCCGTTGGCGGCGCGACGCATCTTGTCCAGATACCAGGAAAGATTGCGGTAAAACCGCTCGCGAACGCCTGTAAGCGCTTCCAAGGGAGCCAACGGCTCGAGCGCCGTGCCGATGTCGCTTCCGGTCAGCAGCGATTTGCCGTCGTTCAGCGTCAGCTCCAGAATTTTGCCCAGGTTCAGCCAGGCGTTCGTGGTGTTGCCGTTGTCCTTGCCCATGATGAGCGGCTCCTGGCAGCCCGCGATGGCGTAATCTGGCAGATCCTGTTCCTCGACGCCCGCCGCACGCAACACCTGGAACACGGCCTCGTCGTTGAACAGCGACGGCGTCAGCGCGCCCGGGGTGAACCAGAACCGTCCGAGCGCCTGGTACAGCGCGTCCGGCGTTGCGTTGCTCAGCTTCACCGACAGGATGGGCTGGGGCAGGTTCATGTCAAAATAAGCGTCCAGCAGCGCGTAGCTGGTTTCGTTGGTCAGGTCGTCACCCCGCTCGTCGCGCCCGGAAATGATCAGGTTCTGGCTGATGGCCCAGCTGCGGTCGCCCACGTTGAAGAACACCAGCAAGTGCTTCAAAAGCGCGGCGGCGTCCTCACGGCTGAGGTTTTCCTGGGCGCGGAACGGCTCAAAGATGCGATCTGCGTTGCCCACCGAGAACGCAAACGGATTGGGCGCCTGCTCAATGCACATGACCTGCCACAGCAACATGAAGCTCTGGATCGCCTCGAACAGCGTGTCCGCGCCGCGCTCGGGCACCTTCGCCAGCGCCTGCGCCATGTGTTCCAGCTGCTCCCTGCGCTCACCGGTGGCTTGTTTTGCGTGGTCCTCGGCAAGCGCGCGGTAACGGCCCGCCAGCACCAGCACGCATTCGAGGGATGCCCTCATGGCGCGCAAGTTGGCCTGCACCTCGCGGTCCTTCTCTGCCGCCAGCTTCTCGTCGATCCGGGCGATCCGCGCGGCGACGCCGTCCCGCAGGATCGGGCGCACGTCCGGGATTACATGCCCGGTGACCTGCTCCACGAAGAACGCCACCTCGGCCGTCTCGCGCTCTACCTCTTTGTAAGTCTCGCTGAGCGCGCGCACGTAATCCGAGTCCTGGTAGAACGCGCGCACAGCGTCGATGCGCGCCTGCGGGATGTCCGCGCACGGCTCGATGTCGCCGTACACCGCCGTCGGATCGCAGTAGCCGCTGAACGACTCCACGGTGAACGCCGGATTGATCAGCGCGTAGCTGCGGGCAAACGCGTCGCGCTGGGTGCCGCAGAAGATCGCGTCCGGCGGGATGTCCAGCGGCACAGTTTCCACCGCGACCCGATTCAGCAGCGCCGCGCGCTCCATGGGCGAAAGCCCTTTGGCTGCGCGCTCCGCCCTCATCTGCGCCTCTTTGATCAGAAACCAGCCGTCCAGCCGCGTGCGCGCGCGCTCATCGGCGAACAGCGCTTTGGCCATTTCGGTGATCCGCCCATGTGTTCCGATGCCCATACCTTTTGCCCTCCTCAGGTGGAAATCACGGTCAGTCCATCCGCCCGAAGCCGCGCCGCCAGCGCCGCCCTGAGCCCGGGCTCCACATGCCCATTCGCCATCTTATACTCCAAGCCGCACTGGGCCCATTTCTCCTTGCCATACTCGTGGTAGCTCAGCAGCTCCACCGACAGGCAATCATTCGCATCGCGTCCTGCCATGCGCTTTAGCGCTTTTGCGAACCCCTCCATGTCGGGTTCCCCCGCGTTGAACCCAGAGATCAGCGGAATGCGCAGGATGGTGGGCAGCCCCCGCTCCAGCGCCAGACAGAAATTGCGCTCCACGGTGGCGAGATCCGCTCCGGTGACGCTTTTCAGCGTACCGGCGTCGTGATGCTTGTAGTCGGCGATCAACAGATCCAGCGCGGGAAACAGCTCGTTCGCCCGGCCCATGGCCAAATTGGTCTCGACGGCCGTGTGGATGCCCTGCGCCCGACACAGCCGGAGCAGCGCAAGCGCCGCGTCAATCTGCACGCACACCTCGCCCCCGGTCAGCGTCAGCCCGCCGCCCGAAAAGAACATAGGCTCGGCGGACAGCACCTCGGCAAACCAGTCGGGAACGGGTTTTGTGACCGCCTTCACGCACAGCGCCCGGTTGCGGTTCACGCTCACGCACTCGCGGCGCGCGCAGCCCCGGCAGGCCGAGCGGTCCAGCGCGCCATCCTTCACCGCGCCGCGGGGACAGGCCCAATCGGGCAGCGGCTTTAGAAGCTGCATCAGCGGCGGCTCCACGGGAATGCCCTCCGGGTTGGCGCACCAGGGACAGCGAAGGTTGCAGCCCTGCAGGTGCAGCACCAGCCGGTTGCCCGGCCCATCCTCAGAGAAATTGAACCCCTTTTCAAACACGGTCAGGTTCATTCCGATCCTCCCGAAAACGAGTAAGCGCGTCGCCCTTATCATAACACAAAGGCGGCGCGCTTGAAACCATCAGAATCCAAATTGCCTACAGCCCGAGCACATTGTGCAGGTACATGCGGGACACCTGCGCCGAGCGGTAGTTGCAGACCATGGGCCGGTCAAGCTCGACGCACAGCACGCCGTCATAGCCGCCTTTGACCAGCGCGTTGTAAACGCCCTTGAAGTCCACCGTGCCCACGCCCAGCGCGCGGAAGCGGTTCATCGGCCAGGCCGGGTCGAAGTTCACGTCCGGATCCACGTCCTTCAGGTGCACATAGCCGATGCGGCCGACGTACTTCTCAAACGCCTTGACCGGATCCATGCCCGCGATGGTGATGTGGGCGGTGTCCGGGCAGAGCGTGACGTACTCGGGGTTGGTGTTCGCCAGGAACAGGTCGATCTGCTCCTCGGTGAAGACGGCGGTGTTGGCATGGGGATGGAAGCAGGCCACACAGCCGTTGTCCTTGAGCAGCTTGCCGATGCGGTCGGACAACTGGGCGTAGCGCAGAATGGCCTCCTTGTCGGTGGGGCGGTCGTTCGGGGCTTCGCGCCACATCACGGCCTGCATGTTCATATAGGTGGCGCCGATCTTCTTCATGAAATCCAGATAGCTGACGGCGTTCTGGTAGTCGACCTCCGGATCTTCCGAGAAGTGCAGGTACAGGTTGGCCATCTCCAGGCCGTACTTGTCCAGCAGCTCTTTGACCTCGGCGGCGTTGTTGTCGTAGTACTTGGTGATGAACGCGAAGTTCTCCACCGCCGCATAGTTCAGGTCGGCCGCCGCCGCCAGACTCTGCTCGAACTCATACTTGTAGTTATCCTTGTGGTTGACCAGCCAGGTCCAGCCCGTGTATGCGACCTTCATGAAATGCCCCTCCTTATATGTACCATTGCGGCGCGCAATGGTTGCGAGTATGTAAAAAGAGCATAACAACAACAAACCCCCTTGTCAAGCAACAAGGGGGTGATTCGTAGACAAAAGATGCGGTATGGTCAATTGATGGGCCAATCGGGCCAGGCGATCGATCGGTCCGGCGGCTCCCCAAGCTATAGAGAGCGCAGCGCGTCCACCAGCGCGGTCTTTTTCTGGGTGTTCTCGTCCTTCTGCTTGATGAAGCGCGCCGGGACGCCCGCCACCACCGCGCCGGGAGCCACATCCGCGATCACCACGCTGCCCGCGGCCACCACCGCGCCCGCGCCGATGCGCACGCCCTCCAGCACCACGGCGTTGGCGCCGATCATCACATCGTCCTCTACGACCACCGGAGTGGCGCTGGCGGGCTCCACCACGCCGGCCAGCACGGCGCCCGCGCCGATGTGGCAGCGCGCGCCCACCATCGCCCGGCCGCCCAGCACCACGCCCATGTCGATCATGGTGTCAGCGCCCACGACCGCGCCGATGTTCAGGATCGCGCCCATCATAATGACCGCGCGGTCGCCGATCTCCACCTGCTCCCGGATGACCGCGCCCGGCTCGATGCGCGCGTTGATGCCCTTGATGTCCAGCAGCGGCAGCGCGCTGTTGCGCCGGTCGTTCTCAATCTCGATGTCCCGAATTTGCGCTCTGTGCCGCTCCAGCACCGGCTGCACGTCCGCCCAGTCGCCAAACACCACCAGGCTGCGCTCTCCGAAAACCTTGCAGTTCGGGAACTCGATGGGCCCGTCCGCGTTGATATACACCTTCACCGGGGTTTTTTTCACGGCGCTCCGGATGCGCTCGATGATCTGCTCCGCGTTCATTTCTCATCCCCCCATAGCATGTCGTCCACGGTGTAGAGCCCGGCGGGCTTCCCGACCGCAAACCGGGCCGCGCGCACCGCGCCGTTCACAAAAATCTGGCGGCTGCCCGCGCTGTGCTTGAATTCCAGGGATTCCTGGTCGCCCAGGAACAGCACGCTGTGCTCGCCCGCCACGGTGCCGCCGCGCACCGCATGCATGCCGATCTCGCGCTTGCCGCGCGCGCCGGTGATGCCCGACCGGCCGTCCACGGCGCGATAGTCTCCATCCGGATCGATCGCAGCCTTGAGCAGCTTGGCGGTTCCGCTTGGCGCGTCGGCCTTCTGGCTGTGGTGCGCCTCGATGATCTCGATGTCGAAGCTCTCTTTCAGGGCAGTCGACACCAGCGCCAGCGCCCTTTTCAGCACGGCCACGCCCAGGCTGTAGTTGTAGCTGAACATGACGGGGGCGCGCGCCGCGGCTTCGTGCACCTGCCCGATCTGCCCGGCGGTCAGCCCGGTGGTGCCCAGCACCAGCGCGCAGCCGGTTTGCCCCACATACTGAAGCGTCATGCCCAGGTTCCCCGGATAGGAAAAGTCCATCACCACGTCGGCGGTCTCTGAGATCTCGTCGAAGTGGCGCTTCTGATCGACGTCCACGATGCCGATCAGCCTCATGTCCGGCTGGTTCGAGATCGTCTCGGCGATCAGCTTGCCCATCTTGCCGTAGCCCACCAGGATGATGTTCATGCACCCTCCAGCACGCGCAGCGCGGTTTTCAGCGCCTCGCGGTTTTTGTCCTCCATGGGGCACAGCGGCAGCCGGAACGCGCCCGCCTGAAGGCCGAGCATGTTCATGGCCTCCTTCACCGGGATCGGGTTGACCTCGATGAACAGCGCGTTGATGAGCTCCAGATACTTCAGCTGCATGTCCCGGGCCTTCCCGGTGTCGCCGGAAAGCCATGCGTGCACCATGTCTCTCGTCTGGCGGGGGCAGATGTTGGCGAACACCGAAATCACGCCCGAGCCGCCAAGGCTCATCACCGGCACGATCATGTCGTCGTTGCCGGAGAACAGCGCGAAATCTTCCGAGACATATTTCGCGACCTGAGCCACATAGGAAATGCTGCCGCTGGCCTCCTTGATGGCCACGATGTTCTTGTGCTTGCTGAGCTCGGCCACACAGGACACCGGCAGGTTGCAGCCGGTGCGCCCGGGCACATTGTAGAGGATGATCGGCAGGTTCACCCGGTCGGCGATGACCTTGAAGTGCTGGATCATGCCCTGCGCATTGGCCTTGTTGTAGTAGGGGGTGATCAGCAGCAGCCCGTCCGCGCCCAGCTTCTCATAGGCCAGGCTCTTCTCGAGCGCCGTCTGGGTGCAGTTGCTGCCCGCGCCCGCGATCACGGGGATGCGCCCCTGCACCGCCTGAAGCGCCACCCGCACCACCTCTTCGTCTTCCTCATGGGTCATTGTGCTGGACTCGCCGGTAGTGCCGAGCACCACCAAGCCGTCGGTGCCGTTTTCGATGTGCCACCCGCACAGCGCCCGCAGCCGTTCGAAATCCACGCTGCCGTCCTCATGGAACGGCGTCACCAGCGCCACGAAACTCCCCTTGAACATAGATGAATCCCTCCCAACAAAAATGCCACCAAGATAGACATCTTGATGACACGGAGCCATTGTCGATCAAGATAGCGCAACCACAGGTTTTATGCTGTGGACAGTCCTGCGGATATTATCCGCAGGCCCACCATGGCGCCATACCTGGCCCATGGTTCGGCGGAGATGCCCTCCGCGTCGCTCTAACGCCTGTCGGCTCGCGACGCTTCCTTGTACTCCGCGCCTCTATCTGGCTGTGCACCCACTATACCATCCGGCGAACCAAATTGCAAGCGAATGAGCCAAACTTTTTCATTTGTGTCTTGACGGATGCGGAAGGAATGGCCTAAAGTAGAGGGAATGAAGGGTGTGTATAAACATGCTGGAACTGTTGACGAAGCACCGGCGAAATCTGCACAAAATCCCCGAGATTGGCTATGATCTGCCCAAGACCGAGGCCTATGTGCTTCGGGCCGTCGCGGGGTTGTCGGCCGAGATTGAGCACATGGCCGAGCATGGGCTGACGCTGTTCTTCGACGCGGGGAAGCCCGACACGCTGGCCTTCCGCACCGACATGGACGCGCTGGCCATGCAGGAGCTGAACGACACGGACTATGCGTCCACCCACCAGGGCTGCATGCACGCCTGCGGCCACGACGCGCACATGGCGATGATGCTGGCGTTTGCGGCCCACGTGGACGGGCGCCTGAGCGAGCTGAACCACAACGTGCTGCTGATCTTTCAGCCCGCCGAGGAGTCGGGCGGCGGCGCGGTGAAGATCTGCGAGAGCGGCATTCTGGAGCGCAAAAAGGTCAGGGCGATCTACGCGCTGCACGTGGATCCGCACCTGCAAATTGGCGAGGTAGGCAGCCGTCCAGGGCCGTTCATGGCGCGGGCCAGCGAGGTGTGGGCCCACGTGACCGGCAAATCCACCCACATCGCGCGCGCCGCCGAGGGCGTCGACGCGCTGTGGGCCGGGGCCGAGTTCTACCGGCGCGCGGTGGAGATGGAGAAGGGCTATCAGAGCGTGGATCCGAAGGTGCTGAAATTCGGGCTGTTCCGCTCAGGCACGGCGCAGAACATCATCGCAGACCACGCGCGCATCGGCGGCACCATGCGCACCTACGCGGTCGCGGACTACGAGTTCATGAAGCGGCGGCTTTTCGAGATCGCACAGGCCATCGAGGCGGAAACCGGCGCGCGCATCGAGCTGGAAGTGCAGCAGGGGTATCCTGCGATCCTCAACGACCAGGCGCTGTTTGACGGCGCGAAGGCGCTGCTGGCCGGCATTCCGTTTGTGACGTTCGAGTCGCCAAGCCTGCTGGGCGAGGACTTCTCGTGTTATATGCAGCGGATCCCCGGGCTGATGCTTTACGTCGGCGTGGGCGACGTGCCGCCGCTGCACTCGCCCGCATTCGACTTTGACGAGCGCGCGCTGCTGACGGGCGTCGAGGTTCTAAAGCGGCTGTGTCATCAGGCATAAGGGTTGGAGGCGTTTCATGCATGGGGTTGGGTGAGCTGATTCTCACGGCCATCGCGCTGTCGATGGACGCGTTCGCGGTGGCGATCTGCAAGGGCCTGGGCATGCGAAAGGTCCACGCGGCGCACGCGCTGACCATCGCGCTGTTTTTCGGGGCGTTTCAGGCGCTGATGCCCGCGATCGGATACCTGCTGGGCAGCCAGTTCAGCAGCTATGTTGAGGACTACGACCACTGGATCGCGTTTGCGCTGCTGCTGTATATCGGCGGCAAGATGATCTGGGAGAGCTTGCGGGAGGGCGGCGATGAGGCCGAGCCGTCTGAGGACAGGCTGGATCTCAGGGAGCTGACGCTGCTGGCCATCGCCACCAGCATTGACGCGCTGATGGTGGGGCTGATCTTCGCCTTCAAGCAGGTCAATCTGGCTTCCTCGGTGGCGCTGATCGGCTGCACCACGTTCATCATCGCGCTGGGCGGTGTGTTTGTGGGCAACCTGTTTGGCGCGCGGTTCAAGAACAAGGCCGAGTTTGCGGGCGGGCTGGTGCTGGTGCTGATCGGCCTGCGGGCGCTGTTGAACGGACTCGGAATTTTTACGATTTGAGAGGGCATTTTCGTGAGCGTACAGCAAAAACTTTTGAAGGAATCCTACACCGAACAGGTGCAAATCCTGACGCCATCTGAGCTCAACGGCCTGGGGCGGCTGTTTGGCGGCCAGCTGATGCAGTGGATCGACGTGGTGGCGGGGGTGGTAGCCCGGCGGCACTCGGGGCGCAACGTGACCACCGCCACGGTGGATTCGCTGACGTTCAGCGGCCCGGCGTATGTGAACCAGATGCTGATCCTGGTCGGATATGTGACGTTCGTGGGCACCACCTCCATGGAGGTGTGCGTCAAGACGTACGTGGAGGAACTGGACGGGCAGCGCGCGCTGATCAACACCGCATACATGGTGATGGTGGCGCTGGATGATGAGGAGAAGCCGGTCAAGGTTCCCGGGCTGCAGCTGGAGAGCGATGAGCAACGGCGTGAGTGGGAGCAGGGATTGCGCAGGAATGCGCTGAGAAAACAGCGGCGGAAAGAGTCGTATTAGCGCAAACGAGGGGCCGGGGGGAAACATTCCCCCGGCCCCTCGTCTACGCGCTAATGTGACTTACTCCGCGTCTGTGCTATACCAGTACTGCGCCATCTCAATCACGCCATCTTTGACAAAGAAGTCCAGCCCGTAATACTGGTGCCACTGCTCCGGATCCTCCGGCACAGTCAGCATGATGCTGGCGGCCTCCTCATAGGTGTCCTCGCCCTCGGCCGCGGCGGTCCAGTCCAGATCCGGGAAGGCCTGCTCCAGCTTCTCTTTGCTGTCCCCCAGCTTCAAACCGCGGGGCAGGAACACGAAGCTCAGCTGCTCTGTCTCCCAAGAAGCGCCCACCAGCGTGGCCTCCTTGGTCAGCACGTCGCCCTTGAGCTCGCTGACGCCCTCCAGCCCCTGGTCGTCATCCTGATAGTCGGGCACGTCGGACACGGACAGCGTGACCCCGCCGCCCGGCACCTCCAGGTCGAAGTAGGTGACGCCGGTGGCATCGCCCTCGTAATACCAGCTGTAGAACGTGGGCTTCAGCGCCTCGACATACTCGCCCATGGTGGTGAAACCGGTCTCGGTGATCTGCTTTACATCGTCCGCATTCAACGGCAACGCCTCGGCGCGCACGCACAGCGGGCACAACACGAGCATCAGGCACAGCGCCAGGGAAAACAACTTCTTCATCGGTCCATCCTCCATCAATTACAGTAACGGCATCGGCTGTCGCATCAGGCTCAGGCAGCGCGGCATGTCAGACAGCAGCGCGGGCAGCTCACGAAGCGCCTCCAGACCCAGCGTTGCCATCATGTGCGGCAGCGCGCGCTGAGACAGCGCCAGATCCAGCAGCTCCAGATTGCTGCACTGCATTAGACCGCGCGAGCAGGCACAAAGGTTCCATAGCTCGTTCAGCGTGCGCCGATCGATCGAGTAGCTGAACCGGGCCAAATCCTTGCGCAGCTTGTTCAGCCGGTCGGTGAGCTCGCCGGGCAGCTCCTGGTTCTTGTTGAAAATCTTGTGCAAGGCGCTTAGCGACACCGCACGGGTGGGCGCGGGAATCACAATCTCGGCCGGCTTCCATGGGGCGCTGAAAGGCGTTTTGTCGAGCCGCACCACGAAACTTCTGCTGAGCAGCCGCACGGGCAGCTGCTCGCCATCCGGCGCGTCCTGCGCGGTCAGCACCAGGTTCAGCGGAATGTCCTTGGCGGCGGCCATCTCCTGAAGCCGCAGGACGTCGGTCACGGTCTGCTTGCAGTCGCCGGTGTTCACATCGTCCAGCAGCAGCATGAGCTTGGTGAGGCGGTCGTCCTGCTGGAGCAGCTGCTGAACCGCGGGCTCGCTTGGCGTGCGCGCCTCGACGAACCGCCCGGCCTTGCCGGACAGCCCCAGCGCGTCGGCCAGACGACGCGACAGCTCGCTCTTTCCGGTTCCAGACGCGCCCGAGAGGATCAGCGTGCCGCCCGCCATCAGGCAGGCCAGCAGGTTCACGGCCTGGTCATTGCTCAGCGGGAACCCGGCCTGCTCCAGCTGCACCCGCATATCCGAGATCAGCTCACCCGCCATGGGGTCATGGGTCTCGGGGTGGCCGGCCAGTTTGGGCACGTCGGCGCGCCGCGCCAGCTCCATCATGCGCATCCCGAGCAGGCTGCTCATCAGCCGCTCGTCCAGCTTATCGACCGACTCGTTCAGCAGCTTCTGCGCCTGCTCCGCGGCCTTGCCGGCGCTCTGCGCCGCGCGCTCGTTGCGGTCGATCTCGCGGGTGAGCGCCTTGCTCTTCTGGTCAAATTGCGCGAGTTCCTGTCGGTTCTGCGCGCGCAGCTCGTCCATCAGCAGGGACTTGGTCTCGTCCCGCTTGAGCCTCAGCGCGTCGATTTCGCCGATCAGCTTGAGGCGGGCCGCCTCGAGTTCATTCATCTGGCGGTTCATCTCGCCTGAGGCAAGCCCCGCGCGCGGGGCCAGATAGCCCGTCAAGGTGTCCCTGATCTCCTCGTTCCGAAGCAGCTCCGCGATCAGCGCCGGGCGGGATTCGTCCCGGGACCAGACCTCGGTGAGGCTGGCGATGGCGTGCTCCACCGGATTTTGCGCCGGACGGCCGATGGTCTGGCCCGGCGCCGACTGGCCCAGCTGGTCGTATCGCGACTTGCGCCACTGTTCCTCCACGACCTCGTGCAGGCTGCGGGCGCGCGCCGCGCTGTATTCTTGGTAACTGGGATCACGATAGCCAAACTGCGCCATGCGGTCCGGCTCCGGCTCGCTCTGCCGGAAGGAATCGGGCGTGGGCGCGAGCCCCAGCAACTGGGACGTGCTCTGCGGCATGGCCTCGATGGGCGTGCGCTCCATGGGACGCTCGATCTCGGGCATCGCCACCTCGTTCAGCCCAAACGGGGTCAAGTCGTAGAGCAGCAGCGCCTGGGTGTCGTCCACCGGCACGGGCAGGATGCTGCCCGCGAATTTGCGCTCGCTCTGGTGTGAGAAGGGCTGACCCACGGCGCGGGTCAGGGTGACGTGCAGCGGGTTTTCTTCGCCGGACGCCCATCCCCACGGCCCCCACAGCTCGCCCTTGTGGCGCAGCAGCACGTAGGCAGTGCCCGGCAGCAGCTCCATATCCAACACCAGCATCTGCTGGTTCGGATCCTGGTCGCACTCCACCACCTCGGCAATCATGTGCATGGGAAGACGCCCGATCACATCGGAATACACGATGTTCGCGTTGCGCTCGGGTCCGCCGGGTATGTAATTCTTGTTGGGCCGGATCTTGTCGTTTTCGCTCAAGTGCTTCCGGAGGTCCAGCGCACAGTAGCGGCCCATTTGACGCATTCGGTTTTTGAAGATGGTGATCTCGTTTTTGTCGGGAACGATCCGGATGAAGCCCTCCTCCGGGAACCGGTCGTCCTTGTCTGAGGGTTTCAGCCCGTCCGCCTCTTCGGTCAGCAGTGGTTTCATTCGAAAGAAGGATTTGAGCGGATTGTCTTCGTGCAGAAAGCCGATTGTCAGCTTTCCAGGCAATGTCATTTTGGACCCCCCTTTAATTTAGAGCCTACCCCATCGTTCTTATTATAGCATAAATATTCAACGATTTCACTCGTTTCGGAAAAAAATTTGCAGCGCCGCGTTTGATGCGCCGCCGTGTAACCCGCGTTTGAATGCGCGCGCCGCGTGTGGTATAATCTAGCCAGTGAGAACAGCTGGAGGATGCATGCTATGCGGCTAACACTGCTGACCGGGCGCGCCAATGCGGTGCGTCAGGCGGGCTTCGAAAGGATACATGGGGCGCTGCGCGGCGACAAAACACTGCTGGTGGTCGTACCTGCGCAGCTCACGCTGCAGGCCGAACTCGACATCCTGGGCGGCCCGGATAGCCCGGGTTCGTTCCGGCTGCAGGTGCTGTCACCCGGGCGGCTGTGCCAGCGCGTGTTTGAGCAGGCGGGCTGGCCAAAGGGCGCGCGCATCGACGAGCAGGGCCGGGTGATGCTTCTTCACAGGGCGGCGCTGCACCAGAAAAAGCGTCTCACCTGGTACCGGCGCGCCGCGCTGCGCAAAGGCTTCGCCGAGAAGGCGCTGGGGCAGATCGAGGCGTTTAAGCAGGCCGGGATCGATCCGGAGCGGCTGCTGGAAATGGCCGAGGCGCAAGGATCCAGCGCGCTGAGGAAAAAGCTTCAGGACCTGGCGATTCTGTATCAGGACTACGAGGGCGCGCTAAAGGGGCGGTTTCTGGATGGCGAGGATGAGCTGCGCGAGGCGGTGGCTCGGCTGTCTTCCGCGCCGCTGGTTCAGGACGCGGACGTGTTTGCCTACGGATTCGACACGATCTCGGCCTCCCTGGCGAATCTGCTGGTGGCGCTGGCGGGCAGCGCGCGTGAGCTGACGCTATGCCTGGCGCTCGAGGACGGCGGCCGCGACAAGGAGTTATACGCGCCCATCCGGCGCTCGGTGGCGCGGCTTACGCGCTTGGCCGAGGCGCAGGGCGTTCCCCTCGCGCGGGAGGTCGCCAAAGAAATGGAGGGCGACGGTTCGCCCGAGATCCGGCATTTGTCCATGGCGCTGGGCGGCTTTCCCGCAGAGAAGTGGGCGGACGCGCCCAGAACCATGCAGCTGGGGGCGCTGAAGAACCCACAGGACGAAGCCGAGTTCGCGGCGGCGCTGGTGCGCAACCGCGCGATGGACAAAAACTGGCGCTGGCGGGACATCGCCCTGTGCTGCCAGACACTGAACGAGACTTACGAGGGCGCGCTTCGGCGGGCATTTGCCCAGGCGGATGTTCCGCTGTTTCTGCCGGGCGCGCGCCGGGCCGACCGGCACCCGGCGGCCCAGTGCCTGTTGAGCGCGCTGCGGGTGGTGACGCGCGGCTGGCAGAGCGACGACATGGTGGATTACCTGCGCTGCGGCATGACCGGCATCGGCGACGACACGCTGGACCTGCTGGTGAACCACATCCTGCGGTACGGGCTCAGGGGCAAGGCGCTGAAGAATCCGCTTCGGCTGATCGACGAGGCGCAAGCCCCTCTGGAGCGGGCGCGCGCGCAAGCCGCCGAACCGCTGCTCCATTTGGAGGCGCGCACGAAGAAGCAGAGCGACACAAACCTTGTGCTGGGCGCAATCTTTGAGATGCTGGAAGAACTGAGCGTGTGCGCCCAGATCGAGGCGCAGCAGGAAGCGCTGATCGCGCTGGGCCAGCGCGAGTGGGCCATGGAGGGCGCCCAGGTGTGGAACAAAATCCTTGCGGCGCTGGATCAGATGCACGAGCTGCTCTCGGGCGAGGGCCTGACGCTGAATCAAGCCCATGAGTTGCTGCAGCGGGCGCTGAGCGTGGCCCAGGTGCGGCCGCTGCCCCAGTCGGGCGACGCGGTGCTGTGCGGCAGCTTCGACCACATGAAGAGCCGGCCGGTCAAAGCGCTGCTGGTGCTGGGATTGAGCGACGCGGGCGCGCCGTCTGAGAGTGGGCTGTTGAGCGAGAAGGAGCTGGATCAGCTGGACCCGGCGGAGCGGCTGTCCGCGGCGCTGAGCCCAGCGGACCGGCAGCGCATGGCGCTGCTCAGCTTGAAAGCGGCGCTGTCGCTGACGGACAGCTACCTGTTTTTGAGCCATCCGGCCAGCGACGCCAAGGGCATGGCGCAAAAGCCGGGCGTGCTGGTGCAGCAGGTGCGGCGCATATTCCCCGCCCTGAAGGCCAAGGGCGGGCTGCACGACGAAGCCGCCATGCTGCGGCTGCGGCTCAACGCGCCTCAGGCCGCGCGCAGCCACCTAGCGGGATATTTGAACGCCTCGCCGGACGAGCCTTACTTATGGGCAGTAAAGCAGGCGCTGGGAGGGCCCGAAAGGGCGACGGCAAAGGAGCCAGACGCGCTGCCTGCCCCCTTGGCTGAGCGGCTGTTTGCCCAGGTGGAGCAGGTGAGCGTGTCGAGGCTGGAGCGCTTCGTGGAGTGTCCCTACAAGCATTTCGCGCGCTATGCGCTGCGCCCGGAGGAGTTCCACGAGTTCACGCTGACCCCGCAGGATGCGGGCAGCTTCTACCACGAGGCCATGGAGCGGTTCATCGCGGAAAACGGCGCGCGCCTGTCCGAGCTGAGCCCGGAGCAGTCCATGGCGCGGATGGACTCGGTGACGGGCGAGCTGATGGAGGAAATCAGCCAGCGGGCGCTGGGGGAGGGGGCGCTGGCCCGCGCGCAAGGCGAGGAGCTGCGGCGAATCGCGCGGCGGGCGGCGGCCACAGTGGTGAACCAGCTGAAGGGCAGCAAGTTTTTGCCCAAAGGCATCGAAATCAGCTTCGGCCAGGGTGAGCCGGGCATCGCGATTGACGGCGGCGCGCAGCTGATGGGGCGCATCGACCGGGTGGACGAGTGGCGGGCCGACGGCGAACAGTACCTGCGCGTGATCGACTACAAGACCGGGGGGCGCTCGCTCAGCCTGAGCGAGCTATACCACGGGCTTTCTATGCAGCTGCTGGTGTACCTGGCCGCCGCCGTGAAACAGCAGGGCGGAAAGCCCGCCGGCGCATTCTTCTTCAACATCTCGGACAAGCCGATAGACACCGACGCCCGCGACCCGGCGTTGGTGGAGCGCGAGCGCCGCAAGGCGCTGCGGCTGAAAGGGCTGGTGCTGAAAGACGAGAAAGTGCTTTCCGCCATGGCGGAGCAACCCGACGAGGCGATGGCCATCCGGGACAGCAAGGTTCAAGAGGACGAGTTCAACCTGCTGATCGAGCACACCCTGGGCGCCGCGGGCGAAGCCTTCGGCCGGCTGCGCGCGGGCGAGATCCAAAAGAGCCCCGCCCTGCACGGCCAGCGCTCCGCCTGCGACCACTGCGAGCACGCCGTGCTATGCCAGCGGGAGCTTCAGGCCACGACGAAAAAACTCCCAAGCTATGGCAGCAAGGAAGTCATGGAGAGATTGCGTGGGGAACGGGAGTGACGCAAGGGGGAAACACAGGGGGACGCCGCCCCTTGGGCCCCGGGCAAGGGAGCGAATCCCTTGAGCATCCCCATTCGGCGCAAACCGAGGGGCTCCGCTATGCGCCGAATCGCTTTTTGATGGCCAAGCGGGCCTTGTACAGCTCGTTGCGTGGGTAGTCCGGCTGGAGGCGCTCGTGTGCCTCCTCAAGACCCATTCCCTCCAGCATCAGCGACAGCAGCGCGGGGCCGGCCGGCAGCGCCTGTTTCTCCTCCGCCGGTTCAAACGCGGGCAGTTCAGTCACCAGCACGTACTCGCCCTTTTCAATGTTCGGGTTGGCGCGCATGGTTTCCAGCACTTCGCCGCACGGCCCGCACAGAATCAGCTCGAATTTCTTTGTCAGATCGCAGCACACGCACAGGTTCGCGCCGGGCAGCGTCTGCTCGATCTGCTCCACCAACTCCAACACCCGGTGGGGCGACTCATAAGCAACCGCCACGCCCGCGCCCCGCATCGAAGCCAGCTTCTCCCGAAGCGGCTTTTTTTCGCGGGGCAAAAACCCATAGAAAGTGAACTCCCGCGCGTCGAATCCGCTGACCGATAGCGCCGTGATGGCTGCCGACGGCCCACAGATGGGCGTGACCCGGATGCCCGCCCGGTGCGCGAGCCGCGTGAGCTCGGCGCCGGGATCCGAGATGCCCGGCGTGCCCGCGTCGCTGGCGAAAGCCACGGTCAGATCCTCCGCGATCATGCGCTCGATCAGCCCCGGGGCCTTGTGTTCCTCGTTGTGCCGGTGCAGCGAGACCATGGGCTTGCCCGGGATATGCAGGTGGTTCAGCAGCTTCATGGTGACGCGCGTGTCCTCGGCAGCGATTAAGTCGGCGCGGGAAAGCGCTTCCGCCATGCGCGGCGAAAGGTCATTCAGGTTCCCGATGGGGGTGGCCACCACCAGCAGCTCAGCCATGTTTTGCCTCCAACAGATAGCACAGCTCGCTGCCCATCTGAAATTCGTCTTGCACCTTCAACCCCTCCGGCAGGTTTTCGGACATCCACCGGGCGTAACTGCCTGCCATGCCAATGGCGCGCCCGGACAGCGTGCGCGTGGGGAAGCTGACCAACAGCCACCTTGCGTGCACGCGGGCAAGCAGTTCGGTGGCCGCGCCCTTTTTTTGCTGCTCCAGCACCGGCAGCAGCTTCATCAGCAGCGCCAGATCGGCGGAGGGCAGCTGCGCATCCATCGTCAGGTCACAGGTCTCGCAGCGCACATCCCAGGCGCACGCCGCCGCCCAGCGGTTGACCAGCGCGTTCGTGCCGCCGTGGATGTCGATGCCGCGCACGGCCAGCCCCATGCCGCCCAGCAGCAGCGGGTTCAGCCCGCACGCCAGATCCAAAATCGTGTCCGGCCGTCCGGCCGTCTCGAACGCCCGCCGATACAGCGCCTCGGCGCTCGGCAGCCGCTCGCGGGTGGATGCGTGCAAATTCAGCGCCTGGGTCAGCGCCGCGGGATCCCCGGCGGCATAGGCCCGCAGGTATCCGTCCGCCTGCTTCAGCTGATCCCGCGTCAGGTACGCGCCGCTGATCTGGTGCAGCCGGGCGCGGGCCTCCTTCTCGGCCAGCTTTAGGTTCTTGCGCTTTGTAAGCTCTTCCAAGAAAACCCGCTCGACGGTCGCCTCGCAAATGTCCCCATATTTCTTGGACGACTTGAGCTCGGTCAGCGCCGCCCGCTCGCGCTCGTTCATGCGCGGATCAGCTCCATCAGCCGCGCGTAGAACCGCAAATTGTGCGCGGTGGCCAGCCGGTAGGCCTGGGAATCGCCCGCCTTGAACAGGTGATGCAGATAGGCCCGCGAGTGACCCTTACACAGCGGGCAGCCGCAGTTCGGGTCGACCGGGCCGCCGTTTCGCCGGTGCACCTCATCCAGCGCGTAGTAAAACGAGTAGAACTTGCCGCCCTGGCTGCGCACGCCATCAGGCGTTTCAAGCCCTTCCTTAAACACATAGAGCCGCTGGTGGCGCGCCTCGCGGGTGGGGATCACGCAGTCGAACAGGCTGTAGCCCATGTCCACGCAGCGCACGATCTCCTCCGGCGTGCCCAGCCCCATGGCGTATTTGGGCAGGTCGTCCGGCATGGCGTCGGCCGCCGCCTGCAGGATGTCGTCGCGCAGCTTGCCGGATGAGTCCAGCGGCCAGCCGCCAAACCCATAGCCGTCAAACCCGATTTGCTGCAAGCCCTGGCCGCACTCCATGCGCAGCGCCCGGTCGGAGCCGCCCTGCACGATCGCAAACAGCTTGGGGCGCTCGTCTTTCATGCCCTTTGTCAGCTTGTCAAACTCTTTTCGGCAGCGCTCGGCCCACTTGAGCGTCAGCCGCACGCCTCTTCTCTGCACGTCGTCCGGGTCGTCCGGGTGGGTGCACACGTCCAGCGCCATCAGGATGTCCGCGCCGTACTGCATCTGCGCCTGTATGCACTTTTCAGGGGTGAAAACTAGCTTTTCCGACCCCATGTCCGGTCGAAAGATGATCTCGTTGTCCCGAATCTCGCCGTAGGCCGGGTTCTCACGGATCAGTGAAAACAGCTGGAAACCGCCCGAGTCGGTCAGGATCGGCCCCCGATAGCCGGTGAAGCCGTGCAGCCCGCCGAGCGCCTTGATGAGCTTGGGACCGGGCCGGTTGAACAGGTGGTAGCTGTTCATGACCAGCCCCTGGGTGCCGGCGGTCGCGGCGTCCTCAAACCCGGTGGCGCGGATCGCGCCGTGGGTGGCGTCCGGGAAGAACGCGGGCAGCAGAACCTCGCCGTGCCGCGTGGAAAGCGTTTTCATTGGGCCACCACCTTTTCGCACACGCGCAGCGTGGCGCTGCGGGCGCGAGGGTTTTCCGCCAGTTCCGCCTCCGTGGCGGTGATGGGCTTTCGGGTGATCAGCTTCACCGACGGCACCCTGCCGCACACGCACACCGGGATCTGCTTCGGGCAGGTGCAGGGATCGGCCAGTTCGCGGAACGTGTTCTTGACGATGCGGTCCTCCAGCGAGTGGAACGCAATCACGCACAGCCGCCCGCCGGGGTTCAGCAGGTCCACAAAATCCTGTATCGCGGCGCGGAGCGGCTCCAGCTCGTCATTCACCGCGATGCGCAGCGCCTGGAAAGTGCGCCGGGCCGGGTGGGAGCCGTCCTTGGCGCGAAACTTTTTGGGGATGGCGGCGTCGATCAGGGACACCAGCTGCGCGGTGGTTTCGACGGGCGCCTGCAGCCGGCGGTCGCAGATCACCCGCGCGATCTGCACCGCCCAGTTTTCCTCGCCGTACACCCGCAGGATCCTCGCGATGTCTTGCATCGGCCACTCGTTCACGATGGTTCGCGCGGTCAGGGGCTGGCCCACATCCATGCGCATGTCCAGCGGCGCGTCCTGGTGATAGGAAAACCCGCGCGCGGCCTCGTCCAGCTGGAAGCTGGACACCCCAAGATCCAGCAGCGCGCCGTCGATTCTCTCGATGCCGACACCGGAAAGCAGCGCTTTGACGTCGTGGAAATTGCCCTTCAGCGCCGTGAAGCGCGGGGACTCTATGCGCGCCGCGGCGGCGTTCAGCGCGTCCCGGTCCCGGTCGATGCCGATCAAGCGCCCCGTTTCCAGGCGCTTCGCGACCTCGCCGGAATGCCCGCCGCCCCCCAGCGTGCCATCTACATACACGCCGTCCGGCCTGACGGCAAGCCCCTCCAGGCACTCATTCAGCAGCACGGGCAGATGATGAAAGCTCATGGGTTCCCTCATTTCACCAGTTTTAGATGGGCGCGCTTCCTGCGCAGCGCGGTGTGGGCGCGGTTGGGCACGCCAAAGAGGCGCATGGGGATCAGCTGCCACAGCGCAAGGAACGCGTTCATGCCGAACACCAGCAACAGGAACGCCGACAGACCACCCAGGCGGGGCGCGACGCGGTAGCCAAGCAGCGCGCCCAGCCCCGCGATCAGGTTCATCAGCGGCCCGCCCAGCACGTGCATGCCCTTCGACAGCCGGGACCCGGGCGGCGTCAGTGCGCTGTAGGCGAACGGCAGGAACCCGGCCCAACGGGGCTTTCGCTTGCCAAACACCGGCTCCACCAGCAGCGGGCCAAGTTTTAGCTTGACCAGATGCTGTCCCGCCATGCAGCCGAACGCCACCCTGCCCAGCTCCCGCGCGGCGATGGCCAGAAAATAGCTCAGCGCGCACAGCAGGAGCAGGATGACTTTGTCCACCTCCGGAAACAGCTTGCCGGCCCACGCGGGCGCGACCAGATACACCAGCGCGCACACGGCGATAAGCATCGCCCCGTAGAACACAAAACTGGGCAGCCACTCTTTTGATGGTTTTTTCATCGGAATCCCCCAGTGATCAGCTCGGGCATTTGGCGCGGAAACTGCTCGATGCGGTTGCCCAAAAAACGCCGGACGTGGGCGGCGGCCTCGGGCCACTCGGGCCGGGGCAGCAGCAATGGAACCTTGTCAAACCCGGTTTTGGGGGCTTTGAGCAAGATGCGCCGCGCGCCGTCCGAGATGCGGGAAGCCCCCGCGCCCGGGCAGCGCGCGCACAGCACGCCGCCCTGCTCGGCGTCGAACCGGGCGTCCGAATCGACGGGCGCGCCGCAGTGGATACAGCTGTCCATCCGGGGCGACTGGCCGAGCATGGCCAGATAGTGCATCTCGAACACGCAAGTGACCAGCTCGGGCGGCAGCTCGGAATAGCCGAGATGGGCCAGCGCACGCAGCAGCAAGTCAAACAGCGGCTGGGATGGCTCATCCGGCAGTGCACACAAAAGCGCCAGGTACACGTAGTACGTGGCGTGGGTGAGCTTGGCGTAGTCCTGGCGCAGCGGATAATAGCTCTCGCGAATCTGGCACTGGCTGATCGTCAGCCCTCCCTTGGTGGGCGACAGCGTGAACTCACCCGCGCAGAACGGCTCGGCGGCGTTGATCAGCGGGGATTTCGGCTTTTTCACCCCACGCGCGCTGGCGTCGATGCGCCCGAGCGTGGGGGAGAGCAGCGTGACCATGCGGTCGTAGTCGCGGTAATCGCTTCGCCGGAGCACGATGGCGTCTGTGACCAGCATCCCCTATTCCTCGTAGCCCAGCGTGCGCAGATCGTCCCGCCGGTTGCGCCAGTCCTCGCGCACCTTAACCCACAGCTCCAACATGACCTTGGTGTCCAGCAGCCGCTCGATGTCGGCCCGGGCGGCGCTGCCAATCGTCCTGAGCATCGCGCCCTGCTTGCCGATGATGATCGACTTGTGGGACGCGCGCTCGCAGTACAGCGTAGCGTGGATCTCGGTCAGACCCTCCGACAGCTTCTTGATGGACATCATCTCCACGCCGATGCCGTGGGGAATCTCCTCCCGAAGATTGAGCAACGCCTTCTCGCGGATGATCTCAGCGCAGATGACGCGCTCGGGCTGGTCGGTGATCATGTCGTCGGGGAAATACTTGGGCCCCTCGGGCATGGCGTCGATGAGCAGGCGCAGCAGCACGTCCATGTTGTGCCCGGTGCGCGCCGAAATCGACACCACCTGGTCAAACGGCAGCTCTTTGAGCGTGGCCAGCTGGGGCATCAGCTGCTCGGGCGTGACCAGGTCCGTCTTGTTGACGGCCAGGATCTTCGGGCAGTTCATCTTGCCGATCTCTTCGATCACCGCGCGGTCTCCCGCGCCGATGTGCTGCGCATCCACCACGACCAGCGCGCAGTCGACCCCCTCCCGGGCGTCCACCGCCGACTTGACCATGTATTCTCCCAGCTTGCTGCGGGGCTTGTGCAGGCCGGGCGTGTCCACAAACACCAGCTGCCAGCCGTCCTGGGTGGCGACGCCCATGATCTTGTTTCTGGTGGTCTGCGGGCGGTCGGACACGATGGCCACCTTCTCGCCCACAAACGCGTTCATGATGCTGGACTTGCCCACGTTGGGA